>JBHPFF010000150.1:0-6765 GCA_042572165.1 Candidatus Latescibacterota bacterium | reverse complement strand
ATTAGAGCCCGGTGGTATATTAAACGTGCTGGCAAGTATTTGTCCTATGGCCGCTTTTTACGGATATACTCCGTGAGTCACTTTTCTTCCAGAAAATAGGCATTAAAAACCCGGAAGAGAAAAGGGTAGCATCGGAAGATATTACCCGGGCACTGAAAGGAAAATTCAAAACGAACGGACTTGTGTCAAAAGATGTCTTTTTCCAGGCTTTCAAAGCAATGGGGAGTGAAAGTGCCAATCAGAGATTTCAGGATATTTTCAAAGATTTCAGTTATAACCAGGAAAAGTTTGATGATCTGTATGCAACCGCCTGGAAACCTGTCTGTGAATTATTCCGTGAAAGAGAGGGCGGCATTACCATAGGACAAATACTTGCCAGCACGTTTAATATACCACCGGGCTCTAATCGTCCAATCGTTGTTATTAATCTTTCCGGCAGATCGGCAAAAGGTATTTACTGGAACGACAAAATTCAGGCACTGGTTATAAAAAGTTTTCTGGATAATCTAAAAGATGTTGCGGAACTTTCATTCAGGAGAAACCAGTTTTTGAACACTCTTGTCATTTTAGATGAAGCCCATAGACTGGCTCCGAGAGAGGAAACTGAACAAGAAACACATGAAAATGTGAGACTTTCACTTATTGACGCTGTAAGGACTACCCGTAAATATGGTCTCGGCTGGCTGTTCATAAGCCAGACATTGGCGAGTTTACCCAAGGAAATTGTCGAGCAAATGAGAATTCTATTTTTCGGATTCGGACTGGCTTTTGGCAATGAATTTACTGCCTTAAAGGAACTGGCGGGCGGCGATGACAATCATCTGAGACTTTATCAGTCATTTCGCGATCCGCACAGTGCATTCGATGTTCAATCGAAACAGTATAATTTTATGTCTATCGGGCCGGTTTCTCCATTGTCTTTTTCGGGAACACCGTTATTCTTTACAGCATATAACAATCCCGTTGAATTTCTCAAAACAAACAGGTTGATCAAAAAAGTCAGTAAACCTGAATAATGATATAGCCCGAGAATTACACCATTGAACACGTACTACTCCGTAAATGGTATATTTTCGTTTATTCACCCCTAAAAAACAGGGATACGAACCGAATTGCTGTCTTCTTCACATCAGAACCTCCTTTTCAATGCGAATATCATCGATGATGAACTTACCGCAGTAGAGCGTGAATATCCTTATCTTAGCGATTCACCTAAAAAAATAAGGCGCAGTATCAATGCCTACCGGGAGGTTCTCCAAAATAACCGTGACAGGATACGGGCGTTTCATGATAACAAAGGCTCAGGTATTAGTGTCTGTTCTTTGCTATCGAAATTGATTGATCGGGTTATATCACATATTGCCACCGTGCTGAACATATCTGAAAAGAAACACAGCGGAAGAGCTGTTATCGCCCTTGGCGGTTACGGGAGAAATGAACTGAATCCCTGTTCGGATATAGACCTTTTATTCCTCATTGAAGAAAACAGCGAAGGAATATACAATAACGATATTGCGACAATGATCCAGTTTCTCTGGGATATTAACCTTAAAGTCGGACATTCCACGCGCACCTCCAGTGAATGTATTGAAGCTGCAAAGGATGATACGAACCTTGCAACATCGCTTCTTGAAGCTCGTTTCCTCACCGGTAATGAAGAATTATGGAAGACATTCAAAGATTCCTATACTGCCTTGCTCCGGAATGGCGAAGGGATAAAACTCGCAAGGAATAAGATCGAGGAGAGAAATTCACGGCTTGATTCATATCACAATACTGTCAAGATCCAGGAGCCGGATGTCAAGGAAAGCCCCGGCGGACTCAGGGATATACATCTATCAAGATGGCTTTTGATGATGACCGGACATGGGGGGAAAATCACTGATCTTTATGATTCCGGATTTCTTTTCGATTACGAGATTAAATCATTCGAAGAAAATTTCGATTTCCTGTTACGCGTGAGAAATGCAATGCATTTTATCGCGGGCAAAAGCTCCGACCTGATCGTGCAAGTGAACCTTCCCGATATCGCAAAAAATCTCACCTATACCGGTTTGGGAGCCCTACCCACAGAAAAATTCATGCGCGAGTACTATATGAGAGCGGACCAGGTTTACCGTCTGTCCAACCATGTCGTTGGGAGATTCTTCAAACGGTATGAAGTCTCAAGCACCCGTGATATAAAACCTCACCCATCGGGACTTTTACTTATCGGCAATAAAGTGGGTTTTCCCTCAACCAGTAAAGATTTTCTGCACAGATACCCTGTTTTTCTTGTCAGAATCTTTGCTTTTGCCGGCGCTAAAAACTGTGATATATCGGGATACGCTACCACAATTATCGAGAGCACCATCCGCACTTTCGAAACGGAGTTGCCCAAAATTCCCCGGATAAAAGCTGAATTTCATGAAATGATTAACATGAGAAAAGGTCTTGGTAAATCATTTCGCCTTATGCACGAACATGGTGTGCTGACAAAATTAATTCCTGAATTCATCGATATCAACTGCCATTACCAGCACAATTTCTATCATGCCTACACAACAGACGAACATTCGATACGCGTTGTTGAAAATCTTGAGAAAATAGCTGGTGGCACGTTATCAAGAATACCCGAACTCTCAGAAATTATGGAAGATGTAACCGCTAAGGGAGCTCTTTATCTTGCCGGTCTCTTGCACGACATCGGAAAAGGAAAGGGGAGAGCTCATTCCGTTCGCGGTGAACGGATGGCGGCAAAGGTGCTAAAACGCCTCGGATTCGACGTCAGGACAATTAAACTCGTACAGTTTCTCATCCGCGAACACCTTATCATGACACACATTTCACAACGCCGTGATGTGGATGATGAAGATACGATAAAAGATTTCATCAAACGTGTCGGCAGCACAGGAAGATTACGTATGCTGACACTGCTCACCTTCGCCGACCTTATAGCTGTCTCCGATGGAGCAATGACAGAATGGAAAAAAGCCCTTCTCTGGAGATTATACCATAAGGGATTTATCCTTATCGAAAAAGGGTATGAGTACCATGTATCTTCTTCACGAAAACGTACTGTCGACAATATCATTCGCAGATTAAAAGATAAATACCCTCAAAAATATATTCGCGAGCATGTGAATCTCTTGCCCGATCTTTACATACGAGTCACGACACCATCAGCAATTGTGAGTCATATCCGTGGAATCGACCGTATGAAACAATTCGGCGGCTGGGCATCTTTCCACCACAGAGGCGATATTACGCTTTTGACAGTCATTTCTCCCGATTATCCGAAAGCCCTTTCCGACATCTGCGGTACGATAACATCTTCGGATATCAATATCGTCGGTGCACGCATTTTTACCCGTGAGGACGGGATAATCATAGATACGTTTCTTGTTGTTAATAACAACGGTGATGCGCTTATACCATCTGAAACACAGCGAATGTTCAAGAAAAACATTATCAGGGTTGTCGCTCAGGAGGTTGATGTCAAAGACCTTATCCGGAGCCACAGGATCCGCTGGAAGAGGCGCAAAAAGAATGCTGTTTATTCGCCCCCAAGGATTAAAATACACAATGACATCTCATCAAAGTTTACGGTTGTCGATGTATTCGCTGTCGACTATACCGGTCTTTTGTATGATATTACCAGTGTGATTGCCTCATTCAACATCGATATTCATAATGCGAAGATCGGTACCGACGAGGACCAGGTTGCCGATGCGTTTTACCTGCAAATGCGCGGCGGTAAAAAAATTGAGGATGAAAAAACACTTTCAGGACTAACCCAAGCCCTCGCCGGCAAACTCACAGAAGCGAATAAATAATTCAAGATTTAAAATTCAAAATTTCAGATTGTGATTTCCGGCAGCCCCCACTCATCTTTGAGGCGAAGATAGTTTGAGCGTGTGAGTTGAACGAGAACAGGATTTTTCTTCTCATCGAGCCAGGTGAGTAGCCTTAGAATATGTTCCTCGGACATGGCTGTACACCCTGCGGTATAAGAGTTCTCGCCTCTCCATATGTGAAGGAAAATACAGCTTCCAGCCCCTTTATCCGGTTTCAAGGTGTTGTGCCCCACAAGGATGGTGTATTTATAGAGGTCGTCATCTCGTAGCATTTTCTCGTGTGAGGGGAGTTTGTCCGGATTTAGCCCCTTATCCCTGCTATCAATTATTTTTGTATAATACTTTGATGTCTCATCATCGCAGCATATCATAGTAGGGGCTGTCTGAGTATAGGGAAATTTAATACGCATCATCGGTGGCGGCAGATAACCGTAGGCATGGAGAAGCTGGAAAACCCCCTCCGGGGAAGCGCCGTCCCCCTCATGCTTGACAGGATCAACCTCACGCCTGTCACTGTCCCTTTGCAGGCCTCGTCCCCACGCCATACCGCTCTCACCGATGACCACGGGGCAGGAAAACGAAAACCGCCACAAACCACCATCTCGTGTATACACATGAAGTTCAGCCCGATGTGCCGTACGGGTTTTCGCCACAACCATGACAAGCTGATCGGAGCCCTCAAGGGGATCGGAGGGCATGATGGTGTAAAACGAACAGATTACCACCAGGGCTGTCAGGATGATAAACGCTGTGCCGATGATGAGATTATGACGTGTTTTCATTGTGGTATCATTAAATGTTCATTGCGCTGCGCGGCTCCTCGTGTTTGGGCAACCGCAAGGATTGCCCCTACAGGCAATTGATCAATAAATTCGTGAATTATCCTGATTAAATGAATACTCATTAAAAGCTCAAATATACAATATCAACATACAACAGACAATACGGGGAAACAACGGATTAAATCTCGCTGTACTTTTCGTAGAAGTAAAGACCTATGAGAACTGAGAGAGAACCTGCAAAGAAACGAAAATAAATGTCTGAAACACTTATCTGGCCACTAGCATATATAGACATGAAAGTAATATTTTCAATAAAAAGTGTATAAATTGTTAATATCGTTACAAATACGGCGATCCATATAACTGCTCGGTGATTTTTGAATGTTCCCATGATACCCTGTGCAAGGCATACAATACCTGAAAAAAGGAAAATAAGGGATAAATACGAAAACCATCTTTTTATTAATAGTAAACTGAATAAACCCGGTATTCCTCTTTTACCGGATAATTCTTCCAATATTTTCTGATAGGGAAATGATAAATAAGACTTATAACTTAAAATTTGTCTTTCTGTAATGCGCTGTTTATATATAGGATCCGTCTTTAATGAATACCATATTCTGATTGGATCATTTATGGAGTGTGAGACGTTCAGAAATCCAAACGAAAAACTGCACAATAGTGCCAGCACTAATCCGATACTTATGACTCCAAGGAATTTGTGCAGAATAAATGAAAATTTTAATACCGGCAGGGAAAGCAGGAGATAATCTGTAGATGCTTTTTTTTCTATATTTAAGGAAAATGTTAGAATCACTGGAAGAATGAAAACAATTGCATAAAGGAATCGAAAGAGAGGATTTGCCACAAAATAAAGTGATTTCAAATAAGGTGGTTCGAAAGCATAGGCAATAGAGAATGAAAAAAGAAAAATGGAGATAACAATTATAGCCACCAATAAAAACACAGCTATTCCATAAATACTCTTTATCTCTTTCCAATACAGGGTAAAATAAGGTGTTAACGTTTTCATACTCAAACCTCGGCAAACCGCTCATAAAGTAAAATTCCAAGCAGGACAAATATCAGACTGTATATTATGGCACTTAATCCGGCATCCAAAGTAAATCTGGTATCAATAATATTTAAGTATATAAATGGAAAACGCCGTGAGGAAAGGAACCAAAGAACAGGCGGGTTTATGTGCTTAGGCCATACAGGAATACTGAACAATGAAATGAACACTCCAGTGCCGAGAACCAGGCGGTACCGGGATACTGACAGCATCGCTCCCGCAGTCGCACAGGTTATTCCCAGTATCCATGTGATAGATGTGAATTTAGCTATTGCTGTTATTAATATACTTAACCTCGAAAGATCGAAAAACTCTGGCTCTTGAGGCACCTTGCTTAAAAAAACACACCATAACACAACGGACAGGATAACGGCAATGATTCCCGCAGTGAGAGCCGCAAGGAACTTGAAAAACAAAAGCGAGAACCGTCCGACCGGCAGGGAATGAACCTGGTAGATTGTCTCCTGGCGCATCTCGTCGAAAAGTGAATACACCAATATAGCCGAAACCAGCATCTCACCGCCAAGCAGAAAGGGCATAAAAAGCAGGCTGTTGAGTATATATAACGGATCGTTGATCACTCCCCTTGACAGGGTATAGACGATCACCATTCCAAAGTACAGGAGGAGGAATGGAAATACAGGCCATATATGTTTAAGTTCTTTTAGATATAATTTTAAATACGGTTTCATCGTTTTAAATATTACACCTCCCCATAATTTTCAAGAATTATGAACCACAGCAGAGCAAATAATATCAAATATCCCTCAAGCGATGTTCCCTTTTCTTCCCTGAGACGGTCTGTAACGCCGGAAAGCACTTTCTCACCCTTTTTCAGGTATATGACATCCTCGACAAATTCCTCGACCTCGTTGACAATGTGTGTTGACATAACGATGGTCTGCTCACCGAACCTGAACTTATGGATGTACTGGAACATAAAAAAATTAGCTCAGGAAAAATTAATGAGAATATTTTTCTTTCATGCCTTACTAAATTTTAAAAGAAAAAACATTACAATAAGTAACAGGGAAGCACACGCTGTCATTACTATGATAGGGAATGAGAAAAA
>JBHPFF010000149.1:0-6785 GCA_042572165.1 Candidatus Latescibacterota bacterium | reverse complement strand
TGATTGAAATGGCAAAGAGACATGGTGTCCCTACTTTGGTTGATGCTGCTGCCGAGCGACCTGATGTGCCTAATCATTACATCGAAGCAGGGTGCGACCTCGTAACCTACAGTGGCGGTAAATGCATATGTGGACCGAACAACACAGGCTTGCTTATTGGACGCAAGGATCTTGTAGACGCGGCTGTTGGGGGTGCTACACCATCTGCTAGCATGGGGCGTTCCATGAAGGTCGGAAAAGAATGTATTATGGGTCTTCTGGCAGCAGTTGATCTCTGGGTCAATGTAAGAGACCACGATGCTGAGTGGAAAGAATGGTTGAGAAAGCTTGACTACATGAGCAAAAAAATAAAGCAAGTCCCCACAGTTAAAACAGAAGTTGTTCAGCCAGGCAGGCTTTCAAATTATACGCCGTGCATGACCGTTACCTGGAATCAGAAAACGGTTAAATTAACAGCTGCCGAACTTAGTCAAAAGTTACTTGAAGGTGAACCGAGAGTTGGGGTTAGCACGCGCAAGGGAGACGAATTCCGGAGCAGCGGGGAGTGGGTATCAATTAACCCTTACATGATGGAAACCGGAGAAGAAGTTCCTGCGGCACAAAAATTTTACGATGTCATGTCAAACGCTATCTGACAATCGATACTCTTTATGGCATATAATAGAAATTAAATGCCATAGTGGGATACCATTCACAAGGCGGCGGAAATCGCGGCTCCTTGCTCAGGAAACGGCTGGCAAAGGAGGTGAAGCTTTTACCATTTCTCAGAGATGATGGTCTGACCTTGCCCCCAAAAGTTGGACCAGATATTATGTTGGGGGTTGTAGGATAATTCCTGACAAGGAGTAAAAGGTCACATCCCTGATCCCGATATATGCGGACAGGACTGAGGCGTGGAGGAGTATGCGAAAGCCTTAAAACATGACGAGTAAGGGAGTTAGAATATGACTATCGATGAACGTATTGAAAAGCTGGAGCTTAAGTTGAACCGTGCGCAATTCACCAATCGTCTGCTCGTCGTGCTGGGTATTGCAGTATTCCTGGGAATGATATTTTGCGCGCCAAGTAAACGAATTGTTTATGATGAGGTTCGTGCAAAAAGTTTTGTGCTTGAAGACGAGAACGGTAATGTCCGTGCCAAACTGCTCACGGATAAGGACAAGGCAACTCTAAACCTGATTGATGAGAACGAAATACTTCGTTTTACTGTGGGTGTTGGCAAGGACGGGGCACTTCTGGGCCTGGCTGACGAGAATAGCAATACCCGCGCCATGCTGGGTGTGGCCGATGACGGGGCAATTCTATTCCTGGCTGACGAGAACGAAATACTTCGTTTTGGGGTGCAAGTAGCCAAGGAAGGAGCAAGTCTGGGCCTGTATGACGAGAACGAAAAGATAATATGGTCTGTACCATAAAAATGAAATATAGACGTTTGTGATTGTGGATGTACTGGTAACATATTCGGCTTGATTTTGTGGGATGGTTACAGTAGGTTACGGTATTAAGGTGTTCAGTAGCAGTATTTGTAGTATAGAGGTTCTTAGCATAGAAAACACATGAATCCTAGTTCGGCTGAGCCTGGAGATGGCACGTTCATCATGAAAATCCCTTGGTCAACCACTTTCTGGTTTCAATTAAGGTTATGGCCTAAACCTACTACTGAAAAAGGAATTATCGCCTCCTATAGGGGAGTTAATATTTTCTTGACAGTCAAGAATCATGTCATCGGCCTCAATGGTGGCCAGAACGACTACCTTGGCCCGAAGATAACAGGTCTAGAAAATACACCGTGGATATTTTTCTGTCTCACTAAAGGTAAATTACAGACAACCTTATATCTCAACGGTATGAAAGCCATGGAAGTGGCTGACCGTAAGATCGTCTACAAACTGGAGAATTTCCAAACCGAAGTTAGTGATAAGAATCATATCCAGAAAATTGAGCAAGATCTGTCCAAGTGGATCAAAAAGCGCGAATCAATGTTCAAAATTAAGCGCGAAACCTCGAATGCACACCTTATTCTATCATCAAAGGATCAACAAGAGCAGCTGCGTAACAGGGTGCTTGCATTGCAGGACCTGCTTCATTATTTCCACGAAGGAAAAACATACTTTTTCGAGGATATTTCGGCAAACTTGCGTTCACTTATCTTCTACAAGAATAAAAACCCAAACTATGACCCCTTACTATTGAGAGTTGCAGCATTTAAGAAAATAACTCTCCCAGTCTATGTTATGCCTGAATATGAAAAACACGTACAAAGTCAAGTTGCGGACTCGGACGAGGCACTAAAGTTGGCAGGATTACTTTTAGTTGAAGTCAAGCCTAAGATTCCGTGCGTTAAAATGGTTGATTTTCAGGAATTTGTAGAGAAACCTGCCATTTTCTATGAAGGTGAGTTTGTTTCCCCGTTGGAACTGATTGAGAGAATAGCTACTACTCAAAGTACGGCGCATTTCGATCAAAGAGTCCCGCGACTCATTGAAGGTATCAAGGATACTCCCATAATCTCTGGACACAACATTTTAGAGCACTACATACTCACATTGGCTGAACTCGTAACAAAGTTGGGACATTCCGTGCTCGATGCAAAATGAGCACTCTGACTAGGCCTAACAAGGCACTCCATCCGACGCGTAACCGCATGGCTGAGCTCATTCGTTATACCAAAACATCAAATATTCAGACGGTTCGGCTATCATCTCCACAATCCACGCCCGCAAAGATTTACCTCATTGTAAGATTAACTTGCTTTTCATTTAGCACGGTCAAAAACAAAATTTCAATGTTCTGTGCGCCTCACTTGACATCAAATCCCCCCACCATCAAGAGCATTCCGGCGTCCCCAGAGGTTAACAGGGGCAGCTTGATGCTTAGGATTAATGGCGTTACTTGCTAAGGGGGGATAATAGAGTAGAATGAGGTTTTGATTGCAGTACACTGCGTTGTTTTGTCCTGTTAGCTGGACTATCCATGTTATAGTATGAATCTATGGATACGTGTCTTTTATTGGCAAATTCATACTCGAATGTCGTAAAAAAACCATTTTTGATTTAAAAAAACATATGTTTTAAAATAATGTAAAGGCTATTGTTCATTCATAAACAAGATTGATTCAAAATATAATCATTGATTAATTATATTTGGGGAATGTCGGTTTGTACCGGGATTTTCAGAGTTATTAATATACAAATGACTTTTTATCTCTTTCTTAACTTACTTTCACCTTACTAATTCACGTATCCATTAAATCAAGGAGGTTGTTATGAACAGGCGGGAATTATTAAAAAAGGCAGGCCTTGCTATGGCAGGTGTTCCATTCTGGATGGGAATTTTGCCGGAAAATCTCCAGGCAAAGATACCTTCCGGTATAAAAATTACAGGATTAAAAACATTTATGGTGGGCAATTATGTATTTTTAAAGATTTATACAAACCAGGGAGTAACAGGACTAGGTGAAGGCACAATCCATAATCAAGCGCAGACTGTCGAAGCTGCAATCAGGGACAGAGAACATATACTTATAGGGAGAGATCCCACTAACATTGAATTTCTGTGGCAGGCAATGTTCCGCTGGCCTCGTTACCGCGACGGAAAAGTACCTAATGCTGCAATAAGCGCTATAGAGATTGCGTTGTGGGACATCCTAGGTAAGGTGCTGGAAGTTCCCATTTACAAGTGTCTGGGCGGAGCTGCGCGCGACAGGATCCGACTATACTGCCACAACCACGGGAGAACTCCGGAAGCCATGGCAGAGTCGGTAAGAAAAAGTGTAGAGGAGGATGGTTTCACCATAGTCAGAACCGGTCTTGAGTGGTCTACCCCTATAATCAAACGCCCGTGGAATTTGAAACTTGCTGTCTCGCTTATCGAAGCAATGCGTGAGGCTGCCGGCGATGATGTCGATATTATCGACGATGCTCACGGGTTGATGACTCCGGTCATGGTAGTGGAATATGCCAATGCAATTGAGCAGTATCGCCTGATGTTTATTGAGGATCCTATTCTTGCGGAAGATATTGCTGGATTAGAATGGATAGGAAACCATACGAATGTCCCACTGGGAGTCGGAGAAAATAACCATACCAGATTCGGATATTTCAGGGATATGATATTTAAACACCTTGTGAGTTATGTTAGGCCTGATGTTATTCATGCTGGTGGTATTTCAGAATGCAAAAAGATTGGCGCTATGGCTGAGGCAAATTTTATCGATGTAGCACTTCATGTTCATTCAAGCCCTGTAAGTGACCTGGCTTCTGCACATATCGCTGCAACCACACCTAACTGTGTTTGTCAGGAATATGCAGGTCATCAACAGTCACAATGGATTAAGGACCTTTTTAACGGAGATGATATTTCCATTACTGATGGCTATGCGGCACTGCCACAGAAACCAGGTCTTGGTTGCGACTTGAATGAAGAAGTTGCGGCGAAACATCCCTATGTCGGACGTAAGATGCCGCAAGTAACTGATGTATTCACCGGCGCAGTTTATGAGGATGGAACCCCGAAGGACCATTAATAGTTTCATTTGGAATTATTGTCGAGTGAGCATAATAATCGGTATACGTGTATTAATGAAAAGGTGTCTTATTCATTAAAGTTACATTAACAATAAGACATCACTTCATTTATTCAATATTAATACAAAATAGCTGATTATGGTATTCCCGCAACGAAGATAGTGGATTCTGTGGCTGTATTTCGTGCTTCAGAATGGTGTTTGCGCTGGCATATAGGACGCAGGTTCGATTCCCGCGTCCTCAGCCATGTCAAATCAATATAAACAACAACTTATGTACATAAATATAGTAGGTAACCAGTAGGTAAATAAAAAATTCTTTAGATAATAAATAATTATTATCGAACAATATTAAAATAATCTGCTTGTGACTACTCCCACAATCCAATCCCCGCAACTATGGCCGCGAGACCGATGGCGCGCATCATTTTAACTCAAAATGCGCTCTTCAAGTAATACCACAGTAGCACTGGAAAAAATGGGCACAAAAATAAGCCGCTGGAATGTTGTCATAAGGAGCTGTTTATATAGGTGTTTTTATTGGTGGAGCTAGTCGGAATTGAACCGGTGACTTCCTGCATGTCAAGCTTAGATTGGAAAAATCAGAGGGCTAAAATAAGAGAATTATAGTTATTCAAACCCATATTTTTTAACTTTTGAGATAATACTTGCTCTTGAAATCCCAAGTATCTTCGCTGCTTTTGTTTTATTCATGTGGGTATATTGTAATACATTTTGTATATGATTATTTTCCACTTCCAAAAGAGACTTTAGTTCAAAACCGCTATCGACATCATCGGGTAATTGAGCATTTCCCAGAAAATAGTGTGGTAGAGAGGTCTTTTTTAATTCATTGCCTGTTTCAACGATTATTGCACTGTTAAGGATGTTCATCAGTTCTCTGATATTCCCGGGAAAGTCGTAAGTCTTAAACAAATTCATGACAGGACGCGAGATTTTTTTTATGTTTTTGCCATATTTTTTGTTGAACTTTTCCAGGAAATGATTAGTCAGTAATTCAATATCTTCTCTTTTTTCCCGTAATGCCGGAAGATAAATCGAATTTATATTTAATCGAAAAAACAGATCTTTTCTGAAGTTATTATTCTGAATTTCTTCAAACAGATTTTTATTCGTGGCGGCAATTATTCTTACATTCACTTTGATATTTTTTGTTGAACCTAATCGATAGAACTCATACTCTTGTAATACCCTTAAGAGCTTAACCTGAGCCGGCAGCTGAAGTTCACCAATCTCATCTAAGAATAGGGTACCCCCATTCGCTTCATCGATAAATCCTTTTTTATCCTCAATTGCACCGGTAAACGAACCTTTTTCATGGCCGAAAAATTCTGATGAAAAAAGTTCGTTGGCGAAAGTCCCGGTATTTACAGCAATAAACTTGTTTTCTCTTCGGTTACTTATTTTATGTATACTGCGAGCAATCAACTCTTTTCCGGTTCCGCTCTCACCCCAGATTAACACACTGTTATCCGTAACAGCGAATTTCTCAGAAAAGCTGAATATTTCAAACATCTTCCTGTTTTTCGTGATTATGTCTTTAAAAGCTTCATTAACCTTGATGCGAGGATGCTTTGAAGACCCGATGGCTTTCTTATCTGATTTCTTAAGAGGAAGCTTGTAAACAGAAACTTCCAATAAGTCGAGGAGCTTTTTCTCATCAATTGGCTTCAATAAATAGTCATACGTACCAAGTTTCATCGCATTAATCGCGAGGTCGATTTCCTCAACACCTGTTATTACGATCGTTTTTATATCAATTTGATTCTCCTTGATATGTTTTAGAATATCAAGGCCTGATACATTTGGCATATACATATCTAATAGGAGAAAATCAAAATCCCCATTTTTCAAAACATCAAAAACTTTTGTGCTATCCTGAAGGGTGTGTATCTTGTACTTTCCAGTTTGAAGGATGAGAATTTTCAGAAAGTTCAGTATAGCCTGATCGTCATCGACAGCAAGTATTTTTTTCATTCTTTAATTTGTTTACCTTTATTCTTATGTGCATGGAATACAAATTTTGAAAGTAGTTCCAGAGCCAAATACTGTATCCACTCTGATTCTTCCGTTGTGTTCTTTGATAATTCCATAGGTTATTGAGAGACCTAATCCTGTACCATCCTTGTCTCTTTTAGTAGTAAAAAATGGATCAAAGATGTTCTTGATATTTTTCCCCTCTATACCTCGTCCATTATCTTTTATTTTTATTAAGGTTTTATTATTCTTTTTGTCATAC
>JBHPFF010000148.1:0-6820 GCA_042572165.1 Candidatus Latescibacterota bacterium | reverse complement strand
GACCAGGAAGTTGAATTTGAAGTGGGAGAGGGAAAAAAGGGCCCAGCTGCAAACAATGTGAAGCCTATATAATCAATCCTACATAAATTGAATCAACAGGCCCCTGTTTTTTGCAGGGGCTTTTTTTTGGATACGTAAACTTAGATAGGTGTAAATATGCAAATCACGGTAAATGGTTGCGTATAGGGTGGAGAATCGGTTAAACAATCACAGGTTTTCGAAATGAATCAATTTGATTCCTCCAAGGGTAGATATAAGTGTTCCTATACAGCACTGTTAATGAACTTATAAACATCCTACATGCAATTTATCCGAATATTGGGAAAAGTCAAGAAGAAGTTGAACCGGGTAGATGGGAATTCAAGGATATGTATGCCATAATATTTTTTTCAGGTAGTGGGAACTGGAGTAGTGTGTAGCGGCTTTTATCTTCAAAATATTTTTTTACATTAAATCTTTATAAATAATTGGATATTGTTTAAAAAATATAATATTGTTCAATCCAGTAATAGTATAATTTATTTACATGTTTATTACTATAGATTGCGGTTTAGTAAAAAACTGAAATGTCTGAACATTATAAATGCAACTATAACAGTTTTCATTCATGGCAACCATTCCATTTTTCTATATCATGAGAACCAGTTCCCTTGTTTCGGAAAAATCGGCGAAAAGGAACCGATAATAATATGTTCCTTTTGCACGGTTCTTTATGTTCCACACAGTGCAGTGTGAGCCTTTTTGTCGGTATCCATTTACAAGGGTTTCTATACGGTTGCTATTCTCATCGAGAATGTCGAGCCGTGAATAGTCTGATTCAGGCAGGGAATACTCAATAATAATGAAAGGATTCACGGGATTGGGTATGAATCGATCAAAAATCCTCGCTCCGGGAGGAGATGAGACAACAGGCACGTACTCATCAACTTTGGAATAATCGAACGGGTCGTCATACATGTAAAATTTCGTCGGTTTCTGTTGGAAATACTGGTCTTTTGGCACATAGTCGGATAAAAGAGGTGTTCGCGGGAACAGTTCGAGGGGTGTGAGTGTCGCCGCTCCATTCTCCCATTGATAGACGGGAATCTTCCGGGGATCGAGAACCGTATTCAACCCGCGCTCCATGGCAAGATGGAAAAAGCCGAATTGACCGGGTTCATGACCTCCGAGCCAATGGCCAATAATATCCACAAGGATAGGGTTTTTTCCAAAAATGATGATATTGGTCATATAGTCCCGTGCTTCTTTTATCCCTTTATTATTGTGAAGTGGAGGATTCGGCCCCCAGAGAAAACATCCCTCGCGGCCGTATACACCCTCGATGACACACAAACCCATGCGTGACACCGAAAGGCTGTCCAGTGTTCTCTGGCACCACATATCCAACCATAGAGAATTTTCTTTACCCGGTTCCACCAGATTTTTCCAGTAGGGAAGACCTTCTGCAAGGTGTTTCTCATAAAGTTCCTCGCATTTCTTCTCAGCATCAGGGGCAAGATAATCATAATGATAATTCTTGTACCCCCTTCCGTGACAGAATCGCTGGTATTTGTGAGCTACACTGCCTTGATGGTTCTTACAGCAGAGAGTCAGTCCCGTGCCGTGCGTTTTGAACTTGGCGATGTTCAGGTAAAACGTATCAGAGGCATTCACTGGCCAGAGGTAAGGTATTTTTCTGTGTACTACCCCATCAGGCACATCCACCCACTGGACAAATTCTTTGCCAATCTCACGCACATCAATGAATAAATCTCGCAAATCGGCTCCGGTACGTTCAGCAAGCGCGGTATATCCCCGCGGCTCGAAATTTTCCGGTGCGTTCACTTCTCTGATGTAAAACTGTTTTCCTGAAAGACCGAGTTCTTTCATGCCCTCGATAACACCCTCCACGAAATAAGGGTCGGTGACAATACCCATGCCGTATTCAAGCGAAAAGTCTTTGTTTTTGCTAAGGGAATCGGTAAGGTTGGGTTTTATGGGAATCATGTGGGTAAGTGGAATACCCCCCTCGTCCATCGGAAGCATGACAGAACGAGTAAATCGTATTCCCGAATTTTTTATCGCTTCCGAATTGGTCTTGGCATCCACATCGGTGCGCATGACGAATACTGCATCCGGATGCTTTTCAACAAACGGGTGAACGCCAAAATAATTACTTGAAGTCTGTAAGCGGGATCCAATGGCATGTATCGGCTTTGTCAGACCGAGAGCACTAATAGCAGCAGATGTTTTAAAAAAAGTCCTTCGGCTTACCATGATATTAATCCCTTTCACATATTGAAATACAATAAATAATTTGACATTAAAGATAGCTAATGTCTATATATGTTCACATCATTATACAACCGAAATAATATGAGTGATCACAAAAAAATCACTATTATTCTTAATTCGGCTTTTTTACAAACGGTTCGGCACTAATTTCAAAGATGTAGCCGTTATGACCCGTTGCCATAATTTCATCTATTAGAGGTTCTGTCACTTTACCACCCCAGTAATGTGGGAATACGGTCTGGTAACTCGGGTAGCCGTGAGTATTAAGCAAAGCGCCGCGCCTGTACTCGTGTACCATAAGACCTTTCAGGAACTTTTTGAAGTACTTGTAGAATTCAGGAATACTGTGCTCTTTACCGGTAATCCCGATATGAAGGTCTGCTATATGTTCACGGGGAAGGTCAATATCATCCCAGCCGACAAGGTTGTAAACTGCTGAAAGGGCAGTCCGCTCATCAAGACCGGGAACACATTCTATAAGTGCATTTGCCCATGAAGCAATGACGCTCAGGTAATGGTAATCGATCCACGCCATGGGATAATATGCATCGGAGACTTTGCCAACAAAATCTTTATAATCATGGCCGACAAGAAACATGAAAGTCGGTCCCACCGTATCAATGATAAATTTACATCGTCCTTTTGTTGTTGTTCTAATCGCATTGTTCACACTACCGAAAGAATCGGTAAAAGCAGCAGAGCGGAATTCAAACCAATCCATCACATCGGTCCCATCAGTCAGTGTCTGGAGAAAATCAGGGAATGTATAACCGAGTTCAGCCGCCAGTCTGACCTGATCTTTAGTCAGCGTTTGCAGGCTTGACCTGAGCTTCAGCATTGCCGAGCGCATCCTTTTATAATCGTAACCCAGACGTTCTGCCGCTCTCTGGCAGTAACCACATCCACACCCGTAAAGATGGGTATAAAACGATGGAATATTGTACCGGTGATGGCTCAGGTACAGCGCATCGATATCGTAATTACGACTTATCCATGGATAGGCATTTGCCTGCCACTGCATAATTAATGGTTTCTGGAAACACAATCCCGTGCCTCCTTCGATAGCATATTTTGGTACAGGGTGATGCCTGAGCAGCATACCGTTGAAATCTACCGGCGAAAGACTATCGTCATTTCCTCTGTCATAATGCCCTGACCCAACAAGCCACATGTCCATGCCTCTGTCATGGACAATATCTGCACACAGGTGGATGTTTTCATCATTCTCTGAATACACGGGGCCGATCCATTGATTTGTTTCAGGGGCGTACGGTGCGAGCTTACGGATGTCTTCAGGATAGTTAACCCCGCATCCGTTAAGTAAGATAACATTACATCCGATCTTTTTCTGGAGAGCATCGAGATACTCCGGATGGTTCATTACCTCATCCGGTGAACAGTAGACACCTACAAGTTTTATGCCTTTTTTGCAGGTCACAAAGGGCCTGTGAGGTGGTGATGCCTGGGATGAATCAGCTTTTCCGCTGTTACTTGCATATAAAACGTTCCCTGTTGCAGCAACAGAACCGCACAACATAAAGTCACGTCGGCTTATATTAGATGATTTTTTCATGTCTTTACTCACGGTTATGACGATTATAAAATTTTTTATCTTGTAATATACATGCAAATAATAAATTCTTTACAACCACTTTCTTTTCTTATTTTTATTAAATTTCGGATTCACCTACATAAAAATCTATTTTCAGGGATTTCGATCCGTCAGTATGAACGAGGTTTTACGGCTCGACACATAAATTCTCTCATACCTCATTTTTCGAGGGCATAATCGAGCGCTTTTTGAGCATGGAGAACGGTGCTGTCAAAAACAGGGAGAGCAGTATCGTTCTGGTTGATGAGGAATGGCAGTTCTGTACAGCCGAGAACAATACCCTCCGCTCCGTTCCGTGATAGCTTATCGATACAGTCGAGAACATACTCTTTCGATTCTTCAGTTGTAATTTTCTTCACGAGCTCTTCAAAGATTATATCGTTAACCTTTTTCTGTGACTCGTTGTTCGGGGTAATTGTTTCAATACCATGTCCGGCAAGCGCCTTTTGATAAAAATCTCTGCTCATGGTAAATACAGTCCCCAGAAGCCCCACCCTTTTAATATTTACAGCCTTTATCTTTTCAGCAACAACATCCATTATGCTGATCCAGGGGATCGGAATATCTCTTGAGACTTCATCATACACGATATGAATAGTATTACACGCCGCTATCATAAAGTCGGCTCCGGCGGCATGAAGTTTTCCTATAGCTTCCCTAATATCTTCCGCAGCCTCATAACCGCAGTCAATAAACTTCCTGAAGCTTAGGCTGTATATGATGATTTCAGGGTATTCATAATTTTTATATATATCGTAATAAGTTCTCGTTATATACCGGTAATATTCGCAAGTTGATTCGGGTCCGAGACCGCCGAGTATGCCGATTGTTTTCATTATATGCTCTCCAGTATTGTAAAAAATGCAAGTTGTCAGCATTAAAATTTAAGCGATAAGCATAAGTTTTTGTTTAAAAGTAATCCTTGCAGTTGCTCGTAACATTTATAATATATTCAACTAGAGGGCAGTGACAAGCTCTGCCCCTACTCATCAAATAAATCAATATGCCACATATCAAATTCAAGAGTGGTTACAATTTTCCATAATCCCTATTAATAAAAAAATGTTATCATATCCAAATTCTTTTGCAAGTTTTTTCTGCATGCTGATTATTAAATTTTACTACTTAATGCTTGATAAACAGTGAAATATCACATTTGAGCGTCACACTTCAGAACCGTGGTAATTATTCTAACCAGTAAGAATAAAAACTCGCATTTTTTAGCTTGAACCGAAGAGCTACACCTTTCTGTTGTATACTTTTTAAATTACCCTTTTCCCAATTAATTTCATTTCTGGGAATATCACCGCTTATGCGCCCGGACGAAGCAATGGTGTTGCCGTCAATGTCCAGCATATCAACTTGAATCCAACCCTTCTCGGCATCAACATTGACATACAGTTTGCTACCAGTGAGGAAAAAGGTCTTCGTTGTTAGCACACCTTCCTTATTTCCTGCGTCCATTGAAATAAAGCCGTCACGTCTCAGCACCGCCAGGCATACTGCACCTTTGTTGGTTTCACCTTCGGGAGTACTGCGGTATTTCAAGCCCGTATAATAAAACCACAGTTCGTTCCCGAATATCACTGGACAGGAAAATCCACCAATATAAGTGAGATCTACGGCGCCTGAAGCTGATTTGGATGGATAGAGGAACGGTTTGCGGTTTCCGTGGCGCCGCCAGTTTTTAAGGTCACGGCTGCTGGCCAGTTGAACAATATGGAAGCCATCCCAGTTTGTTTTATCGGGAACAAGACCGGTGTGGTGGAAGAAAGCCGGCAATCCGATATATATCCCTTCATAGTTGAAAATACGCATATTATAAACGTCAGACCTGAATTCGTTTGAATCAATATACACGTTCTTCATCATCTCCGGATTCGATAGACGTTCTCTGATATTATCCTTTGCCAATTTCCAGTCAAGCTCGTCTGCATGGAAGATAAGTTCCGGTTCGCTCCAGTGCTCGAAATCCTTGCTGGTGGAGAGAGTAACCGACCGGCCGTAAATACCAAGTTCTCCCTGTTTAACCGTGGCAATATATGTACGAGTATCTCTGTCGTACGTGAGAATTCCTTCATCTGCCGTGGCTATACCGGGCACGTTCAGACTCCTCCAGTGAAAACCATCAGCACTCACCATGGGCTCACGGTTCATCAAGTAGCCGATGCTCGTATATCGTCTCGAAGGATCATGACTTTCGGGATGATATTCCATGTTGAGGACAAAGCTGAGGTAGTAATTCCCATGTCTCTGAGGAATTATCCGGGGTGAACGTTTCCATGTTATTCCATCCGCACTGATATGCGGTTCACTGATAACGTTTAATCTTAATGCTTTGTATCTTCGTGAGGGATCGGTGTCATCGGGATCATAAATAATATTATAAATAGTGTCCTTTGTTACTAAGTTGTTATCCAGCGAACCATTTAGTTCCACCAAACGCAGTATTGGTTTTGACCAGCTGAATCCATCCCTGCTTTCCGCATAAGCAATTCCGGATTCACCCGAAGTGGTAGTCAAAAAATACCAGAGTTTGAAACACTTATCTTCGGCTACCCATTCCGGTGTGGACCATGTTTGAATAATCCCTTCCCATGGAAGGTCGGTGGTGATTACGGATCCTTTTTTTTCTGGTTGATGCATTATCCGCTCGAGATTCTTGCTATCTTCAATCCCTTCATCATCAAAGAATAGCTGTCTTTGTCCTGACGTGACACGAAATGTAATTTTTTCTTCTGGTGTTTCTACTCGTTCTTTTCTTACAGTAATAAAAGTTAATGGCTCCTTTTCCTCAGCCGGTGCAATCCTGATAAACGCTACCAATGCAGTAGTCATGATGAAAAAGAACAGCCATGAAATTTGAATATTTAATTTCATTTTTCCCTCCTGTAGTATATTTATCCAATTGAAATTTAACTTTTTCATTATGAG
>JBHPFF010000147.1:0-6858 GCA_042572165.1 Candidatus Latescibacterota bacterium | reverse complement strand
AGGAAACCGGTGTCGGATTTTTCTCCTATCGCCACTATTAATGTGTCAAGGTTTATAATAAATTCCGAACCCTCCACAATAACAGGTCTTCTTCTCCCGCTTTCATCAATATCACCCAGTTCCATTTTTATACATTCAATTCCTGTGAGCTTTCCATTCTCGGTTAATACTTTTGTGGGAGCTGTCAGAAATTGAACCTTGACACCCTCTTTGAAAGCCGAGTCGACCTCCTCCTCAAACGCCGGCATCTCCGCTATTGTCCTCCTGTAGATAACAAAAACTTCCTTGCACTCTTCAATCCTGACTGCCGCCCTGGCAGCATCTATTGCGGCATTACCACCACCGATAATGCCGACTCTTTTGCCTGTATTTACCTTTTTATCGAGGTTTACATCTTTTAAAAATTCCATAGCTTCTATAACGCCGTCTGTGTCTTCGTCCGGAATATTTAATTTACGCGATTTATGAGCGCCTGTGGCAATGAATACGGCTTCATAGTTTTCTAAAAGCTCATCGAAAGAAATATCTTCTCCGATTCTCGTATTTGTTTTTATCTTTACACCTGATTTTTTAATATTCTCCAAGTCGATTTCGAGTATCTCTTTTGGAAGTCTATATTCCGGTATACATACAGCCAGCGCGCCGCCGGGAACATCCATAGCTTCGAAAACAGTAATGTCATACCCTTTTCCGGAGAGGTGGTATCCCGCTGTTAATCCCGCGGGGCCGGAACCGATTATCGCAACCTTATCACCGTTGTTTTTCCGTTCTTTTGCCGGAGGGTATATACCCTCTTTTATCGCGTAATCGACGGTAAACCTCTTAAGCGCCCTTATTGTGATAGGATTCCCCCATTTCCCGGACTGACACTTTGATTCACAGGGATGGTGGCATACTCTTGCGCATACCGATGGCAGGGGATTATCCTTGAGAATTACTTCAAACGCTTCCCTGAAACGCCTCTCTGCGATTAGAGAGATATATACCGGAGCCTCGGTATCTATCGGACAGACATGCTGACAGGGCGAGGATATTATCTCCCTGCATACTACAGCGGGGCATCTCTTGTATTTTATATGAGCTTCATACTCGCTGCGGAAGTAGCGGATGGTAGTAAGCACAGGATTTGGAGCAGTCTGTCCAAGTCCGCAGAGAGAACCTGATTTAACTGCCCCGGCAAGCTCGATGAGCAGGTCGATGTCCTCCGGTCTGCCTTTCCCAGCGGTGATATCTTCGAGGATATCGAGCATCTGTTTTGTGCCCAGACGGCAGGGCACACATTCACCGCAGGACTCCTTCTGGGCAAAGTCGAGGAAATAACGGGCGATATCAACCATACAGGTATTTTCATCCATCACCACCATGCCGCCCGAGCCCATTATGGAGCCGGCAGAGGCAAGTGACTTATAATCAACAGGAAGGTCCAGGAAGCTTGATGGGAGACATCCTCCCGAGGGGCCGCCGGTCTGAACCGCTTTAAAAGCTTTCCCCCGGGGGATACCGCCGCCAATCTCAAAGATAATCTCCCGCAGTTTGGCGCCCATTGCCACTTCAATCAGTCCGCAGTTGATAATATTACCGGTAAGAGCAAAAACAGCGGTTCCTTTGCATTTCTCAGTTCCGATGCTTGAATACCAGTCCGCACCCTTAGAGAAAATTACTGGAACGCTGGTAAGGGTTTTCACATTGTTTATAACAGTGGGCTTGCCCCACAAACCGGACTGAGTCGGATACGGGGGGCGTGGACGAGGTCTACCGCTCCTTCCTTCAATGGAAGCTATAAGAGCGGTTTCCTCACCGCAGACAAAAGCCCCTGCGCCCTCCTTTACTTCAATTCTAATGCTGAAACCGGTGCCAAGGATATTCTGCCCAAAAAATCCCTTATCCTCAGCCTGCTTCAGTGCCAGACGAATGCGATTTACTGCCAGAGGATACTCGGCACGAACATAGATATATCCCTCATTTGCCCCAACAGCATACCCGGCAATGATCAAACCTTCAATAACACTGTGGGGATCGGCTTCGAGGATGCTTCGGTCCATGAAAGCGCCGGGATCCCCCTCATCGGCATTACATATAACATATTTCCCGGTTCCGGGGGCACTACGGCAGAATTCCCACTTTCTTCCTGTAGGAAATCCCGCTCCTCCCCTGCCTCCGATACCGGACTTCTTGATTTCCTCAATCGCCTGTTCCGGTGTCATCTTTAGGAGGACTTTTTTCAATGACCGGTAACCGCCAACGGCTAAATAATCCTCAATTTTCTCAGGGTTGATATGCCCGCAGTTACGGAGTATAATAATTCGCTGCTGCTTTTTATAGAAGGTTATATCGCGATAATGGGGAATGGATTCGCCGGTTACAGCGTCTTTATAGAAGAGGCGCTCTACAGGTTTATTGTTTTTAAAATGGGAATGGACAATCTCAGCGGCATCATCTACCTTCACCTCTGAGTAAAAAATTCCTTCGGGTTCAACGATAACTATCGGGCCGCGCTGGCAGAAACCGTGGCATCCTGTTATTTTAACCTCAACGCCGTCAAGTCCCTGCTTCTTAATCTCTTCCTCGATGACGTTCCTTATCCCGGGAGAACCTGAGGCTACACAGGCTGTTCCATGACAGATAATAACCGTTTTTTTATTATTTCTCATTCTGCCCGCCGTTTTCTTTCGACTGAACATCTGCGAGTATCTCTGTAACCTTCTTCATTGTCAGACGGCCATAGGTTTTATCATTTATCACCATATTGGGCGCCAGCCCACAGGCTCCGATACACGCTACGGTTTCGAGTGAATATTCCATGTCCGGTGTGGTTTCTCCTTCTTGTATACCAAGCTGATTCTCAATTTTCTCAAGCACCCGCGTAGCGCCTCTGACATGACATGCTGTTCCACGGCACACTACAACATGGTTTCTGCCTATCGGCGTAAACCGGAATTGAGTGTAGAATGTGGCAACGGCATACACACGGCTTTCCGGAACACCAAGGAATTTGGCAATTTCAAGCATGGCTTCTTCGGAAAGATAACCGAATTCTTTCTGAACTTCCTGCAGAACAGGAATCAGTTCTTCGCTTTTCTCCTCGAAGGATAACAAGATTTCTTTCAAACACTCATCCATTTCATGGCTTTCTAAAATAATATTTAGGGGGGTATTCACTTCGCTAAGGTTACCACTATATATTGTGCTTTAGTGACTTTCGCTCCCTGACGTTTTTAACCATTCTTTTATAAATAATAGGGTTCACTTTCACTGCATTCTGTAGAAGACGGAAAAAAAGCTTCCCATGGTGTCTAGAAGTGCGCTTGTTGAATCTGAATGTGAATTCATCGAGATAGTAATCCAAGTGCTCATGACTCACTGCATGTTCAATCCCTTATAAAAAAGATTAAAATTACAGCCTGATTTGGACATAAATTTATGGTTTATAAAATATTATCTATCCTGAAAATTACATTTTAGACATGTAAACTATTTAAAGATCCAACCCTATTAAGATTTCTACTGCTTTTATGAACACTCAAAATATTGGTTTTTTAAGTAGGTCCTTCACAGATACAAAGCCAACCTGTTGTCCCTTTTCAGTTATGAGCAAATGTCGTATCTGATGGTCCGCCATTTTTCGATAAATATAGTATACGGGTGTTTTGATGTCAACAGAGATTAAATTGGTGCTCATAATCTGGTCAACTTTCACAGCATTCGGATTTTCTCCGATATCCACAACCTTGCGGACAACATCAGCCTCGCTCACTATGCCCATAGTATTGTTATGTTCGCCAACAAGAATACTGCTGGTGTTATGCTGTTTCATGACATGAACTGCATCCGAAACTAAGGAACCAGTAGCAACCAAAGGTGGCCCGCTTGTCATAAAGCGTCGAATGGGTTCCGCAGCGGTGCGTCTAAGGTATACAAACCAATATATAGCACCTACAAAGAAGCTACCTCCAATAATGTTACCTATTGTTACAGGAATGAGGTTGTGTATAAGGAATCCGGATACCGTAAGTCCGGATAGATCAGGAATGCTGCCAAACGCAACCTGCGCATCTGCCAACACTTTTGTGCTTTGCTTCAGGAGGATACCTGCTGGAACAAAGTACATATTGGCAACAGAGTGTTCAAATCCTAATGTGACAAAAGCAGTGATCGGGAATATAATTGCCAAAATTTTGTCTGAAACAGTTCGCCCACTGAAGCAGAGCCATACAGCCAGACAGACCAAAATATTACAGAGGATCCCACGGGATAAAGCCTGCCATAACGTAAGGTTCACTTTTCCGTTGGCGATCATAAGTGCTTTGAGCCCCACGGTCGATGCTCTTTCAGTCCATTGGCCGCTCGAAGATATCAAAAACACGATTGCTAAAGAACCAACAAGGTTCCCTAAAAAAACAATGGCCCAATTGCGCAGAAGCTGTTCTAAAGTAATCTTGCGACCAACGTAAGCCATTAAAATAAGGTTATTCCCAGTAAACAATTCCGCACCCGCAACTATCACCAAGACCAGTCCTAAACAGAAGACCATTCCACCGATTAACTTTGTTAACCCTACATCTAATGTAGAGTCATGAATCACATATGTGTACAAGGCCGCTCCAAAAGCAATGAAAACACCAGCCATTACGGCAAGGGCAAATGTCGATAGGAAATCCAAATTCCCTTTTGTAATCCCAACCTTCTCCACACGAGCTGCCATTTGAGCCGGCGCATAGGAGTCAATATCAAATTCCCGTCTTTCCATAATAAATTCCCCTTTACTTTAAATGTTTTATATTTTAAAAGATCTATGCCTGAAGACAAGAAAGGAAACTTTATTCTTGGAAAGGATGTAGTACTGGATTCTCATACTTAGTATAAGCCTGAAATACATTATAACTAAGTGGAATCTCTTATCTCATGTTAGAAGAGTTATATTGAGCGGTAACATCGGCGATCTTTTGAGATACACAAATCAATGAATTACTTATTAAAATGTCAATTATCGAGTAAGCTTATTAATTCTAAATTAGAATATTATCATAAAATTTATATCATAACTATAATTATATATCAAATTGATAAAATCAATGAAATAATTAACAAAGATTAACTTACTGCCCGATTATTTTTGAGACGGTGTTTTGAAGTGTCTCGGCATCGACAGGTTTCTCAATGTAGGCTTCGGGAGGAGTACCAATAAACTCTTCCATGTCCTGTGAGGAAAATCTTATTCCTGTCTTGTCTCCAATACCTGTGAGCATAATAACAGGAATGCCCTTTGTGGATTCATTCTTTTTCAACTCGTAATACACCTCAAAACCGTTTTTGCCGGGCATCTGGACATCCAGAATAATCAGATCTGGTTTTGCTTCTTTAGCTTTCTCCAAGCCACTATTACCATCATTTGCTGATAGTACACTGATCCCCTCAATCTCGGAAAGCATAGCTTTTACAATGTCAATAGCATCAGGTTCATCGTCTACGATGAGAACTTTTTTCTCGTTTGACATAAATCTCTCCTATGATTAAACTGGTGACTCCTTACTGAGTATATGAGTAGGCATATCAATTTCTTTACGCAAAGGCAGCTTTATAGTAAATTTGGTTCCCTGCTCAACTTCAGATTCAACATCGATCGTTCCATCATGTTCGGTGATAATCTTGTGGGTAACAGCAAGACCAAGGCCAGTGCCCTTCGAACCCTTAGTACTGAAAAATATCTGAAAGAGTTTCCTGCGGTCTTCCTCACAAATACCACAACCATTATCCGAAATAATAATACTGCATAAATTATCACTTGTCACATCAGTAGAAACATCCACCCGTCCTCCTTTTTTCTTTTCACACGCATCCACAGCGTTGGAGATCAGGTTGAGTAAGCATCTTCGAATACCCTTAGAATCTAAAACGATCTCATCCAAAAAAGAGTTCGGTGCCCAGATGATATCTACACCCTTTTCGCTAGCCTTCGTAGCCATCAAATTACACACAGATTCAATAATCTCGTTGACATCAACCATCTCGTATTCAGGTTCACGCTCTTTCGAGTACGTTAGCATATCCAGCACGAGATCTTGCATGAATAAGCTATTCTTTTTAACTATTTTCCATCCTTTCATCATCGTTAAGTGGTCATTTTTACGCAGCCCCAAATCGACCATGTACGATCCACCCTGGATTCCATAAAGTACATTATTAATACAGTGAGCCAGACCTGCTATAGTTTGTCCGATGGCTGCAAGGCGCTCAGTCTTTATTATCTGTTTATGCAGCGTTGCATTCTCAATTGCAATTGCAGCTTGACCTGCAATGGCCTCACAAAGTGTCAGGTCGAGGTCATTAAAATTACTACCGTCCAATTTATTGATAACCTCTATAGCTCCCCACATTCGGTTAGTGGTTGCCAATGGTACGCACAGAATTGATCTTGTATTGAACCCGCTCGCATTATCTATTTTTTTGTAAAACCGGGGATCCTGAGTCACATCATTGATAATTTCTGCCTTTCCGGATTGAATTACACATCCGACGATACCTTCGCCCATTTTCATTCGTATCGGTTTAATTATATCCGCTTTTTTGCCGCGGGCAATATGAAACACCAGTTCACCGGTTTCATTATCTATGAGAATAAGAGAGGAAGCATCTACTTGTACGACATCGGTGGTTACCAACATTATCAATTCCAGTACAGTATCCAGGTCAAGGTTTGCAATAACCGTCTTGCTCACACGAATAAGTGCTTCAAGTTCATTTGTTTCAAATGAGTCCAACATAATGCATACCTAACACCATTAAATAAATATATATTAAAACATTTAATGTAATAAATGATTATGAAATTGATTGAAATGGTAATTGAAAATCTTTATA
>JBHPFF010000146.1:0-7103 GCA_042572165.1 Candidatus Latescibacterota bacterium | reverse complement strand
TCGTTGAGCCCGTTGAATATACACTTCCGAAGTACCAACAATACGTCGTGCAGTCAATACCTGCCCTGCCGAGATCTCTGATAAATCTCCGGAAAAGTTTTATTTCTTCATCTTTGCCATCGTGTCCCAAAGCTGATTCTTTAAACATAAACTTGTCTCTAAGCATAATTTCATATACTTTAAGCCCGGCATCTTCAACTTTCCGGCGGATATCGACAATCTCATTATAGGAACTCTGATCGCTTGGTATACGGATTTCAAGGTATTCCACTCCCATTTGTTTCAGATAGTTTAAATGCTGTTCGTTAAGATGTGCAAGGCGCTGGTGGCTTACACCAAGTTTGAGTCCTGTCGCTGACCATTTGTTGCCTTTTGCACATACCTTCCCTGCATTCGATAGTAAAACTTTTCCTCCAAGGGCACCAGCCAGGGCTAATTTACCGAATTTCCTTCTTTCCAAATTAACTTTCCTGTCTGCATGTTTTTTCAAGCTTTCTTTCATTTTAATCCTCCGTTTTTATCTCGTTTCCTGTAGAATTATACTACATTCTCAAGGAGATTTCACACCTTATTTTTCTGTCCGGTTTTTGGGATGCATTATACGTATTCAAAAATTGTGGCACTGGTAGTGGGAAAAGGATTTGATATTACAGAGAAGTAAATCAAGCATTATGCGAGGGGTGAAGGTGGGGTTGAGTATGTTTTGGTGAGGTGGTAAAAATTTTTGGATTAATGAAACATATTAAAGAAAATGAAAATTCTCTCTTTTATAATACTGAGATAAAATCTTGATTTACTGACGGTATTCGCAATACGTAAGTTATTGTTTATATAGATTACTATTGGTGGAGGCGGCGGGAATCGAACCCGCGTCTTTTTTATTTTGGTAATTCTCCTATCAATTCAGTTTATTAACTATTTGTTTCTCTCCCTCGATGGACTATTTTCTTAGTGATGATTTATCACTTACCATTTTTTTGTGCTCTTTCATTAAATTTCAGACGAAATGCTGACATTCTCTACATGAATTGACACACATTGTCGTCGAATTGCTGCTTGATAATGTCTATCTCATTGAAATACTTACGATTCCTTTTAATCGAAAGAATACCTCGACCCTTGGGTTGGGGTAGTTCATTTAGATTCAAACTCATAACTCAAAAACAAGGACAACTCACTTTATTCTACCAAATTTTAACCGGACAGTTATGATTTTCGTTGTTATATTATTGAATTTATATTAGAATAAACCATTATATCATAGAGTTCATTATACCATGATATCATATAAAATATACTTTTTCGAAATAGAATCATGCAATACAATCTGTCATTCTCAAAATATGGATATACATTATGATAAATATTGTTGATTTATCGCTTGATCTCTATGATAAAGCACCCGTATTCAGACAGGATCCGAAAACTGCAATTCTCCCTCATCTTTTCATTGATACTATTGGATACAATGTCTCACAACTTTGTATGAGTTCTCATGTAGGAACACATATTGATGCACCATACCATTTTTTTAATGACAGTAAGACAGTTGATCAGATTGATCTGCACAAGTGTTTTAACGCAGCATGGGTAATTGATTTTACAAATAAAGAAGCTCTGGATAACATAACCAAAGAAGAGCTGGAACGTTATGATGATAAGATAACTGAAAGTTCATGCATCATTATTCATACAGGGTGGTACAAGCACTATCCAGATGAAAATTATTATACAGAATTTCCCGGCATTACCGTTGAAGCATGCGAATACTTTACCGACAAAAATATCAACTGTCTGGCAATGGATATGCCCAGTGTCAACAACAATAATTATCAAGCGGCACATCAAACATTATTGGAAAAAAATATCATAATTGTTGAAAGTCTTGCCAATTTAGAGAATCTCAATGAGAATAAAATATTTTTTATTGCACTACCGCTTAAAATCAAGGGCTGTGATGGCTCACCATGCAGGGCAATCGCAATTGAAGGACTTTCCGAAAGGGAATTAAACACATTTAATTTTACCTAAAACTATATTTTATTTATGGAAATTTACCCTAACCATATTTCAATTGCATTTTTTTAAATAAAATAAATTTCAAACAGATCTCACTTTAAAAGATTCAAATTTATCAGAAACACGCTTTTTACTTCCTAATATTATTTTTTTCAGCGCGGCGACGATCAGGTTCTTTCAAAAATCGTTTGCGCAGCCTTATATATTTGGGCGTTATTTCGACAAGTTCGTCATTCTGAATATATTCAAGAGCCATTTCAAGGCTCATGACACGCGGTGGTCTTACACGTGAGGCATCATCCTTACCGGCAGCTCTGAAATTCGTTAATTGCTTTGTTTTGGTGAGATTAACAGTAATATCATTGTCTCTGCAATGCTCCCCTACAATCTGCCCTTCATAGATCTGATCACCGGGTTTGACAAAAAACATACCACGATCATAAAGAGCATCAAGTGAATAAGCTGTAACCTGTCCAGTCTGAGTGGCTATCATAACACCTGCCTGTCTTTGAGGAATTGAGCCGCGCATTGGTTCATACCGTTCGAACGAATGGTGCATAATAGCTCTTCCTTGTGTTGCATTCATCATACGTGTATGCAACCCAAAAATACCGCGTGAGGGAATCCTGAATTCAACATGCACAAAGGAATTATCACCATTATTGGCATTCATATTAATAAGTTCTGCACGACGTTCACCGATAAGATTCATTACGGCACTTTGGCATTCTTGCGGACAGTCAACAACGAGCAGTTCGATCGGTTCATTACGCAACCCATCTATTTCCCTTATGATAACTTCCGGCTTTCCAACACAGAGTTCAAAACTTTCCCGACGCATATTTTCGAGTAATATGCCGAGATGCATGAGTCCTCTTCCTGAAACAACAAATTCTTCTGATGTCCGTCCGGATTCCACACGAAGTGCAACATTGCTCTGTAATTCTCTCTCGAGACGTTCTTTAATTTTCTGGCTTGTCACTGATCTGCCATCTGCACCGGCAAACGGCCCGTCATTGACACGAAAAGTCGTATGCATTGTCGGCTCGTCTACTTCTATTACAGGAAGCTGACTGGGTTTATCAGGACACGCAATAGTATTACCAATATCTACGGGATCGAGACCCGCAATCGCACAAATATCACCTGCATATACTGTCGCCACCTCTTTTTTGCCAAGACCCTCGAACTGGTAGAGCAACTTAATTTTCTGTTGTGTATGGTGACCATCTCTATCAATGACGGTTACCGGTTGTCCTTCCGAGAGATCTCCGAAAAAGATTCTGCCGATAGCAATTCGCCCTACAAAATCAGAGTGGTCAAGCGACGTTACAAGCATCTGTAATGGCATATCATAGGCTGCATCAGGTGCATGAACATGCTTAACAATGGCATCAAAAACAGGCCGCATATCATCGTTCTTTTTATCAAGATCATAAGTAGCCCACCCAGATTTTGCCGATGCAAAAATTACCGGAAAATCGAGTGCATTATCTGAGGCATTAAGGTCGACAAGCAAATCAAACACTTCATTGACAACTTCATCAGGCCTGGCATCCGGTCTGTCAATTTTATTTACTACCAGTATGGGCTTCAATCCATGTTCGAGTGCTTTTCCAAGAACAAAGCGTGTCTGCGGCATCGGGCCATCAAATGCATCAACAAGCAAAAGTACACCGTCAGCCATTTTTAAAACACGCTCGACCTCTCCGCCAAAATCAGCATGGCCGGGTGTATCGATTATATTGATTTTATACTCATCACCCTCTGTGCTTGTATATTTGACTGCGCAGTTTTTGCTCAAAATAGTTATTCCGCGTTCTCGTTCAAGCGGATCAGAGTCCATTATCAATCCGTGTTGACCACCAGCTAGTTTGTCGAGATCCTCGTTGCGAAACATTCCTGACTGGTAGAGAAGCTGATCAACCAGAGTGGTTTTACCATGGTCCACATGAGCGATGATTGCTACATTGCGTATATGATTTATTTTCATAATTCTCCATTAAAATTGTGTGACTGTTTCGTTCTTTTTTCTGTTGTCCATGCCATGGACAGAGATTTTAATATATCTTAGTAAAATAATAAAAACGTTTCATTTTACCTATAAAACAATTCACTTTGCAGTTTTTTATATATTAAGGGTCAGTATTGTCAGGTTAAAATAAAAATAAAATTGGGTGACCTTGCCCCCCTAAAACTGGTCCATTTATTATGTTAGTCTTGGGCCAAAAACAAATAGGAGGCAAAAATGCCGCGTAAAATTTACACACCGGAACAGATCATCCGAAAACTCAGAGAAGTTGAAGTCCTTATAGCTGAGGGTATGACCACTCGTAATGCTGCTCGTCAAGTTGGAGTAACTGAGCAGACCTATTACAGATGGCGGAAGGAATACGGAGGGATGAAAGTTAATCAGGTAAAACGCCTAAAGATTCTGGAAAAGGAAAACATGCGTCTCAAGCGTTTGGTCGCCGAGAAGGAATTGGACGTACAAATACTGAGAGAGACTCTCGCTTATGAATCAAAAAACTCCTAAGCCCGGCCAAGAGACGGAGAACTGTTGATTATATCTGTCAGGAATTGTCTATCTCGGAACGTCGGGCACAGTATTAACGATACCACGGAGCACGCAGCGTAATCATCTCTGGACATAAGACTTCGTCCATGAGCGGACAAGGGACGGTCGAGGATTTAGGCTTTTAACTATTCTGGATGAATACACGAGGGAATGTCTCGCAGTCGATGTTGAAAGAAAACTGAGCCATGATGATGTCATGTATCGCCATGCAAATCTCTTCTTCCGGCGGGGTGTACCGGAGCATATCCGTAATGATAACGGTTCAGAATTTACAGCCAAGGCTATTCGAAGATGGCTGATGAAAGTCGGTGTGAAGACACTTTATATTGAACCTGGCAGTCCTTGGGAGAACGGTTATATAGAATCGTTTAATGGTAAGTTGCGCGATGAAGTCTTGAATCGGGGAGTTTTTGATACATTACTGGAAGCGAAAGTACTTGTTGAACGATGGAGAAGAGAGTATAATAATATCAGACCTCACAGTGCGTTGGGATATCATCCACCAGCCTCTGAGGCGATAATGCCGGCAGATGGATTGCATGATCCGTTGTTGTTCGGTTTCGCTCTGCTCCATTTCATAACAACGGCTGGGTGACTAACTCTGGTGGTGGTACAAAGAATGGGGGGAGGTTAATACACTTTAACTTTTAACTCAGAGTGTCCAACTTGTTTTGACGACATACAGTTCTTGATAGTAAAGAAACTCTGATAATAATATCATGGAAATATCTACCATAATTTACTATTGAAACCCGATACTATCTGAAATGATGGCTGCAAATGAAACGACGTCCATTCCTTTTATCTTCAGTTCGCGGTGTCGCCGGCATGACAGCAGCAGTGCTTGGTGCGGCCACCTCTTCTTGTAACACTCATGTGGCATCTGCACCTCACAAACGACCCAATATACTGATTTTTCTGGTCGATGATGCGGGGTGGGGCGACTTTGGATATCACGGTTCCTTAATCCGCACACCGACTATAGATGCTCTGGTCCGCGAGGGAGTAGAACTGGATCGGTTCTACACATATCCTGTATGTACACCTACAAGAGCCGGGATGATGTTAGGCTGTCCCCCGAGCAGGTTCGGTTTGACATCAGCGGTCAGCTCCACAACTGAAAATGAAGTTATTCCCAGGGACCGTTTGAACCTCGCCAGTATGTTGCGAGGTAATGGATATGATACTGCAATGTCCGGCAAATGGCATCTCGGTAATGTCGTTCCTGATCTTGCACCTAACGCCTATGGATTCAATCACTCCTATGGACATATCGGGCCAGGTGTTGATTTCTATACTCATCGGAGCTGGGGCGATGTGAAAAACTGGCACCGGAACGGTGAATACGTGGAGGAGGAAGGCCACGCCACTGATCTCATCACCAACGAAGCACTCTCTTTCCTCCGGGAGAAACGCGATAAAACGAAACCGTTTTTCCTCTATGTTGCGTACAATGCGCCGCATGTCCCCATGCAGGAAGAGGAGAAATGGGTTGCTCCCTACCGTGGCATCATGGAAGACGAGTCACGCCAATTCTATGCTGGTATGCTTACCCATGCCGATGACGGCATGCATCAGATACTCCAAGAGGTTGCACAGCAGGGACTCAGGGAGGACACGATGGTGCTGTTCTTCAGTGATAACGGCGCTGAGCCTCCCGGATTGGTAAAATATGTCCAGCCCGTTCCCACCATCAACACGATCACCGAATACGGTAAATACGGTGACAGCGGCCCGTTCCGTGACATGAAGTACAGTCTCTACGAGGGTGGAATAAGGATGCCAGCCGTTATCTCCTGGCCTGGGCACCTCCAGCCGCGGAAAGTTGATGATTTTATGATAGTATATGATATCCTGCCCACTTTTGCCTATGTCGCAGGAATCGACATCACCGGAATAAGCGGCCTGGAAGGCATGAATGCCTGGCCGGCGATCGAAGGAACCGGCGGGACAGGAAACCGTACCTTCTACTGGAACCTCGGAAACCGTCAGGCGGTATTTAAAAATGGGTGGAAGTTGATTCACCAGGGCAGCAGAACCATGGATGGTGGTACTTATGAGCTGTACAACATAGTGGATGATCCCTATGAACAGCGCGATCTTGCGAGCGAACAGCCCGAAGTGATGGCTCAGCTGAAAGAGGAACTGGCCACACAATACGCCCGAGATCAGCTTCATTAACAACTTATTCTGAGTTCGTTGCAGCTGCTTTCTGAGCATGACCTGCGTTCTACCGTATGTCATTGCACCATATCTGGAAAAGGAATTACTATGAAAAGATGTATAACTCTACTACCGACTCTTTTGCTATTTTTTGCGACTTCAGTCTCAACGCAGCCGTTGCCGCAATATTATCAACTTGATCCCAAGCCATACGATCCCGAAGTAGATGTCAATACAGATCTCTTTGTGAACCACTGGAAAAATTCCAATCCAATCAACCTTCACGGTGATCTTGTAGTCAACGATATTTTCATACCGCTCAAGGGTGATACGTTGAATCCAT
>JBHPFF010000145.1:0-7172 GCA_042572165.1 Candidatus Latescibacterota bacterium | reverse complement strand
GGATTGGGATTTATATCCCATTCGAGATGCGGGTCGTTCGACAGGGAAGCCAGTTGAGCCGATGCCGCCATTCCGGGAGCGGAACCGAGAAAGTGCGGATACAGTTTCTTGCCCGCTTTTTCCACGTGATGTAAAAGCCTCACAGCATCCGAAAAACAGCAGTTCTTGACAACAGCAGGCTGGACAATATTCAGCGCAAGATTCGTCTCGTTGAATGTCAGCCCCCATTCATTTTCTCTTTTAAAATCGGTTCCGGGAGGAATCAGAAAATTTTCTCCCGCTGATATAGGTACAGCCGTTCGTTCAAACAACTCGGCGTAACGGTGCTGGTTCAGCAAGTCGAGGGGCTCTTCAAGCCAGACGATCTCGTTATCCTCCAGGAAATCCATCCAGGTTATTGTCCGGTCGAAACTCCAGCTTCTGTTCACATCTACTGCGATTCTCACACCTGCGCCAAGGATTTTTTTCAAATTCTGTATGTTTTTTCTGTCTGCCTCGTCGCCAAAGCCCAGTTTCAGCTTGAAAACATCGATACCCATATCAAGCCCTTTTTTAAGGGCATCAACTGGGAACGGCGGATTGATGCCACTGCCGTATATTTTTACCCGTGGTGCGGGTTGAGTCGAAAAAAGATTTCTAAGCGGTACATTATCAAGTTTTGCCTGTATATCCCAGAGGGCACACGATACAGCGCTGATTGCCTGAATGGTCGATCCCAGAGTGTTTCCCTGCAGCGAGGCTCTGTAAAAATTTTCCCATAAGTCCTGCATGAACACTTGGATATCAATGATCTTTCTGCCAACGGTCCACGGGAAAAAAGCTTCCCTGTATGAAGCCATCCGTCCAAAAGGCGCCCAGGTTGGGAAATTAATGTACGTTTCACCCAGACCCGTGGTGCCATCCTCGTTTTTCAGGATAATCAGGACAGCCTGACGGTGGGTTATGGTGCCGAATGTTGTTTTGTAATGTTGTTCAAGCGGCGCTTTAAGGTGAAACGCCTGTGCATCGATTATTCTCATGGTAATGCCGGTTGAAACGTAAGTATTTAAATGAACATAATTTTTTTAACTGCATTAATCGGCATAAAAAAAGTCTATCTCAGCTTAAGCTGTCTATAGGGAAGGTTATATTACCCCGGATATAGTAGTCATTGCCTAGAAAGTTAATACATCTCTAATTGCGGATTTAAGACCTCGTTCGATCTCCTCATCTAACGGTGCATCTATTACGGAGAATCTCGTTGAGTTTGTTATGTTCCTATAGTAAATGACTCAGAAAGTACACAATCTTCTCTTCAGGGTAAACAGTTTAAAGGCAAAATTTCATCGAATATCAAACATCGTAAACATGAGAGCGAGATAATCGCACAGGTGTCGTGTTATTAAAAAGTTTCTCCTCGTAAAGTCTTTTGCCTTCTCTCCTATCTGTATGGAAATTGAGGGATTATTTAGTAAATAGCGTATTCGGTAGGCACATCCTTCTATTGAGTTAACGGTGAAACCAGTTTCACCATAAATAATCTGTGCAGTGATACCCCCAACAGCTCCACCTATTACCGGTTTACCCTTCCACATTGCTTCAGCAACAGTCAATCCAAATCCTTCCTTGGTTGACTTCTGGAGAATAATTGTTGCCGCTCGCTGTAGGGCATTTATTTCAACATTTGCATCCGGGGGTAAATCGAGAATCATAATATCTTTATCATGGGACGAGGCTTCTTTTATCTCATTCAATACTGCTATTCCTTCAGGGTCATCGGCTGCACTGCCCCCGGCAAGGATAAGACAGCAATCATTAAATTTTTTGGCCATTTTATATGCTTCAATAACACCGAGAGGATCTTTAAACTTATCAAAACGGGATACTTGTAGAATGATAGGCTTATCATTTGGTATGGTATACTTATCCAGAACAGAATTAACCTGCTTTTTGCTCAGTTTTTTGTTTTTGTCGCTTAAAGGATCTATTGAGGGATATATAAGATACTGATTTATCGCTAGTTTTTGGGCAAAGCTCGGAAGTGAAATAATTGCGCCATCATATCGGGAAACATATTCTCTTAAAAAATGCCACACCCGTCTCTGGGGCATTGATATATCGATATGACAACGCCAGATCCAACGCGATTTGTCAGGTTTATGATTAATAAGCGCTGCCGGCTGGGGATCATGTATGATGGCCAAGTCTGCGTCAAGAGGAATTTCCCCGGCATTCTTTTCGTTGATATCCTTGTACTCATCGTACATTTCAGGAGTAATTATTTGTTCATGCCCCTGGAGAGCATTATGAAAGCACTTTGTCGTCATGTAAAAGAGCGGGGTTCCGGTTAAAACTTCCCACCGTGAAGGTACGCCGAGTTCATTGAAGAACGGAATGAGACGCTGGAGCATTTCTGCAACACCGCCGCCAAGACGGGTGGAGTTGATATGTAAAAAAGACCTTCCCTTTAACTTATCTGCTAAACGATAAATCAGATCGATCACTCCATGAGGGGCAATATTTCTGTATGATTCTAACGTGATTTTTTCATTGTTCATTTACTAACTCCGAAGAACATAAATCAAGGAGCTTACCTCTTAATCCTTCCAGGCTGTACATGTAACTGTCAATACTCTCAAATTTATCTGCAAGTTCCTTTAAATCGAGAACTTCCTTAAACCACCGTGAAAAATCACTTCTTCCTTTTCTGTCACGCTGTCGTGACTCAAAAAAGTGATTGTATATAGCGCTTGCATCAACTGTTTTTAATGAGTCGACAAATTCCTCGAGATTTTTTGCCGTTATTCCTGTCGGCACTTTAATAATTTGCGATTTCATAAAATGAAACTGCTGACCATATACCACGTTAGGTATCATTTTGATACTTGATAAATGCTGATCAATAATATCTATGAGCTCTAATCTAATATCCTCGAGACTTTTCTGTGGTGATGGTGTGACCGAACCCAGTTTCTCACCCAGTACCCTGTCTCTTACCTGGATTGCTACCCAGTTCGCAAAGTCATTGGGATAAGGTCCAATGATGTAAAAGTGCCTCAGAAAATAACCGTGTGTATGATAGTAAATTGAATCTACCGGAACTTCCTCGATGAGTTCTAAAAGCTTCAGTTCGTCGTTTGCTTTCAGACCGAGTAGTTCCTTAACCTCTATGCAACCTATGAAACAAATTTCGTTCACATTAATTCCTTTCGAGAATTATTTAAAATATTCAACAGAAGAGTGAATACATGATATAAGCCGATATTCCCCATATCAAATTTATGAGCAGTCAAAATTCCCCACAATCTTGTTGATAAACGAATATTACCTCTTCCAGGTTTTTTTACAAGTATTTTCTGCATGCTGATCGTTCAATTTTACTACGTATATGCTTGATAAACAGAAAAATATCACATTTTTGAGACACGTACCCATTGAATCAACCCCAAAATGGTGTAGTTAAACAGAATAGCAACGCAATCGTTCAATTCGAGACAATATCTCGTTAAATAACCTTTTGTCTATTTCAACCTCAGCCATCTGAAACGTGGCGTATCTACTGTGTCTGACAATCTTCGCTACTATCTTGATCAATATCGCGATATGCAAGAAATCCGCCGTCAGATGTCACCTTTGCACCATGAAATTTAAGCTGTATTCCTCCATCAAAACCAACTTTCATGCTTTCACCCTCCTGGTGACCAGAATATGCCAGTCATAAGCGTATGTTGTTTATTATATAATAACATGTTATGACATATTTTGAAAGCATTTTTTAAGTTTTAAATGGGGAATGCAGGATTATTACTGAAAATATTTGCATTTTTTATTGTATGTTATTATATATTATAAACAAAAATACATTAGAGAAAAGGGAAAAATCTTTTATTGACTACTTCATAAATTTTCCACGGATTCCAAGTGAACAGATTAATAATTGTTTCAAACCGTCTTCCGGTCAGCACGATTAAAAGAGGACAGACGATCCGTTTGCAGCCAAGTGTAGGCGGTTTGGCTACAGGTATGAGTTCTCTTTTAAATAAATCGTATGAGGGTATGTGGATAGGATGGCCTGGTATCCCCCTTGAAAAAGTCAATACAGCTGAAAAAAGAAAAATTATGGAAGAGTTGAAGGAATATAACTGTTATCCCATGTTTCTTTCTCAGTCTGATATTGATAGTTACTATTCGGGGTTTTGCAATAAAACCGTCTGGCCTCTTTTCCACTACTTTACTCAGCATGCGGTTTATAGTAAAAGCTTATGGAATGCTTATGTTCATGTGAACGAATTGTTTTGTGATACAGTCATGGAGGTCGTGAAAAAAGGGGACATTGTCTGGATTCATGACTATCATTTGTTACTTTTACCCCGGATGTTGCGTGAGCGCATACCGGATCTGGATATAGGTTTTTTTCTTCATATACCTTTCCCTTCTTTTGAGGTATTTCGTTTACTTCCCTGGCGCAGGGAAATTCTCGAGGGGCTTCTGGGAGCCGATCTTATCGGTTTTCATACCTTTGATTATGTACACCACTTTTTCAGCAGTGTCCGCAACCGTCTTGGTTATGAACACTCGCTTGGGAAGCTTACAATCGGCAGCCGAATAATCAAGGTCGACACGTTTCCCCTGGGCATAGACTATAATAAATTCGCCGGTACTGTAAAGGATTCCAGGGTAAAAAAAGAAATTGAAAAAATCCGCAGGAAAGTGAGTAAAAGAAAAATAATATTATCAGTTGACAGGCTGGATTACACGAAAGGAATTCTCCAGCGGTTGAATTCATACGATCTTTTTCTTGAAAAATATCCAAAATATAAGGAGAAAGTGATGCTCATCCTTGTGGCAGTTCCATCTCGGACGAAGGTTGAGCATTACAGGGAACTTAAAAGGGAAGTAGATGAGCTTATCGGGAGAATCAATGGAAAGCACGGGATGATTGGATGGGTGCCTATCTGGTATCTCTATTCTTCGTTACCATTTTCTACTCTCTGTGCATTATATAATCTTTCCGATGTTGCTCTTATAACCCCGTTAAGGGATGGGATGAATTTAATTGCAAAAGAATATATAGCAACGAAAACCAACGGCAGAGGCGTACTTATACTCAGCGAAATGGCTGGTGCCGCAAGGGAGTTAAGCGAGGCGATTATAGTCAATCCGAACAATATCGAGCAAATAGCCGATTCGATTAAAAATGCTTTAACCATGCCTGCCAAGGAGCAGGTAAAACATAACCGGGTAATGCAAAAACGATTACAGCGTTACGATATCGAAAAATGGGCTGAAGATTTTATAAAAAATCTTACATCTTTGAAAGAATATGAGCGTGAACTGTTTGCACGGAAACTTACCCCGGACTCCAGGAGAAAAATGATAAACGATTACCGCACAAGCAAAAACAGGCTCATTCTCCTTGATTATGATGGTACGCTCAGGGATTTTGAGAAAAATCCCGAGGATGCTATCCCGGACAAAGAGGTGTTGAGATTATTGATAAAACTTTCAGGAGACCCGCGCAATGATCTGTTTATAATCAGTGGACGTGACAAAAATACTCTGGAGAGATGGTTCAAGCATTTTAATATTGGAATTGTAGCCGAACATGGGGTATGGATAAAAGAAAAGGGAGGTTCATGGGAGCTTATCGAGCCTATTGTAAATAACTGGAAGGAAGATGTAAGACCGGTGCTGGAACGCTACATGGACAGAACTCCCGGATCATTGATCGAAGAAAAGGAATATTCGCTTGTATGGCATTATCGAGGCGCTAATCCTGAACTGGCGTCTATACGGGCACGCGAATTGAAAGAAGACCTTGTCTTTCTGACCAGTAATCTCGGGCTCGGTGTTTTGGAGGGCAGCAAGGTAATTGAAATTAAAAATGCCAGAATAAATAAAGGAAACGCGGTGTTTAAATTTATTTCCAGAAAGCAATTTGATTTTATTTTAGCCGCCGGCGATGATCATACCGATGAGGATATATTTAACATACTTTCAGACCAAGCATATACAATTAAAGTTGGTTTGCCCCCTTCAAGAGCAAAATTCACTGTTGAATCAGTTCAGGAAGTAAGGGCTTTACTCAGGGAAATGGAAAGGAAATGATATGATTAGGCTCGAAGATTACCGTGAAATTGTTGGAGATAATGTGATAGGTTCTATATGTAAGAAGATGAGAAGCCTTTATGGAAAGCATTTACTCAATATAAATTCCACTTATATCGGTGGTGGTGTTGCTGAAATACTCGCATCAATGATTCCACTAATGAATGACATTGGGCTGGAAGCCGGATGGAGAACCGTTCATGGCAATATGGATTTTTACGGAATTACCAAGAAATTCCATAATGCACTCCAGGGTGAAAAAATCAATTTTTCCCAGATGAAACGAGATCTTTATGTACAGGTAAACAGGCAGTTCTCATCCTATACCCATATTAACACCCACGATTTTGTAGTAATACATGATCCCCAGCCGTTGCCCCTCATACAATTCTACAAAAAAAGACAGCCCTGGATATGGAGATGTCATATTGATCTGTCGACTCCGAACATAGATGTCTGGAATTATTTGAAACAATACATTCTCAAATATGATATAGTTATCGTTTCCAGTGAAAAGTATAAAAGCAAAAATCTCCCCCTGGAATACAGAATTATTCAGCCAGCTATTGATCCACTCACGCATAAGAATAAACCTATTTCCGATGATGTGATCAGCAAGTATCTTAACAAGAACAATGTCCCAACTGATAAACCGTTCATAACACAGATATCGAGGTTCGATAAATGGAAAGACCCGCTTGGTGTTGTGGAAATTTTCAAAAAGGTCAGGGATAAGTATGACTGCAGACTTGTATTGTGCGGCAATATGGCGACCGATGATCCGGAAGGATTTGATATCTTTGAAAAAATCAAACATAGCGCGAAGTCATTGATCGAAAATAACGATGTTATCCTTATCACACTTGAAAACAACATTCTTGTTAATGCATTGCAAAGCAGAGCCTCGGTCATTATACAAAAATCCCTGCGTGAAGGTTTCGGATTGACTGTAACCGAGGGAATGTGGAAAGAAAGACCGGTGGTTGCTTCCGATGTGGGAGGAATATCTCTTCAGATCCAGGACGGTGTGAACGGCTATCTGCTCGATCCCGATGATTGCGATGGTTTCGCCGATAGAATAATAG
>JBHPFF010000144.1:0-7313 GCA_042572165.1 Candidatus Latescibacterota bacterium | reverse complement strand
CTCCACTCACATTAAGCCTTCCGAATGTGGATGGTATGGAAATTGACTTTCAAAGTGCCAATAATACTTTAAGGTTTATCAGCAGTAAGATTTCAGCCGCTTCAAATATAAATAACTACAGGGCAAGAGGTGCTCTAATGCTGAGGGGCGGGCAGATCCGCCGGAAATTCGGTGCTCTGACCCTCGGTGCAACGTATGCTAGCGCATATGGTGTTCAGCCCAACCGTGAAAAGGGCGGTACCTGGAAAGGCACGCTTAGTACTTTTACTCCGACCCCTGCTATTTATGCGGTTCGTTTTCTGGATGACTCGCCAAGTGACAATGAAGGCGGTCCGGTTGTTTATAATGTGCGGATCAAGGTTAACGGCAAATACCGGGATGATATCCTGCCGATTGTCATCATGGATGATGTAACCAGGGACCGTGTAACTGCCATTACCAACATATCCGAGAAAAGATACCTTGATATCCAGAGTTCCGCTCTCGGTATAGCTCCTCAGATTGAATCTCTCGGTATGACCGAAGAGACTTGTAAATACGGAGATTATTTCTACGTAAAAGAATATATGAGTGGTGTTAATTCAAAAAATATCGAGAAAAACATTGACTTAAACCTTATGAACCAATATTACCAACTTATGGAACCAGGTGCCAAACCTATAGAGGTGAACGGTACAAAATCACTGGTCTACTTATTCGATCTTGCTTCTGCCGGGGAAGACTTAAAGCGTGTTCAGGCAGTCGCCACTGTTGCGAATGATTATCGTATTCAAACTGCCATGGTTTTTACACGTGAAGCAATTGGCGGTCACGACACCCAGGGGAAAAATGTGGGGTGGTATAATAGTTCATATTGGGTAACAAGGGCACAGGCTGATGGTAATATAAAAGACGGTTCGAATGTTGGCACAGTGAAATTGGATTTCGGTTTTCAAGTTGCTCAGATAGTGTATGGATTTGATGCTGATTTCAATTACCGCGGTTTCAGGATAAAGGGTGAGTATATCACCAATTCAAGTCATTATAAGCTCTCCGGCGGGAAAGCCGGCGAAGGGATACAGACTGATGTATCCGAAGGTCAAGCACCGCGTATGGGGCAGCGTTTTTCACAGATTGATCATTCATACTATATAACAACCGAGAAAAACTGGGAAAAATTCGGATTTGCCGGTGAGCTTTTCAAGATGGGCAAATTCTACCGTCCCTATCTTGACTATTATTACCCGTTCCCGGATAAGCAATGGGGATTCGGTACAATCAGTACCCGTAATAGTGTTGCCAGAGTTGCACTCATCGAAGATAATGACGATAATGACCAGTATCCCGATACGATGCTTCTGCAGAGATCGATGGGATACAAACTCATTCAGAATGAGGATCCGGATGGTGTGTTCCCCGGTAATGACGACGATCATGACGGTCTTCCCGATAACAACAAGAACAACAATAAGATACCCGACTATGACGAGCCTTTCTTAATGTTTGATGTTGATCCTGACGAGTTCGTGTTCGGTAATGATTACAACAACAATCTGATTCCGGATTTCCGTGAAAATGATATGAAATATGATACTCCCTATGACCTCGACCGTCAGGGTTATCACATATTCGGAAGATATTCACCGGTTACAAGCGTGAACCTTATCCTCGGCACATCACATACGAAAGGTGTCGGTAAATCCGACAGAACAAACAACGATTATTTCAAGGTCCAAATGAATTACAATGTATTTGATGTTGGAAATCTCTATGCCGAATACCGGTACGAGGAAATACAGGACAACATCCATGATCCGTATATACAGGTTAACAAGACGATGATAGAAGTGTGGGAAATGGGACCAGGCAAGATGAGAGGCCGTTATGATCGTGCTCTGTTTTATGATGAACTTGAATATAAGAATTCGAAGGTTAACCGTCTGTACCTTGATTCCACTATCAGGGCTGTTCCTTCAATCACTCTCCAGAATCATATACGGTTTGAATCTAACGAGCAGATTGAAGGCACCATGTACGATATGATATACCAACCATACGACAAGGTCAACCTGATTGCCATGGTGAATAAAATAATTTATACAAAGAGATGGGGCAACTTTGTATTATCACCCGGTGTAAAATTCCGTTTCTATAAAAGAGCCCGTTCGGAATCTGTGCAGCCCCTGGATCATTACATGATGCGCATACCCATGGTAACTTTAAAATATTTGATTTCCCCACAGACTGATATCACTCTTGGACTTCAGGGCTTCCCGGGATTCCAGTTTCAGATGAAAGACTATGTCCAGACTCAAAACGATTTTAAACGCAAGATTTATCTCTGCCAAATACAGAATAAAACGAATTACTTTGGATACAATGTCTGGGCGGCAGTTGGATTTACACAGGATGAATTGAAATACGATGAAGCCTATCGTAAGTTCGAAGAATTCAAAACCTCGACGACTTTTATAAAAATCTATCTTGGCTGGTAAGTAAGATAAAGAATTCGATTAAGCGAGGCCTTTTAAAGGTCTCGCTTTTTTTTAGAAAATTCATAATTTAGAAAATTTTTGTTAATTACTGGTTTTTAAGGGTATTTTTTCTCCCCACTAACAGGTTGAGGAAGAATTTTAGTACTGGCAAATTCCTGTGATTTTTCTTATTTTATGACATTGTTATTCATTAGCATGCAACAGATACTGGTAAAATGGAGTTTGGAAGATGTCCAGAAACAAAAAAGATTCCGGTTTAAAAATACCGGATGTCCCTGATTTCACTATTGAAAGGCTGGGTAGTCCTAAATACGACTCACCTCTTAAAGACTATCTGGAAACTCAGATAAATACCCATGGATTTACGAGCGATAACGAGCGTATAGTTTATGATCCAAGAGCAGAAAGCATAAAAAAATATCAATCACAGGGGATTGAGATTCCCTCAATGGAGATTGCCGGTCCGAGGGGAAAAATCTATTTTAATTCTTCAATGTTCCGCGGGGCTATTGTAACCTGCGGTGGTCTCTGTCCCGGATTGAACGATGTCATACGAGCCATTTTCATGGAACTGTACTACCGATACAGGGTCAAAGAAGTGTTCGGTATCCGGTATGGTTTCAGCGGTCTGGTACCCCGCATCGGCCGTCCTCCTATTACTATTAAACCCATCATGGTTGAGAATATCCACAGGGAAGGCGGCACCTTACTCGGATCATCACGCGGATACCAGGACCCAAAGGAAATCGTTGATTTTCTAGAGCGCGAACGAATTAACGTTCTTTTTACTATCGGTGGGGACGGCACTCAGCGCGGCGCACTGAGTATTGCAGAAGAAATTGAACGAAGAAAACTCAAAATCGGGATTATTGGTATTCCGAAAACGATAGATAACGATATTTCTTATGTTGAACGCTCATTCGGTTTCCGGACTGCGGTTTCAATTTCCAGGGATGTTCTCAGCACCGGTCATGAAGAGGCACGCGGGGCATATAACGGTGTCGCGATTGTCAAGCTCATGGGCAGAAATTCCGGGTTCATTGCAGCAATGGCATCCATAGCAAACGGCGATGTAAATTTTGTACTTGTACCTGAGGTTCCGTTCGATATGGATGGCGACCGCGGATTTCTCAAGGTGCTCGAGCGGAGACTTGAAGAACGACAGCATGCCCTGGTTGTTGTCGCCGAAGGTGCCGGTCAGGAACTTTTCGAAGATAAAAATACTGAAAAATCTCTTGATGCTTCCGGCAACTCAAAACTCGGAAACATCGGTATCTATATCAGAGACCGGGTCACCTCTTATTTCAGTGCGGGGTGGAAAACAGCAACTGTTAAATACATAGATCCCAGTTACATAATACGATCGTCCCCCGCTAATGCCTCTGACAGTATTTTCTGCATCCAACTTGCCCAAAACGCTGTCCACGCCGCCATGTCAGGGCGCACAAAAATGATTGTCAGCCTCTGGAATAATACATTCACCTATGTCCCAATGAGTGCTGTGATATCGGCAAGAAAAAAGCTCGATCCCGCCGGGCCGGAGTGGCTCGCTGTTCTGGAAGCTACAGGACAGCCGGTTTTAATGAAAAATTAAATAAACCATAATTACATCCCTGCCATAATCCCGCCTCATTAATGTATTGCACTGTAACCGGTTTACCCCTTCTCTTTCCCCATATATGGTAATGTGCATGTACTGTCTTTACACTACCTACTTTTTCCTCTATTAAATTCAATTTTCACATCCAGGAATAAGAAGTGAAAACTCGGGCAAAAAACATGATGGGGGATATTCATGGAAACATATTCGTTTAAATTTAAAGAGTACTACGATTTTTTTGTTGACTATCATCGCACATAATGATAACATGTTTTTTATTACCGGATCAAAGATAGTCTGGTATTCATCTGTTTTATTATAGTTAAAAACTCCTTCCTGCAGAGGGGATTAATACATGCTAAACGGTGCAGTATCCAGGAACACACTTTCCGTTACCGATGCGGTGGCTATCATTTTAGGTGTCGTCATCGGGGCTGGTATCTTCAAAACTCCTTCCCTCGTTGCTGCAAACTCAGGGAGTGAATTGACAGTTTTGCTGCTCTGGCTGACCGGGGGTGTTGTTTCGTTTGTCGGCGCCCTGTGCTATGCCGAGCTGACATCAACGTACCCGGACACGGGCGGCGATTATTACTATCTGACCCGCGCGTTCGGTCACGCTCCGGCATTCCTGTTCGTTTGGTCCCGTATGACCGTAATCCAGACAGGGTCAATTACGATGTTTGCTTTCTTGATCGGCGATTATGCTTCCAGAGTATGCAGACTGGGCAGTTACTCCTCTTCCTTTTATGCCGGACTCACTATTATCCTTTTGACCTTTATTAACATTGCAGGTATCCGACCGGGCATCCGGATACAAAAGGTGCTTATTATCGTTATTATGCTCGGCCTGCTTTCTGTTGCTGTCGCAGGATTTGTGTCAGCTGCTCCGTCAGTTCATTTCAACACATTATCTTTACCCTCCCGCTCTTCCCTTGGAATGGCAATGATTTTTATTCTGCTCACATACGGCGGCTGGAACGAGGCATCTTTTTTATCAGCCGAGGTCCGTGAACCACATCGCAATATGATCCGGGTTTTGTTTTTCAGTATTGGAATAATCACTGCTGTTTATATTGTTATTAATTTTGTTTTTCTGTTTGGTCTGGGACTGTCAGACATGTCAGGATCGGAGGCGGTTGCCGCGGATTTAATGCGCCGGTCTCTTGGTGAAAAAGGTGCTGTTTTTGTAAGCCTGCTTATTGTCACGGCCGTATTAAGTACAATGAATGGGACGATAATTACCGGTGCTCGTACAAACTATGCACTTGGACGCGATTTTGCACTCTTTGGTTTCCTCGGTCACTGGAAACAGCGGGGAAGTACACCGGTGAATGCACTACTCCTGCAGGGGGCAATTGCTCTTGTGCTTGTTTTGGTCGGCACCGGTACAAGGAGTGGTTTTGTGACTATGGTGGAATACACAGCTCCTGTTTTCTGGTTCTTTTTCCTTCTGGTAGGTATTTCACTTTTTGTACTGCGTCGAAAGGACACGGGTATCTTTCGTCCTTTTCGTGTACCGTTGTATCCGCTTACGCCTCTAATTTTTTGTGCGTTCTGCTGTTATATGCTCCGGTCAAGTCTCGTATACACAGGAAAAGGGGCATTACTAGGCGTATGTGTTTTACTAGCCGGTATACCCCTTCTGCTTTTGAGAGGTGTACGCGAAAAACTCGTTAAGTAAGAAAGGAAAGAGGTTAAATGCAGAAATCATTAGTTACATTGTTCGCTGTATTACTAATTATTTCCCCTCTACCGGTGGTTGGGCAGGAATATGAATATGAGTACGATGTGCCTTATGTACCGACTAAACATGAGGTTGTAGCAGAAATGCTTAGAATAGCCGATGTCAGGGAGAATGATATGCTTTACGACCTCGGCTGCGGCGACGGACGTATTGTCATTACCGCTGCTGAAAAAATAGGCACCCGCGGTGTCGGGATCGATATCAATCCTCAACGAATCAGTGAAAGCAGGGAAAACGCAGAAAAGGCAAAAGTGACCGAGAAAGTACGATTTATTGAACAGAATCTTTTTGAAGCGGATTTCAGCGAGGCGACAGTTGTCGCATTATATCTTCTCTCCGAAGTAAATCTCAGATTGCGCCCCAGGCTCCTTCGCTACCTTAAACCGGGCACACGGGTTGTGTCGCATAACTATCATATGGGAGATTGGGAACCGGATCAAACGACAGAAGTTAATATGGAGTGGAACAATCACACAGTTTATTTCTGGGTTGTTCCCGCTAACATCTCAGGTTCATGGGAGTGGACACTGTCATCCGGATCAGATGAAGAACGGTATTATCTTCAACTGGATCAGCATTTCCAGCAGGTAAGCGGGACCCTTACCACAGCCAGCACAAAAGTACAAATAAAGGATGCGGTACTGAAAGGTGACATGTTGCAATTCATGTTTGAAGGTAAGGATAATAAAAGAATAACAACCATGCAGTTCGACGGTCAAGTGGATGGTAATGTTATTGAGGGAATCGTGGTTTCAAAAGTCGGATCGAGGCAAAGCAACAAAATATGGAAAGCGAGGCGTGACCCGTCAACCATCATACCGTTGGACATTAGTGATAAGAGGTGACGATATCCATGAGGAAACAGTCACGAAACCATTTTATAAAATCATGCCTGTATTTTATATTTTCGGGATTTAGCACTGTATTTATCTCTCACTGCGCCGGAAGTAAAAAAAGCAACCCTGATTTCGAACCCGCTTATTTAAGCCTCTACAGAAGCGGGGAGTTGAAAAAAAGAGGGGAAGACCTGTGGAACCTGATGGAAAGCTGCGAGCTCTGCCCCAGAACGTGCGGAATCAACCGGCTCAAGGGGAATGAGGGATTCTGCCACGCATCTTCCCAGCTCGAAGTTTCAGCCTACAACCCCCATTTCGGCGAGGAAAGGCCTCTTGTCGGGCGCGGCGGCTCCGGAACTATATTTTTCACCAATTGCGGGCTTATATGCGTTTTTTGCATTAACTGGGAAATCAGCCAGGGAGGAAGGGGTGAATCCGCAAGCATTGAAAAATTAGCTGACATGATGATAGATCTTCAAAAAATCGGATGCCACAACATCAATATTGTTACACCCACCCATTACTCTTCGCACATTCTTCTCGCTGTCGATGTGGCAGCGGGTAAAGGGCTCAGGCTTCCTCTTGTATACAATACATGCGGGTGGGAGCGCCTGGAAATACTGAAAGTTCTCGACGGCATAGTTGATATTTATCTGCCA
>JBHPFF010000143.1:0-7329 GCA_042572165.1 Candidatus Latescibacterota bacterium | reverse complement strand
GAGTCGGCAGATAATGTTAAATCCCAAAAAATATCATTTAGAAAATCCGTATTCCCACCTGAAGATGGAACTTTAAGCAGCGGATATGTTATATCACCTGAACGCACCAGTATATTTCCACACAGGTATGGAGTTAAATGATCTCCGGCATCTGCGGCACCAACGAGAAACGACCTGTCATTTTGTCCGGATACAAGAAATGTTCCTGTCTCTTTTTGTTCCATGAATCCCGGAACTGACAGCTGCAATGTAGCATTTCTTTGCTCCCCTCTGTCTATCCTCCCCATAAGCACACCATAATCTAAACCAATTTGACTATGGGTAATGGTAAGAAGTTCCCTTTTTTCTTCGCTTATCCGCTCCCAACTGTCATCACCTGGATGAATATTACTGACTATCAGCTTTTTATCGTTTATGTTGCCTGATGCAGTACGTATTCTAACAGCCTTGTGACCTGAGGCGGTTTCCTGATCGGGATCGATGCTCAGTATCACATTAATATCCGTAACAGCATCAAAAAGAAATGAAGGTTTAACCATTCCTTTGGATACATCCAGTTCACCACTCATAATTACCGGTTCCTGCCAGACGCCCCCGAATTCCAGGGTGAGCCGAGATTCCCCGTTTGCTTCCTTTATCGCACCGGTTAAATGAGGCAGCACGAGCGGAAGGTTGCCTTCAAAAACAAGCTGCATTCTCAAACCGGGAGCTTCTGTGACATCTTTCCAGAAATAACCGCTCGAGGCATAACCGTTCCCCGAGTAGGAACCTTCTTTGCCAACAGTGAAATCCTTAACAAGAAAACCCTCTGACCCCCCGCCGAGCACACCTGAAGCCCTGTCAAATGGTACATCCAGAAAATGACCATCCCGGATATTGAAATTACCGTTTATCGTGCCTGTTTTTCTTGTAAAAACCATAGTAAATGAATAATCGGCTTCACCGTCGCATTTTCTTCTCTCACTGATAATATCTCCAATAGCACCAAAAGGCACATTTTTACCTTGAGCCTCCAGGATAAAAGGCATTCCGGAAAGCCACCTGCCGTCAGCATGCAATATATGTGACTGCTTGCGTTCGATATTCACATCCGAAAAGGTAAGCTCACCCGGACTGCCTGAAACTTTGACAGTACCGCTAAGTCTGTCAAGTGCGCCGATGTTTAACTCCTCAGCACGAATAACTTGAGGGGTAAAGAAAAAGGGTTCTGCAATCGTGCCGCCGATTTCAGCTCTTCCGGTAAACCTGGCTCTGTGGTTGAATTCTTCTTTCTTGAAAATATCAATGATGCGTTCAAGTGGAAATTCGTCGAGGTCAAGGTAGCCTGATAACGTAGAGGACGCAAAGTGTCCTATGTGTTCCCGGGCGATATTATCCGAAATATCTCTTTTATCAAAATCAGCTGCAAGCACCAACGTGGCGCCACCTTTATCTTCGATAACAGCCGAAGCCGAGAGTGTGTTTGCTTTCAGGCTAATACCCCATTCAGCAGGATGGGAAAAACGAAGGTGATGATCCACAAGCCGGGCATCAACCATGATAGTGCGGGATTTACTGAGAATATTCCTCACATCCGCCTTACCGGAAAGCAGCGAATTTAGATTCTCACCAGAAAGCAGGTGGAAATCACCTGCAACGGTCAATGAATCAATATGACCGGTAACATTACCATCTCCATTAACAATAAATTCCTTATCTTTTATACCTATAAATTCCAGTGCAGGGAAATCAGCAAGCGCAATCTTTGAAGAAATATCAGCATTATTGAAAACATCATCGGCATTTCCTTCAAAAGAAAAATATGTATTCCCGAAAGAATATTTCAATTCTTCATCTGTAAGTGAGAAATTTCCTTTTATCAAATCGTATATCCTGGGCTTATCCTGCAACGTAGAAGATGCAGAGTGTCCGCTGAGTTCCCGGACGGTATTACCCGGACTGATATCACCGAACAAACGATTTATTTTCAGATCAAAACCGGCTTCACAGTGCCTTATATCAGAACCAACCGTCCCATCAATTCGCAGTTCATATGTTTTTGTGAGATCAGAACTGTTCACTGCTGTAATGGAAAGTTTTGTTTTTCTTTCTTCTCCGACAGTTCCAGAGTCGCTTAACAGGTTTGAGGTTTCTCCATGACCCTCCAACTCAAAACCCCTGCAGGACACGTTAAAATGATGAAAGGCTGCATTCCCATCAATTACACTCATCTCAGCATCAACATCGTCAAAACGGTGATTACGAAACCATAAACTATCGGAAGAAACATCCAACTTAACGATAAGATTTCTGAGCGGACCTTCAAATGTGGAGGATATATTCAACTTTCCATATGGATTTTCCCCGCGTTCGGGATAAAGCTCTTTGAGCACAGTGGCAAGATCAATGTCTCTGGCAGTAAGGAAAAGAAAAAGCGCTGGTTCGGGTTTCAACTGCAACCTGCCTGATAATTCCGGGTTTACATTCCAGATTTCCCCGGTAACGGAATCAAAAAAAACTTCGCTCTCATTTACTTTTCCCTTGATGACCACATCGCTTACCCTAAAATTCGTATTTTTAAGTGAAAACGATCCCTTATTAATCGAATATGAGCCATTAAGCCTGTTTTTACTTCCGATTTTTTCAATGTGAAGATTATAATCAAGCAGCCCGGAATCAATAGTGATATTCCCCGACAGGATATCCGGTTTTTTTCGGGAGAAGTCGCAAACAGAGCTTGTAATATCAAGGACAACGGAGTCATTCTGCCTGTCAATAACTCCATTAAGAGAGGTGTTCACGGTTTCCGAGAGCACTCGCCCTTCAAGGTTTAGATTCATAACAGTAGATTTATAACCGTCCAGCAATCCATTTACATTGTCTGCAAAAATGAAAGTTGAATCGCCTCTTGCAAAGACAAGAGATCCTTTTACTATGTTTATTTGGACAAAGGGTAAATTTATTAAGGAAAATTCAGGTATATCAGCAAGGCTGAATTTATCAGGGACTGAAGAAGTATCACTCAGATGCCAGACAAAACGGGGTTCATCTACAAATATGTTCTTCGCTCCGAAAGAAAGTTGCAGATTATTTTTAAGAAACGACAGAATATCAAATTCTATCCTTACTCGTTTGACATTTATTTGTACTGGAATATCTTTCATTTTAAGGCGCGCGTCTCGTATTCCGATTGACCATGGCAAAATATATACATAGGTTGCATCAAAATCCCCGCCCAAATACGTGGATACTCTATCAATCATTAATTCTCTCACCCTCTGGTTAATACGAAATAACCTGAAAGAAAATACAATAGAACCAATGATTATTACCAATATTGAGATAATTACGAGAACCGATGACCGGGATTTCAATGTGACCTCAACTTAATACACTGAGTTCATTCACACTTAGAGAAAAATCTTCACACAAAGAAAAAAGCGCCTCTACCTTATTATAAGGATAAAGCGCCCTTTAGTGCCATATTCTTTTCACTCAAGCTGTATTCAAAAATGTGTTATATAAAAAATCTTCAGCTTTTCCGAGCCTCTTTTGATCTATCCGATAACTCTTTAAATATTAAATTGTTATCACCAATATCCACCTGAATTAGCGATCCATCCACAAATCGACCATCAAGAAGCTCTTCTGCGAGGGAATTTTCAATGTATTTCTGTATAGCACGCTTCAGTGGCCGTGCCCCATACATGGGACTGTAACCTTCATCGGCAATGAATTCCTTGGCTTTCTTTGTGATACGAATATCCATATTCTTTTCTGAAAGCCGTTTCCTCACATCATCCATCAAAATATCCACGATTTCTAAAACAGCCTTACGATCAAGTGCCTGGAAAACAACAACCTCATCGACACGATTAAGAAACTCAGGATTAAAGGTCTTTTTAAGTTCGCTCAAAACCTTCTTTTCCATAGCCTTGTAATCATCTTCAAACGAGGCGGTGTGAAATCCGAGATTCTTCCCAAGACCTATCTGACGGGTGCCGAGATTTGAGGTCATGATAAGAATAGTATTTTTAAAATCAACCTTCCGGCCCAGGCTGTCAGTCAAATGACCTGAATCAAGCACCTGTAAAAGCATATTGAACACATCGGGATGCGCTTTCTCAATCTCATCAAGGAGTACAACGGAATACGGTTTTCTTCTCACTTTTTCAGTGATCTGTCCGCCTTCTTCATATCCGACATATCCTGGAGGTGAACCCACAAGCCTTGACACATTGAATTTTTCCATATACTCAGACATATCGATGCGAATGAGTGCATTGGGATCTTCAAAAAGATACTCTGAGAGAACACGGACAAGTTCTGTTTTGCCAACGCCGGTAGGCCCCAGAAATATAAACGAACCGATAGGTCTGTTGGGATCTTTTATTCCTGCCCTTGATCTTCTTATCGCTTTTGAAACGGCTTCAATTGCATTATCCTGACCAACAATACGATTTTTGAGTTCTTTCTCCATGGAAAGCAGCCGTTCGGATTCCGATCTGGCCAGTCTAAAGAGTGGAATCCCGGTAATAAAACTTGTGACATAGGCAACATCATCATCGGTTACCGTTACCACCTCATTTTTTACCTTTTCTTTCCATTCGGATTTCATAAGTTCAAGTTTCTCTTTAAGACTGCTTTCTTTATCACGGAGTTTTGCGGCTGTTTCATAATCCTGTTCTTCAATAGCACAATTCTTTTTTTTCTCGGTCTCGGAAATAAGTTTCTCCTGTTCTTTTATATAGTCAGGCAATGTAATCTTATTGAGATGAACCCTTGAGGAAGTTTCATCTATAATATCCAAAGCCTTGTCAGGGAGAAACCGGTTAGAAACATAACGATCACTGAGCCTTACGGATGACACGATGGCTTCATCAGTAATCGTGACACCGTGATGCTCCTCATAACGGCTTCGGAGACCATTAAGAATCTTGATGGACTCCTCCACAGAGGGTGAATCAACGATAATCTGCTGGAACCGTCGTTCAAGTGCTCCGTCTTTCTCAATATATTTGCGGTATTCATCAAGTGTTGTCGCTCCAATACACTGCAATTCACCACGCGAAAGAGCAGGTTTGAACATATTCGAGGCATCAAGAGTTCCCTCGGCAGAACCTGCTCCTACAATGGTATGTATCTCATCAATGAAAATGATAACATCTTTTGTCTGGGAGAGTTCACTTAGAATTGATTTAACCCTTTCCTCAAATTGCCCGCGATATTTCGTTCCGGCTACCATACTTCCCATATCAAGGGAAACAATTTTTTTTCCGATAAGATTCTGCGGAACGTTTCCCTCCACAATACGCTGGGCAAGACCCTCGATAATAGCTGTTTTTCCTACACCGGGCTCACCGATGAGAACCGGGTTGTTTTTCTTACGCCGTGAGAGTATCTGGCTCATCCGCTCGATTTCCTTGGTACGTCCGACGATCGGATCAAGCTTGCCCTGACGTGCAAGTTCTGTCAGGTCACGGCCGTAATGTTCGATATATGGTAAATTATTTTTTTCCTGTTCGGACTTCTGAATCCTCTTGCTGCTCGAAAGTAGACTCGTAACCTCTTCCTTAACCGCCCTGTAATCAGTGCCATACACGCTGAGAATCTGAGCTGCAATACCATTTTTATTTTTTGTAAGTGCAAGTAGAAGATGTTCGGTGCCGATATAATTGTTATTCATTTCGTGAGCTTCCTGAGCTGCTATCTCAAGCACCTGTTTGGCCATAGGAGTAAACGGCACATCAGAGATAACCATCGAACCGGAAGATGTTTGTACAGCATCTTCTATCGATCGCTTCAGCGCCCCAAGCTGTACACCCATGTTAACCAGAACAGCAACAGCCACACCCTCACCTTCTTTAACCAGACCAAGGAGAAGATGTTCGGTACCAATATAATCATGCCCGAGCCGTGCAGACTCTTCACGGGAATACTGAAGTACTTTTTTTACTCTATCTGTAAACATATTATTCATTATTCCGTTCCTTCCAAGAACCGAAAGACGACAAAAAATTATTCTACGCTTCTGTAATATAATACAATTAAATGATTACGTCAATAAATCGTTCTCTAACATTATTTGCCCTTATGACATCACGCTCAGTGGGCTCAAGTTGTTTACCTACATGCTTTTGAAGGTGACCAGGTTGGGTCATTATCATGAGTTCATTGATATATTTAATGTCCGGTTTATCTAAAATCCCCAAATAGAGACCTAATCTCACAGCGGAAGTGAGGTTCATAAACTCATGAGATGATAAAGCGCGAGCTGTTTTTAAAATACCGACGCTCCGCCAGATTTTATCCTCGATCTGGGTTTTGGCTTCTTTCATCAGCATGTCAGCGGCACGCTTTTCATAATCAATTATCTGCTTTACCACCGAAATAATACCCTGAACAATTTCATGCTCTTTTTTCCCCAGTGATGTCTGGTTTGAAATCTGGAACAAATTTCCCACAACATCCGTTCCTTCTCCGCGATATCCACGAACAGCCAAACCCAATTGACCTGCACTGTTGATAACTCGCTGAATTTCTTTGGTAAGCATAAGTGCGGGGAGATGAATCAACACAGATGCCCTGAGACCAGTACCCATATTCGTTGGACAGGCTGTTAGATACCCAAATTCACGTGAGAATGAGAACGAAAGAGTATGGGACAGTTTTTTTTCAATATCCATTGCCGCTTCAAGTGCTCCGATCAGATCAAATCCCGAGCGCAATGATTGGAGACGAAGATGATCCTCTTCGTTTGCCATTATTGAACAATACTCGGAATCCATAACCAGAACACCATTGTTCCCCTTCTTTGACGCAAGGGCAGGACTTATTAAATGCCTTTCTATAAAAATTTCCTTTTTTGAATCGTCAAAATCATCATTGCAGAAAAAATTTTTACGGTCAAATCCAGCTAAATCGGCAGCATCCAAAATCTGTTCGACAACATCACTAAGTTTTTCGTTATCTGCCCTATGAGCGTGATGTCATAAGGGCAAATAATGTTAGAGAACGATTTATTGACGTATGGTACTCCTGCCAGATTACGTGCAAGTCTTGCACGGGAAGAAATCACAATCCCTGTCTCTGCCCCTTCCGCTTTCACCCAGCCGGGAACGGAATGTACAATACTGTCAAAGGTCATGTGGTTTTTTTCCCTTTTCTATTTCTTCAATCCGGTCACGAAGTTCAGCGGCATGCTCATAATCTTCAACTTCCACACAGTGTCTGATCTGTGTCTTGAGCTCTTTAAGTTGATTTCGTACATCAACTTTCCTGGAAACATCCTTCGGGGCACTACCAGTGTGAACAGCAGTACCATGAATTTGTTTTAACAGTCTACTTGTA
>JBHPFF010000142.1:0-7353 GCA_042572165.1 Candidatus Latescibacterota bacterium | reverse complement strand
GTATATGTTTTGGGCAGGGATGGTGTCACACTGACACTTCGTCACGGTCCCGAATACAATGTCATGGCGAAAAACACTCTGGATGATAAATTTGATGCGTCACCGGTGATAGTAGGAGATGAATTGTTTCTAAGGGGACATAAATATCTCTACTGTATTGCAGAATAGAAGTACAAATCATCGGGGAGGGAATTGACACTATCGTGACGACAGAAGCTGATGGTATGTCTATTTTATGGGGATTACCGGAGGTTGAGAGTATTTAATTAGACCACTGAGTGGCATTTATAATATTATTATAATTTGAAAAAGTTTTTTAGTGACGAGGAGGATTAATTGGGAAGTATAAAGAAAATGCTCAATTCTCAATACAAAATTAAATTTAATAAAATTATCGGAATTCGGAATAGTCGTATTTATACCGGTTTTATATTTGGATTCATAGTCAGTCTTTTTTGGGGAACAACCGCGGCGCAAGAAAAAAGCGAATGGCCATGTTTTCACGGCTTGTATCGTAACAACAAGTCGGCTGAAACAGGGCTTCTAAAGGAATGGCCGGGAAAGGGTCCCGAACTGTTATGGACAGTTACGGGCTTGGGTGAAGGATATAGTTCCGTTTCCATCGCTGGAGGATATTTATTTACTGCCGGCAAGTTAGAGAAACAAACGTACGTATTCGCTTTTGACCTGAATGGTAAACTGATATGGAAGAAAACCAACGGCCAATCCTGGGCAACAACCATGTCTCATGCCAGGGCATACACCGGTTCTCGAAGCACACCGACATACGATAATGGCATTTTGTACCATCTCGGTGATATGGGTCGGCTGACAGCCTTTGATTATAGAACCGGAAAGGAGATATGGTTTCATAATCTTCGTGAGTTTTTCGATGCAGAAATACCTGAATATGGATATTCGGAATCTGTTCTTATTGATGGAGATCGTTTGTACTGCAGCCCGGCAGGAAATAAAGAATTTATGATCTGCCTGAATAAAAAGAATGGTAAGCTTATATGGGCAAACAATGAAATTCCGGGAACTGTGGGATTCAGCTCTCCGATTCTTACGGAATTCGGCGGCTATCTCCAAATCATTAACATGACCTCGAATTGCGTTTTTGGAGTGGACACTAAAATAGGAAATCTGCTCTGGAGCGTGGAGTATGAGAACTCGCGGTCAAATAATGTCACGGATCCAATATATCACAATGGGTATGTATTCGCTTCGAGCGGTTACGGTAAAGGAAGCATTTTGATTAAACTTAGAACTTCAGAAAAAAAGATTATTCCGGAAACTGTTTGGCAGACGACTCTTATGGATAACCATCATGGCGGAGTCATCCTGCATGATGGCTATCTTTACGGGGCAGGGAGTGATTCGAGAGGATGGTTCTGTCTGGATTTCATGACTGGAGAACAAATGTGGAAAACACGGGGGAAAGGCTCTCTGGTTTATGCAGACAATATGTTCTATTTCCTGGAGGAAAAAGGTACCATGAAGTTGGTTAAAGCCACACACGAAAAATATGATGAAGTAAGCTCATTCGAAGTGCCTGAAGGGGGGAAAGGAATGCACTGGACTCATCCGGTGGTGTGTGGTGGAAGATTATATATTCGTCATACGGATAAGCTGTTTGCCTATGATATCAAGAGTAAATAGACATTTAAATATGTTCGAAAATTATTAGTTTTACTTGTTCTGTTTGGATGACCCAGGGATTAATATGTGCTTCAGGTCGGAAACGAGTTCAAGGTTCTGAATGAAAACTCCATCATTGATAACTTCTGGACCTCGGTGGTGTTTGCCGAAGGTACGATCATACTCCGCTGAGTAGGTAATCTATACTGCATCCGGCAAGAAAAGGAACCGTTGTTCCGGCCTGGTTTTTTTTGGGAATCACGGTAACAACAATCCTCCGGTGTTGTGATTCAAACTGTATCAGCACTACATTCAAATCGGAATTTCAAAATGATAAATCACAACAAATAAGGAGGTTTCATGGTTTTAAGGCGATGTTTATTTGGGCTTCTTCTTTTAATTGGTGCTACATCAACGGTAAATGCTCAAATACATGGATTGAGCGTTGCCGATACGGCCGATCCACCGGGAAATGGCAGCATACATGTCGTAGGCAGTACCTTTGTGGCCGAGACTTCCTCTCTCTACGGAGGCCGTCTTGCCTACGGTGTCAGCGAACGACTCCTTGTGTTCACTGATATTGGGGTTCACGATGCTGATTATTTCGATCCCGAGTTCTTGGGTCAGATCGGTATGCGCTACACTCTACCCATTAACCTCCCGTTCGATCTTGCTGTCCGTGCAACGGCAATTCCTTACATCGCAAGCTATGAGCACTATGTCGAGTTCACCTTGGGTTTGCTTGCGAGCCGCTATTTGGATTCCGACTCGAACTGGGCGATATACGGAAACGTGGGAATCGACCGTCAGTGGTGGGAACTTGTGGTTCCTTTCGATCCACTGACAGCTGCTCTATATGGTCAGGATTCGTACATAGACAAGGGAAATAGAACTGATGTCTCGATCTCGTTCGGGACATCCCGGAAGATGTATGGCGCGAGCCGGCTTTTCCTCGAAGTAGCCGACATCGATGAATTCTATGGTTGTGCTGGAATCAGATTCGAACTATAGTTCTTAATATTTACTTATTATTAGACAGTATTGATCGTAATGAACGAAAAAACGATACAAATCATTTCAATAACCGGAACCACCATTACAGGTTTGATTCTCTTAACATGGTTTCTCCTGATGAATCCGGTCGCTGATTTTGTCGAGCACATTCCCGGAATGGACAACAGACCTGCCTCCATGTCAGGTGAGAGTGTAGATGTTGCTATTGGCGCTCTTTATGCTGCTTTTAATGGAACACCATCCGAAATTCAGGGAAGTTGGCCGCGATTCCGTGGTGCAGATTTTAACAACATCAGTAAAGAAGAAATTAAACTTGCTGATAACTGGAGTGATGCAGGACCCAATATTTTATGGTCAGTTGATTTGGGAGAAGGACATGCTGGACCGGTTGTAGCCAATGGACGAGTTTATCTTTTAGATTATGATGAAGAAAGAAGAGCGGATGTGTTGCGCTGTTTTTCGTTTGATGACGGCAAAGAAATCTGGCGCCGCGGCTATGATGTATATGTTAAAAGAAATCATGGCATGTCTCGGACTGTCCCTGCTGTTACTGACAAATATGTGGTTACCATGGGTCCGAAATGCCACGTGATGTGTGTTAATGCCGACTCCGGGACATTTAAGTGGGGTATCGATCTGGTAAAAGAATACGAAGCCGAAATACCATTGTGGTACACTGGTCAGTGCCCGTTAATAGATGATTCTCTGGCAGTAATTGCAGTCGGAGGGAAATCGTTAATTATTGCGGTGAATTGTGAAACTGGTGAAGTAGTCTGGGAAACGCCTAATCCTAAAAATTGGAAAATGTCGCATTCCTCGGTAATTCCTTATACCATTCATGGAAGGGAGATGTATGTTTATTGCGCATTAGATGGAATTGTGGGAATATCGGCAAGAGGTGAAAATGTTGGAAAAGTTTTGTTTGAAACCGATTTATGGAATAAAAATGTTGTTGCGCCATCACCGGTATATCTTGGAAATGGGAAACTTTTTGTTACATCGGGATACGGGGCTGGCAGTATGATGCTCAACATCAAAGTTGAGAATGATACTTTTGCAGTTGAATCGGTTCAACAGATAAAACCGGGAGAGGGCATCGCCTCTGAGCAGCAAACACCACTTTTTTATGATGGTCATTTATTTTCGATTTTACCCAAAGATGCCGGATCGTTACGAAACCAGTTTGTATGTTATCATCCTGACGATATTAGTAAACTCGTTTGGGCAAGTGGAACGACAAGTCGTTTTGGTCTGGGGCCGTATTTCGCAGCTGATGATAAATTTTTTATTTTAAGTGATGAGGGCGTGTTAACTGTAATGCAAGCAAGTACAAAAGAACCGATTCAGTTAGCGCAGTCAAAGATTCTGGATGGCCATGATGCATGGGGTCCGATGGCGATTGTGAATGGCAGGCTGTTAGCCAGAGATTCACGTCGTCTGGTTTGTGTTGATGTTCGAGCTTTGGAATTTTAATTTCACGAAATTTGTATATTCATAGAAATAGTGCGATTTTTCAAGAATTCTTTTGCAGGTCCAAACACATTCCAGTATTCCAGTTGCGAGCTTAACAAACCAGATTCGAGGATATAAATATGAGTACACCCAAAAGGAAAAATGATCGTCTGTTGTTAAGGGTAATTATAGGTATTTCTGTCATCGGAAATATATACTTTGGATATCGGGCAATATCAGAAAATACCAAAACTATTCAGGAAAATCCGTTTGAATACAATATTGAAAACTTCAAACAAATTGATGCGGAATTGCTGCATTATTCGGAAATCAATCAAATTCCTTTATGCTTTCAACAGGTGTCAGGTATTGCTGTCGGTTTTGAAGACAATATTTATGTTACGGGCGATAAAAACGTTTTAATAATGAATAATGAAGGAAAACTTCAATCCACCATATCAACGAGTGAAACTGCTCTTTGCCTTGATGTGGATAAAAATGGCGTCATATATCTTGGTATGACCGATCATATCGAGATTTATAACAGTGACGGCACCAAAAAAGCTCAGTGGGATACTTTGGGAGAAAACGCGCTTATTACTTCAATCGCTTCTTCGGAAGAATTTGTCTTTGTCGCAGACGCCGGTAATCGCATCGTTCGGAAATATGACAAAAGTGGAAATGATTTATTGAGAATTGGAGAAAAAGATGAAAGTAAGGATATCCCGGGATGTGTTATTCCCGGTCGTTTTTTCGATGTGAGCATTGATCCCGATGGATTTCTCTGGGTTGTGAATCCAGGCCGGCAATCGCTTGAGAATTATACTTTGGATGGCGATTTGAGATCTTCCTGGGGTGTGTATTCGATGGAAATTGATGGCTTTTGCGGCTGCTGCAATCCAAGTCATATTACAATTTTAAATGATGGAAAGTTTATAACCAGCGAAAAGGGTATTGCAAGAATTAAAGTTTATAACAGATTGGGAAATCTTGAATCTGTAGTCGCAGGGCCCGACCAGTTTATCGAAGGAACTGAAGGTCTCGACCTTGCAAAAGATTCAAATGGAAGAATTTATGTTTTAGATCCGATGAAAAATGCTGTAAGGATTTTTGAGAAAAACAATCCCGGAGTATAATGAAAATGAACAAGAATCCGGAAAAAAGTGACGGGAGGAGAGGATTCCTGAAAAGTGGACTGCAAACTCTTTTCCTTGGCGGAATTGTATTTGTCAGCGGATTATTAGGATGGCGGAAAATTCATTATTCAGATGATGAAAATTTTTGTGCAATTGAATTACCTTGTAGAAGTTGCTCAGAATTTACTGATTGCACTGATCCAAAAGCAGTAGAATCAAAACAGAATACTCCTTCTAAACAGTAAGGGTAAATATGGCAGCAGAAGAATCGAAAAATCAGGTTAATCGGCGCGATATTATGCGTATCAGCTTGAACACAATAGCCGGCTTAACAATTGGTGGTGTGTCTGGAATGTTAATCAAAAATTCTTCCTCTGAAGAAATGGTCTGGCAACTTGATCCAAATATCTGTATCCAATGCGAAAAATGTTCGACCAATTGTGTGCTACCGTTATCCGCAGTGAAATGCGTTCATTCCTACTCGATGTGCGGATATTGCGATTTATGCAGCGGGTATCTCGAGCCGGGCGCAAAATCTCGTGACACCGGAGCGGAAAATCAGCTTTGTCCAACCGGTGCAATTAAACGAACATTTATTGAAGATCCCTATTTCGAATATATTATCGACGAAAAATTATGCATCGGCTGCGGTAAATGTGTGAAAGGATGCGGATCGTTCGGCAACGGTTCATTGCACCTTCAGGTACGCCATGACAGATGCGTGAACTGTAACGAGTGTTCGATTGCAAGGTCTTGCCCTTCCCGAGCTTATAGGCGTGTGCCGTCCGGTACTCCTTATATTTATAGAGGCGAAGAAGGAATGAAGCTTGTTGAGAAAATTTAATTATTAAGAGATATAGTTGGTTAGAGTGAAAAAGCATGTAACAGCACTATTTATTTTATTATGTAATCCGTTACTGGTATTCGCACAGGCAGTGGAACGTTTTCCAAAACCCGATTTCCAGTCAGATTATACGCGGCCAATTTTACAGTCTCCGGTGCCACGGTCTCAATTTATTGAATTTTTCGACGTATTTGTTTTAATTGCTGCTCTTTCACTGGCTTCCTATTTTTCTCTAAGGCTCCGTTCTCGTACAAAAATGTTTTTATTGATGGTTTTCAGCCTCATCTATTTCGGTTTTTTTCGAAAGGGTTGTATTTGTCCGGTCGGATCGGTTCAAAATGTAAGTCTTGCACTTTTTAATTCCGGTTATACCATTCCGCTGACTGTTATTGCGTTTTTTGCTTTACCGCTGATCTTTACGTTATTCTTCGGCCGGACATTCTGCGCGGCAGTCTGTCCGCTTGGGGCTGTGCAGGATACGGTTGTTCTGAAACCGGTCAATGTAACACCGTGGCTGGCACATGTTCTGGGAATTATCCCCTACGTTTATCTCGGGCTCGCTATACTTTTCGCATCGACCGGCGCCGGATTTGTAATCTGCCAATATGATCCGTTTGTCGGTTTTTTCCGGTTTGGCGCATCATTCAATATGATCGTTTTGGGAGTTTCCATGCTGATGCTGGGAACAGTTGTCGCGCGTCCCTACTGCCGTTTTCTGTGTCCGTATGGCGTTCTGTTAAACTGGATGTCCCGTTTATCAAAATGGCATGCCACAATTTCGCCCGCGGAATGTATCAACTGCCGCTTGTGCGAAGAATCCTGTCCATTTGGAGCGATTAACAAGCCAATAGAGGAAGCGCCGATAAATCGTAGAAAAAGTATCACACACCTGGCTGTTTTATTTATTATTCTGCCAATTATTGTTGCAGGCAGCGGCTGGGTGATTTCCCGATTGTACATTCCACTTTCTCGTCAACATTTCACCGTTTCTTTAGCAGAAGAAATTCAACTCGAAAATTCAGGCAAGAGAACAGAAACAACAGATGAAATCAACGCATTTCGCGCCTCCGGAAAAACTGCTGAGGAACTTTTTGCAGAAGCGCGGATTATTCAACTTAAATTTAAAACCGGCGGATGGATTTTAGGAGGTTTTTTAGGATTCATATTTTGTGTGAAGTTGATTAGTTTAACCATTTTAAAGCGATACGTCGAATATAATGCAGATACTGGCACTTGTTTCAGTTGTGCCCGTTGTTTTTCTTATTG
>JBHPFF010000141.1:0-7561 GCA_042572165.1 Candidatus Latescibacterota bacterium | reverse complement strand
GTCTTCCGTGTTAAAGTCAGCCGAAGAATTGTAATTGATCTCATTGATGACTATGGTGCTTGATGCTCCTGTAAACTTCTCGAAATTAGCGGTCACCGACAGATCACCGGTTAGAACGACCGAAACGGAGGCGGAATCTCCAGGAGTTATTCCGGTCCATCCGGCAAATCTGTATCCGGGACTGGGTAATGCTGAAATCCGTATTGGTATATTCTGAAAATAAGTGCCTTCCCAGGGGTAATCGTCTATTAGCAATGTATTCAGTTTAGTTTTACCGGCACCAGATTGTGAAATAGAAAGACTAACCTTTGCTGTTCCGCTCAGATTAAATTCATTCTGAATGTGAGAGCGCACAAATTTTGTTCTGAAACGAGCAAAGGATTCAAGCACCTGTATGTTATAATACCATTTATTCATTGATGGTATCGATCCATCCCATCTGGCAATATGATCTGGCATTTCCGGTTCGAGCATTGCTTTTATTTCGTGGATTCGTTGTATCACACTAGTTGAAGAAAAGATAGTATTCATATAATCTGAGATACGATTTATAAAATCATTTTTGCCATTCTGGTTTTCCAGTATTTTATGAAATAAAAAAGTTGATTCGGGGGGATTAGGCCAGTCAGGTCCGCTGGGATCGGTGTAATATATAAGCGTGTTGTGTTTAAAAGCTTCTGAAGCTGAACCGCCAAGGATTCTATTACCAAATCCTAAATCGATATCAAACAAAAGCCATCTCCATTTTCCATCAGTTGTTCTGGGGCGCCAGTATTTAATATTGTGACCGGGCCCATCAGTGTTTGCGTAATAGATTTGTGCAGCCATATAATCCAAGAAATTATCAACATCCATCAGGGTTTTCACATATTCATAATTTTCAGGGATTCTCAAATTATGAGTGGAAAGAAATTCCATTAATATCTTGTAGTGTTCATCATCACCTTCGAGAACAATACCATATGGCCTGTTAAAACGATCCTCGAGGATATCGATATTATCAGGATCGACACCATGATGAGATGCCAGGTATTCTTCATTCAACTTTTCACGCATATTGTGAATACCCCAGTATTCGCCATTTAAAAAAACTATAACGGGGCGGTATTCCTGAATGTCCATGTCCAGATCTTTAACAAGACTTTGCATCAAACCATCCCGTAACAACGTTGAATTCCAGTCCTGTCCGGAATTACGCAGAACAAATGACGTGAATCTGGTAATCGGAAGGTCAGGGAACAACTGATAATTTATTTCACTGAAACCATATTTACTACGGGCAAAGATAGCAAGTGGTTTTTGAGCGTAGGTTCTTATAGACCTGCCAACAATTTTCATCCCAGCGTCTATGCTGAAACCCGGACTGCCATCCGTTTCGTAAAATTCCACATGAACGGGTTTTTCCCAATCCCTCCAGTAATTAGCACCATAGTATACATTTTTGGGATCAGCATTATTGCCCTCTATGTAAATTCCAATGTCCTCATCCCAGAGATCATCCGGATTGAGGGATAAAGAAATAACCGGCAAGGTGAAATCAGAAGCAAAAAAGTACGTATTTGTTGTTACATTTCCGGGCAATAAACCATTCTCAAATGCCTGGGCTTTAACTATTGTCGTCCTGGAAATTGCAACAGGAGAGGAATACTGAAATGAAACGTCTATAGGATTGCTTCCATCCAAAGTGTAACGTATCACCGCATCAGGAGAGTTCGTCGACAATTCCAACGAGACAACACCTTGATAAAATCCTCCGGTTGGTACAGTCATCACAATATCAGCGAATTCTTGGAATGCCGGCGTAATATTGCTTTTTCCGGGTGTTGGCTGATCAAATAACACCCATTCGGGTCCACCATCAGGCTTCCTGCCCTTGGACAAATCTCCGGGGATATATCCTGTTTCGATACGATCGCACTCTGATCCGCTCCTGTCTGTAAGCGTTATCGTTTCACCACCGGAACCGATTTTAAAATTTGTATGAAGACAATATTCGACAGTTATTGGCAGAACATCCGAGACTCCCTCAGGATCTGGAGGAGGAACATTCATTCCGAATGTCAAAAATGGAATAATTGTCATATCAGATGAATATATACTTAAATTATGCACCTGAATTGCTAAAACATTTTCCCCCGTCACCAGAAATGATTGAATATTCTCAATTTTATACAGTTCCGGAGCGTCGCCGGCATACATCCTCGCTTCTCTTGGTTCCAAAGCAACTTGATCATAAGGAGGGGGAGTACCCTCCTGGCCGATATTAGAACGTGCTATTTCCTTTCCATTAAGATAAGCGACAAATGCGTCGTCATAATCAATATGCATGAGGCAGCATGTAATATTTCTAACATCATCAATTACAAATGATTTTCTTAGATATAACGAGTTGGTTTGAGGTATGATAGTTGCATCATCTCCATCTTCATAGCCAAAGCCGCTGGAGCCGTAAAACCATTCGGATTCGTCAAATTCAATATGATTCCACTCTACAGGCGGCTCAGAACTTCCAATAAAATACCGCCATTCATCACCCTGTGAAATTATTGTCTCGAGATGATTTGGAACATCTGTTATGTTTTCGTCAGAAGCATATACCAGCTTGTGATATCCGGGATTAAGAATGCAGTACGGGAACACCCATTTGAACGGATCATCAGAGTTATCGGATAATCCGTAGCCTGTCAAATCGATGGGAGAATTTCCGGGATTGAAAAGTTCTATCCAATCCGGAATAAGACGCACTTCTTTTACAAAGTTTAAATTCCAGACGGGATCTTCAAGTTCAGAATCCATATCCTGAACAGACGTTATGTTTGATGACATGACCTCATTGATAAGTGGTTTAGATTCTTCACTGGTGTATCCGAGAGAGACATTAACCAACAGACAGACAGCAATTAAAAAATGAAATAACATGGTATGGAAAATTATTTTCATCGCGATTCTATTGAGTTAGACGATATCGTCATCAGATATAATATTATTTATATCGGATGTATCATCGTTGTGAGATGCAGCCTCGTTATTTTCCGATAATGTGTTTTGAACGAGTTTTCGTGCCCGCTTTTTCAGTTCATCCGCTTCATTCTCCACGTTACCCAGATCGTTGATTATATCCATGAATTCATCATCGGAAAGACGTTTCTGAAATCTGGGACACTTGATTATCTTAACAGTGTTTTCCTGTTTGCAGGAATGAAGACATTTTATACATAGTTTATGGATCATTGCTCGCTCTCACGATTTTTTATAGTAACTGATATACAATATATAATATGGGAATCTGTAAAAGAGCAAACTGTAAAAGAACCATAATTGGAATTATTGATTGTAATCTAAAGGCTTTTGACATCTGGTATTAAAATAACTTGACCTCACTTGAGTATAATATCTAAATTATTTTATTCTTGTCACTATGATATTTTTTGACAAATGAAGAGCAGTATCATTCTGTTTTTTCCTGTTGCTAAAGAAATTTTTTTGAAATATCCGAATATTAGGCTCATACGTTTCCACCCGGATGCGGAAAAGCTTGTATGCTCATCCGCAAAGCTATGAAAGAAGAAAGACCATGCGGCAGATTTGAAGAAATGAAACAACGATATCATGCAACCAAATAAACAGGAGAGAAGATAGCCATGTTTACCATAATCGGCGAACGTATCAACATGACACGTAAATCCATCAGGACAAAGGTCTGGGAGCGCGACGAAGCTTTTGTCAGGAACGAAGCCGCACGTCAGGTGAAGGCAGGAGCTACACATATCGATGTAAACGCAGGCGGCGACCCTTCAAAGGAAATTGAGGACATGAAGTGGCTGACCTCGATTGTTGCTGAAGAGGTTGACTGCCCGCTTTCGTTCGATTCGGCGAACCCCGAAGCGCTCAGGGCTGGACTCGGAATCTGCAACCGCGATGGCACAATCATTAATTCCCTCACCATGGAAAAAGAACGCGTAGAACGTGTCCTCCCCCTCGTGAAAGAATTCTCCACTGGTATCATCTGTCTGACCATGAACGATGATGGCATGCCCGAGGATTATGATGGTCGTATCAAAATCACCGACGATATTGTCGCTTTGCTCAGGAGGAATGAAATCCATATCGACAGGGCTTATTTCGACCATCTCGTGCGCCCGGCTTCGACCAATCCGGGTCAGGTAAAATTCATACTCGAGGCTATCCGCTACACCAGAAAAACGTATCCCGATGCCCACATTTCCCTCGGCCTTTCAAATATATCTTTCGGTATCCCCGTAAGGAACAATCTCAACAAGGTATTCCTTACCATGCTGGTGGAGGCGGGATGCAACGGCGCTATTATCGACCCTACAGAAAAAGACATAATGATAACACTATATTCAGCACGGGCGGTTCTGGGTATCGACGAGTATTGCATGGAGTACCTGGGGAAAATGCGTGAAGAGGGGCTGGCGTGATTATTATATTAAACTTCATATAAAGAAGCTGTGATATATAGAAAAAAACCTCACCCGCCAATTCCCCCTCTTCTCCATCACAAATCCCCGTACGTACCATATACCTCGTCGATCGGCATGCCTCCGCGTATTGCCTCGCGCTCGACGTTCTCGAATTCGAGGATTTCCTCGGCGCGGATCAGTACCTCGTCCACGAAGTCTTTCGGGATGACCTGGAGACCGTCGTCGTCGCCGAAGATGAAATCCCCGGGATTTATCACAACGTAATGGGTCAAATGTCCTTTGATGTGTATCGGCACATTTACATCGATAACGCGCCAGCCGCCGTACGAATTGGGTGTGGTGCCACGCGCGAAATAGGGGAAATCGCCGAGCTTGAATATGTACTGGGTGTCGCGTGTCATGCCGGAATTCACCACGCCGGCACAGCCGCGCGACCGTGCTAGATTACAGCTCATCTCGCCGAACTGCGCCGCCTGCATATCTCCGCCTGTGTCAAACACGAGAACGCACCCGGGGAATACGCTCTGCATCATGCGCTTCTGAGGGGAGCTCTCTTTCTGCCATTTTCGGTAGCGGGCTTCAATTTCCTCTTGGGTCATGTGTGTTTCCGGAGCGAGCGAGTGCCATTTGACAGGAAGGCATCTTCCGGCAATGATATCGTGTTCCCTGAGGGATCTGAGACCGTGATCCAGAATGGTGTTAACGATACCGGTGAGCCACAGTGCATCGCAGAGACACCCGCCATAGAGCTTCCTGTATCGCCTTACCCGTTCAGGGTCGTCAATGTCGAGTTTGCGGGGATTTTTGGGTCTTTCCGGTATCCTGTAGGGATATTCTTCCTGGGTTATATCGGTATCGATAAAATCTGGTCTGGGTCTGTCGATCGCCATCGGAGCCTCCATGAAATGAATATAACATTATGTTTTTCTCATGCAGTGAACAGCATCAGATTAAATGCAGCAGTCAAATTGCAAAAGTACTATCAGGTGACATCAAAGTCAAGACTGGAATCGTCCCCAAGGGCAAGGACGCGCGGATGTTCAGTATACTGTGCATTATCACCGATGAGCGAACTGATGATGGTGGCGTTCGCAACCCTGGCTCCGCTTCCGATGATACTGTCGGAAACGATTGATTTCTCGACGGACGTATCTATCCCGATGGATACATTCGGTCCGATTATGGAATTCACAATGTCTGCTCCCTCGTGAATGAATACCGGGGGGATCACAATTGAGCCGGACAGGCTTTCACAGTTACCTTCCCTTGAGAGCATGTGGCGGTTTGTTTCAAGAAGCGTCTGAGGGGTTCCGCAGTCAAACCAGCTTTCAATGGCAAGGGGTTTCAGTTTCAGCCCGCGCTCCACCATGAGTTGAAATGCATCGGTGATTTGAAATTCATCTTTTGTTTTGATATTATCTTTGATGATCTCATCGAGGCATTCGAACAGTGTATCGCCGTTTTTAAAGTAATTAAATCCGACAATCGCCAGGTTTGACCTGGGAACGGATGGTTTTTCCACGAATTTCGTAATGATACCGCTTTCCACCTCTACCACACCGAATCTCCTCGGATCAACCACTTCCTTTACCGATATGACACCGTCCAGGTCACGGGTGACAATACCTGAAATATCACCTTCGATAATAGTATCGCCATACATCACGATGATCTCCTCGCCGGCGGCACAGCCCCGGGCAAGACTCACCGCGTGCCCGAGCCCGAGACGTTCCTCCTGAATAACAGTTTCGATTTCGATATCTGGGTAATGTTCAAGTATATAGCGGGGAATAGCTGCTCCATCATGACTGATTATGAGAACCAGTCTGGTACAGCCGATAGAAAGCAGTGTGTCTATAATATGAGAAACTATGGTTTTAGACCCGACCGGCAGTAGCGCCTTTGGTTTGCTGTGAGTAAGAGGTCTGAGACGTGTTCCCGAACCGGCCATGGGAATGATTGCTTTCATGAGAATCTCCCTTCTATGGTTGTAAAATATAAATTCAATCAGTAATGATTTTTTCTGTGGATTCACGTCTGACACCCTCAACCGGTTTCGGGAACAGGATTCGTTTTACACCTGCCTCCTTGAGAGCGTCGATAATATTCTCCGGTTCAGGGTGCAAAGCGATAATGGTGCCGCCCTTACCCGCACCGGCAAGTTTTGCGGCAATAGCGCCTGAATCGAGGGCTTTCTGAATGATAGTTTCGTTCACCTCCGAGGATGAGCCTAAAGAACGCACGATTTCGTGGTTTTCATTCATAGCCTCACCGAGAAGCTCCCAGTCGCCCTGAAATATGATTTTCTTCGACATACGGGCAATATGGGCAAGGCGAAGCATGGCTTTGACAACAGTGGTTTCGCCTTCAAGCCAGCGGTCACGTATAGGTTTGTGCACTTCCCCCGATATCCGCTGTACTCCCGTATGGGCGAGGAGGAGAGGAATAGGATCAGTAATATTAACCAATTCCTCCACAGTACCAAGCGGCTCGTGATTGAGGGATAGGTAGTGCTCTTTGTCGCGAAAGTCGAGAAAGTTCAGTGATCCGAACACACACATGTAAGCATCCTGGTACCCGCATACTATTTTAAGGAAATAGAGCTCGATATGACGTACTATTTCAGCCAGCATGTGGCGGTTTTTATATGCTTTACTGCCCCATACCGTTTCATGAAGGGGCTTACTTCCTTTTATGTCCATCCACTCAAGGAGTGCAGCTGCAAGGGCGGTCATCACAGCGGTGGAACCGGAAAGCCCGGCACGCAGTGGAATATCCGATGTCACGGTAATACGAATGCCAGCATCATCGAGTTCAAAATATTCGAGTGCCGCAAGAACAGCATCAAACATATTGCCGTCCTGACGCAGGTCTTTGAAACTGCGGGCAATACGTATATTGCCGTCAACGTTGATTTCAAGACCATCACAATCCTCAACTGTAACAGTTGCCCGTTCCTGCGTACTGCAGGAAATAACCGAACCGCCGTACATATCGGATGGATTACCTATAATTCCGCATCGCCCCGGCGCAGAATAGGTAATCACATGCTTACTCACGCCTCACACCTCCTTGAGTTTTTTACGCATATACTGCCTGACCATGTAACCGTATTC
>JBHPFF010000140.1:0-7593 GCA_042572165.1 Candidatus Latescibacterota bacterium | reverse complement strand
ATGCAAACAATTATATGCTCTCGGTAGTAATAATTATTCCAAAATTACCACTTTTCTTTTCCAGACCGGTTAATTTACCGGTTTCCCCCCAAATTTAAATCATTCACATAAAAAAAGAAAAAATTATAAATAATCGTTGAAAAAGCCTTCCAACTCTTTTAAATTATAAAAAAAGTTTATTTATATTGATAACAGGACAAATACACATTATTGTAAGATTAGCAAATTGAAGCATTTATCAAAGTAAAAATTTAGCAAATATAAATAAAAATAAGTTTAGAGACAAGACATCCGGAAATATTTTTATAAAAAAACATATTGACATTTTTCCAGATTTTGTTATAGTTAGATGCATTATTACTTTTTGTAAACCTTAAATCACATTATTTTTTATAAATCTATAAGGGGGTGATAAGTTTCGGGATTATTTTTTAATGAATTTAAATCTGGCAAATGTAAAACATTATTCTGAAAGGGAATTATGATGAGAAAAGTTATTATTGTGTTTGCCTTATTTATGGCTGTTTCCTCGTTTGTCTTTGCCGCTACTTTTGCCCCGACTCCGATGCGGCTGAGCGGAGATGAAGTTATTTCATACGCATTTGACGGATCACCCCTCGACATTTCTGTTAGCTTGACAGGTGCACCGGGATTATTGAAATTCTTTGTGTCAACCAAAGGAAAGGCAGATGAAGTACTTGCTGTCAGGAATGGCTATCTTGGCTGGCATTACATGGACAAGATTGATACATGTGTTTATTTGTCGGGCGATTATCAGTTCTCTACTGGAACCAATCATGTTCTCTGGGATGGAAAAGACAATGACGGTGGAATTGTACCTCCTGGTGAATATACATATTATTTATGGGCTTTTGATAGCCAAAGCCCCCGAATAAAAGCAAACCCGAACAGTATGGATCCCCAGACTTGGTCTGAGATCATAGAATTCGGTGAGGACGGCCAGCCGCTGGCAAATCCATTTCAGTATGAACACGATTGGAGATGGACACTTGGTAACGATCCTGATGATGAGAATCTTACCGAGACCGGTTCAGTACCTCCCGGTGAAGGGTGGCGTTGGTGTTACTCAGGCGCCTGGACTGTGGATCCAACAGATCACAGCATCGTCTACCCCCACATTTTCAATGCCAATACCACTACCGCCGCACTGACAAAATATAATTGGGTTCCAAACGATACTGCTGTGAAGGATGACAATTTCGATGTAACGTTCAGCATACCCAGTTCTTATCTCAACCAGGAAAACGATGGTACCTATGTCTACCTTCCTGAGTGTAATTACAAGGAAACAGTGGTGCGCAACTACTTCCATATTGTTGATATTACTGTGGACGGTGGAGAATATCTGGGATATATCGATCATTCCGAACTGTGGGAGTCTGTTGATGATTATGAGAACTATGCGGGCCTCATGAACAATGGAATGAGCCAGTCCAGCTACATGAACGGACTGGTGGTCGGCGGGTGCCACTGCTGTTGCCTTCGTGCCGGAATCGAACCTCTCAAGTTTTTCGATGACGAAGAAGATACCGTAAGATGGGAGAACGGGAACGGCGATTACATTATGGACGACTGGTCTTCAGCTACATCTGAAAAGCCCTGGGTATGTTGTTCGCTGGGAAGCGACCATTCAAATCACGGTTTCGCTCTCGATACGAACGGTATACTTGAAGCCTCTAGTTTCTTCGGAGTTATCTCATTCGATGCATTAACTCCTGACGGCTCCGGTATTGGTAGTTTTTCCTATGCCGGTGAAGTTGATCAATATAAAGCCGGTAATTTGATCGTTGACACCAATAGCGCCTTTGATGGATGTTACACTCAGATTACAGGTGAACTGTCGGGTAGTTTCAACGCAGGCGGTGTCTGGTATATTGCGAGAGACTCTTTTAAGGGTATTATCTCGGAAGGTGCTGTAGATGTCGAGAACAACGCTCCTGCAGCATTCTCTGTTGGGCAGAACTCACCAAATCCGTTCAACCCGACCACCACGATCAGTTTCTCTCTTGCCGAAGCAGGCAACATAACTGTTGATGTATTCAACGTGGCAGGTCAGAAGATTAATACGCTCGTTGACGGATTCACCGATGCCGGCAGCCATTCGGTTGTCTGGGATGCTTCTGAGCTCTCAGCAGGGGTATACTTCTGCTCAGTCAAATCCGGTGCTTTCACAAAAACAATCAAGATGACTCTGCTGAAGTAAGATATTATTTTCTTTGACAGTTAAGTCCGCTTCCTTTGGAGGAGGCGGACTTTTTTTTGCATTTATCATCAAATACCGTAATCTCTCGTTAACGAAAAAAACATCTTTTCTTGAAGTATAACATCTGAGCATATTACGATTTGATAATAAAATTTACAAAGGGGGTATCGCCAATGAAACGCTATGGCATGGTTCTCAGGCTCAAGCCCGGCTCGCTTGAAGAGTACAAAAGTCTTCATGCCACTGTATGGCCTGCTGTGCTCGAAATGATCAGGAAGTGCAATATCACAAATTACTCGATATTCCACAAGGACGGCTGGCTGTTCAGCTACTTCGAGTACATGGGCAATGATTTTGATGCAGACATGAAAAAGATGGCCGGTGATCCCGAGACACAGCGTTGGTGGGCAGTATGCTCGCCCCTTCAAGAACCGCTCGAAATCCGGAAAAAAGGCGAATGGTGGGCAGAGATGGAAGAAGTTTTCCATACGGATTAAGATTTTTGTTTACAAATTGTCAATTATCTATTATAATAATTTACACGGCAGATTTCAACTTTGTAAAAATAAAACATCAATACGTATTTAACAGAACCAACTACACAGAAAATAATCTTATATCCTATACTGTCATACTGAACGAAGTGAAGTATCTCAATATTTACTTTAGCAGGAGACTCTTCACCCTGCTCAGAGTGACAAACGGGGTAAAAGTAACAGACTGGTTGTAAGTAAAAGGAAAGTTTAAAAGAATGAAATATTTGATAGTTATCGAAGGGACCGGGACAGGATATTCGGCGTATTCACCTGATCCTGATGGTTGTGTGGTAACAGGCTCAATAAAAAAGATGGTAGAACAGAACATGAAAGAGGCTTTTTATTTTCACATTTAGGGTCTCAGGAAAGAAGGGTCCGAAATTCCTTCTCCCCGGTGTTATTCACAGTATTTGGATGTAACCTCCTGATCCGGAGCATTCCATGTCCGCATCTATAACCGAAAAAATCACTATTCCGTCCTCGACCGAACTGATCGACAGTGTCGATAAAAAAATTCCGGAAGAATCCCTCAGGTTCTCGGATAATGCCCTCACCGTGCTTGAATCGCGATACCTGAAAAAAGATGATTCCGGCAAGGTAATCGAAAAACCACGCGACATGTTCCTGCGGGTGGCAAAGGTCATTGCCGGAGCGGAGGACCTTATGGGCAGCAGCGGGATGACCGGTCGAGTGGAAAAGCTTTTCTACAACATGATGGCTGCAGGGGAATTTCTGCCGAATTCACCCACGCTCATGAACGCCGGCCGTGAACTCGGACAGCTTTCCGCATGCTTCGTCCTGCCTGTCGAAGATTCCATGGATTCCATATTCCAGGCGGTCAAGGATGCGGCAATAATCCATAAAAGCGGCGGCGGTACGGGTTTTTCCTTTTCACGCCTTCGCCCGAAAAACGATGTGGTACGTTCGACACGGGGAATCTCGAGCGGTCCTGTTTCTTTCATGTTTGTATTCGATACGGCTACCGAGACGATCAAACAGGGCGGGGCACGCCGCGGCGCCAATATGGGCATACTCAGGATAGACCATCCTGATATCCGGGAATTCATCACCTCCAAGCGCAGACTAAACCGGTTCACTAATTTCAACATTTCGGTTGCGGTGACCGATGCGTTCATGGAAGCTGTCAAAACCAAAAGCACATACAATCTCATCAATCCCCGAACAGGCGAGATCAGCGGAACGGAGAAAGCCCACGAAATATTCGACCTTATCGTGGAAAACGCCCATTCTTGCGGCGATCCCGGTATTCTCTTTATTGACCGCATCAACGAGAAAAACACCCTGCCGCACCTCGGCAGGATTGAATCCACCAATCCCTGCGGCGAGCAGCCTCTCCTTCCTTATGAGTCGTGCAACCTCGGCTCAATCAACCTTTCCCGTATGATAACAGAACAGGTGGGAAAACCGGCTATTGATTGGCAGCGACTGGGATGTGTCACACATCTTGCCGTCCGTTTCCTCGACGATGTAATTGAAGTTAACAAATTCCCGCTCGCCAGGATTGCCGCTGAAACCCGCAGGAACCGTAAGATCGGTCTGGGAGTAATGGGATTTGCTGACATGCTTATCCGGCTCGGCATACCCTACGACTCCGAGGAAGGCGAAAAGACTGCGGAGCAGGTAATGACGTTCATTGATAGGGAGTCAAAAACTGAATCGCGCCATCTTGCGGAACTGCGCGGGCCGTTCCCCAGCTTTGACGGAAGTATCTATGACAAACGCGGAGAACCTTCTTTGCGAAACGCCACCACGACCACCATCGCGCCGACCGGCACCATAAGCATCATTGCTTCCTGTTCGAGCGGTATCGAGCCGTTGTTTGCCTTGGCGTACAACCGTAATGTGCTGGAAAACAAGAGACTTGCCGAATTTCACCCTGTTTTCCGTGAGATGGCGGAACAAGTCGGGATACTCGATAAAAAGCTGGAAAAAGCTGTGCTGGAAACGGGGAGTATTGCCCACACTCCCGGTATCCCCAAGCCGATGAAACGTATCTTCCGAACCGCGAATGACATCACTGTCGAGTGGCACATCCGCATTCAGGCGGCGTTCCAGCGGCATATAGACAACGCTGTATCAAAAACCATTAATTTCCCGGCAAGCGCCACGGTTCAGGATATTGCCGCTTCCTACATGAGAGCTTATGAAGCGGGACTTAAGGGGATCACTATCTATCGCGACGGCTCACGGAAAAAGCAGGTACTCACCACCGAGAAGAGCGTGAAACCGGAGGGACGGTCAAAATTAAAACCGAGACCCCGTCCGCAGATAACAACAGGCCAGACAGAAAAGCTCCTCACCGGCTGCGGAAACCTTTACGTTACAGTGAACAGTGACGAGAGCGGGCTGTGCGAGGTATTCTGCCAGATGGGGAGATCGGGCGCGTGCACTGCCAGCCAGTCGGAAGCAATCAGTCGTCTGATATCGCTTGCACTCCGAAGCGGAGTAAATCTCAACGAGATCGTATCCCAACTCAAGGGCATACGGTGTCCCTCGCCGATATGGCAGAACGGTAAGCTCATCCTGTCCTGTGCCGACGGTATTGCGACCGCCCTCGCACGCTATATTGAAAACAGGAACAGCAATACTAATACCACACAACTGCCCCTTTTCAAACAGGATGCGGACTCACTGGATCTCAAAGAGCTGGTCGCCGGAAAACGCCTCAAGGGTGAAATGGCGGGCGTCTGTCCCGACTGCGGCGGAGTGCTCGAATACGCCGAGGGCTGCAAGGTTTGCAGGGTGTGCGGGTATTCCTCGTGCGGGTGATGTGTTAATGCTTTAAAGTTATTACCAAAATTTTATAAACTTACGCTTTCCCCTCTTGATTTTTTTTCAAAACACAATATATTGTATACAATAGCTTTCTCACTACGCTATATTCTAATATTTTTCGCAAAAACATAGAATAAACACATACATACCGGCTGTACACTAATGGAAAATTCCTGCGGATTCGTCCACCTTCATAACCATACCATGTATTCGCTTCTCGACGGCGCAATCAGGCCCGCCGAACTCATTGCTGCGGCTAAAAACTGGGACATGGGTGCCGTTGCCATTACCGACCACGGCAACATGTTCGGCGCAGTGGAATTCTACACAAAAGCCCGTAAAGCCGGTATCAAACCCATCATCGGCTCGGAAGTGTACGTTGCCATCGAAGGGCGGTTTTCAAAAGGAGAGGTGCGAGGCAACCATGACGGTGCCAACCATCTGGTGCTCCTTGCCTCGACCGACCAGGGTTACCGTAACCTGATGAAAGTCGTCTCAATCGGTTACCTCGATGGCTTTTACTACAGACCCCGCGTGGACAAGGATGTGCTCAGGGAATACGCCGATGGTCTCATAGCCCTGAGCGCCTGCCTAAAGGGGGAAGTCGCTCAGCTTATCCTGCAGGGGCATCCTGACGAGGCTGAACTGGCTGCGCTTGAATACCGGGACATTTTCGGTGGGGACAATTTCTTCCTCGAACTGCAGGATCATGGTATACCCGAGGAAAAAACAGCGCGCGAGGGTCTCATCGCACTGTCCGAAAAGACCGGCATCCCCCTCGTCGCCACAAACGACGCACACTATCTCCTTGCTGAACATGCCGAATCGCACGATGTTCTCCTCTGTATTTCGACAGGAAAGACGCTCGATGATGAAAACCGGATGAGAATGAATTCCTGCCAGATTTATCTGAAAAGCCCGGAAGAGATGAAACAGCTTTTTGCCAGTATCCCACAGGCGCTCGAAAATACGGTTGCCATCGCCGAACGGTGCAACGTCGAAATAAAAACCGGCGAGCATCATACGGTTCGATTCGAGGTACCAATCGATTTCGAGGGTGATGCCGACAGTTACCTGACACATATCTCCGAGAAAGGCATTGTTGAGCGGTATGGCGACGATGCTGTGAAATACAGGGAGCGTCTCGAATACGAACTCGATATCATCAAGAAAATGAAGTTTTCCGACTATTTCCTTGCCATCTACGACTGCACGAGGGCTGCGCGGGAAATGGGTATACCGGTCGGTACTGCGCGCGGATCGGCAGGCGGTTCTATAGTTGCCTATGCTATCGGAATTACAACTCTCGATCCCATGCAGTTCGATCTCATATTCGAGCGTTTCCTGAACCCCGAAAGGATAAGCTTGCCCGACTTTGATGTGGACTACGCCGACCGCTACCGCGACAAAATGATAGAGTATGTGAGGCAGAAGTACGGCGAGGACCATGTCTGCCAGATCATCACATTCGGGAGCATGAAAGCGCGTCTCGTAGTCCGTGATGTCGGCAGAGTTCTTAACATACCCTATGGCGAGGTCGATACCATTGCAAAGCTAATCCCAACTGATCTTAACATAAAACTTGATGACGCTATTCACGCTGTTCCGGAACTCGGGGAGATGGAAAAGAACAACGAAACCTACGCCATGCTCTTCCGCCATGCTCGTGTGCTCGAGGGTCTCAACCGCCATGCGGGGACTCACGCAGCCGGTGTCGTTATTACTCCCGGCCCCTGCACAAACTATTTCCCGCTCTACAAAGTACCGGACGATGAAGCCATCATCAGCCAGTATACAATGGAATATATAGAGAAGATCGGGTGCCTGAAGGTTGATTTCCTTGGACTGCGAACACTTACTGTTATCAAGGATGCTGTGGACATGATAAACGCACGGGGCGAAAATGTTGACATCGACAGGATTCCCATGGATGATCCCGGGGTTTACGGGCTCATGGGCAGGGGCGAGACCATCGGCGTGTTCCAGTTTGAAAGCGCGGGAATGCGCGAGTATCTGAAAAAGCTCAAACCTTCCTGC
>JBHPFF010000139.1:0-7802 GCA_042572165.1 Candidatus Latescibacterota bacterium | reverse complement strand
GATATAAACATACCGCTACATTATCAGCGTAGCCATTACCGAGATTATGCACTGTAACCGTAACAGTTGATCCATTACGCGTGACATCCCACGGGTCGATCACGAGATCGGGCAGTGCAGTCGGGCGGTAGTGTTCCTCTCTAAGCTCCAGCTTTATTACGACAGATGTTCTCGGAGGTAGAGGCAATGTTACTCTATCGAAACGTCTGAGAAAACGTTCCGTCTCCCACAGTATATCTCCCGGTTTTCCCGATCCTGAAGGATCGTCGTAGATTCCGACATGATAGAGGCCGTCTTTGATCCGGCAAAGCCGCATCTCAAGATCGCGTTTGCTCTCGTCGAAGGAATAACAGGCCGCTTCAAGCGATGTGTGATCAGCCTGAAGAATTACACGTGCCACATCGGGACCTCCTCCGGATGGCCACATGACCGCAAGTTTGAGATGTGCATCCCACCGTGCACCGCGTTTTCCGCCGAGCATGCATGTATACATATCGGGTGCTCCGTAGGGAATATAATCGTCGCGGTGAACGTTCGATTCGGTCATGCGATAGAAGTAGTAATCATCGAGAAGTGACGTATACAACCGGAAATCTTTCGAAAGCTCGTTAAGAGATTTTGACACATAAGTTTCATCCGGGCCTTCTTCGCCCCAGTACCATTTGAAAACATTGACTGAGGACTTGAACGCTATGCCCTGAGCGTAGTTGATCGGAGTCTCGTCGGGATGATCGAGACGCCAGGCGGATTCCATTTCCCGCTCGGCGGCGTATGCCTGACCCAGATTGTTTACAACTGTGTTGTAACGCTCGCTTATGAAATCTCCTGTATGCATACGGTCTATTGGATGAATACGGCAGTATCCCTCTTTGAATAGGCCTGTGTCCTCGAACTTCGTATGCACTGTGTCGATGATGGATTTTGCGTTCAAGTTACCGTCAAGCGGCAGATCCGCCTGGTGAAAACTCATGAACAAGGTATCGTCGTTCCAGCCGCCACCCACCTGGCCGTCCGGGTTCTGATGATTTACCCACCAGTCGGCTATTGCGTGACGTTTCCTGTTGAAATCCCGCATGTATACAGCCCATTCAGGAGCCCCGTGAGGATCTTTTATAGTGACAAGTTCCGCTTTTTCAGGATGGATCGAATGGCCGTCATTGAAATCCGGTGAGCTCATCCTGATCATAAAGTTCGCTACAAAGTGGTCGGGCTTGAGACGGTGTACTGCAAGCGCGGGCAGGAGTATGTCGAACGGCCCTCCATAGCAGTATGGCTGATCCAGATATACATCACGACCGGTAAACTGCCAGGGCATGAATTCGTACATCTTCGAGTACTGCGCCTTTGATGATATAATTTCCTTGCCAGCCCAGGCATCGACAGTCTGCCAGACGTCGACAGTTTCAAGTATGAGTTCAGCCGGGCTTTTTTTGTCACCGATTCTAAGTTCGCATTTTCCTGAACTGCCAAGATCTATCCACATGCGGTCGCCGTCGGCGAGAGCGATATCATGGAAGTCTATGATCAGCTTCAGTGTTTTATAGTCCCTGTCGAAGCCTGTCAGCTTAACAGCAAACTGGTTCCATAGTCTCGAGGGTACCGCGGGATCGTGGACACGAACGAACAGTGCTTCCTCTTTACGAGCTGTTTTTACAGGTATTGTGATCGAAATTTTTGTTATACCGGTATCACCATGTATGGGTTCGGTAAAGATATTCAAACGGCTGAAGTAGCCGATATCAACTGTTTTACGGCTTATGCTTTTGTGTAATGACGAAGCGAGCGCTATTGTCCGTTCATCACGGGATGTAAGAGCTTTTACAGCAAAGGTGTAGCGTTCCTCGAAATCTGGATCCGTCAGTTGTATTTCCCAGCGTTCGCCAGATATCCCGACCACAACCGGCTTTGTATAATAGAGACCTACATTATGAATACGCTTTTCTCCAGAAACCGGAAGTTTCACCACATCACCCTGAAAATCTCCGGGAGCACCATAGTAGTCTGTGAACGGTATCCTGAATGTAGCTCCTTCGGAGGCTGAAACAGTTGATCCATAGAAAAAGCGATTACCAGGCGGTACTTCAAAAAGCTCTTCCGGTTCGCTCATACATGCTGGGCCGGCCAGCACTTTTACATTTGTTAGATTTCCGTTAAGCGTAACATAGTTGACGTGACTCTTATTCGGTGTCTTAATATCAACTTTTTCCGCGTGAAAGTCGGCATCTCCTGGAATAATAGTGAAAAATGCATACGGGTGCGGCCATGCCATTTCATTACGGCCGTCGATAACATACCATCCGGGTATTTTACCATCCGAGACGTCACAGGGCCATACTTCGGAAATCCTGAGACCGTTGTCCGGCGTAACTTCAGGAAGTCCGCCGATGTTATCCGCACCGCTAAGATCATCTATGCGTGATATATCAGCCATTTTCCTTCTGTAGACTGGTTTTTCATCGGCAGGCACATTGTTTTCAGTCATGAGACTGGTGATTTCCGGTTTTGAAATTGGACGATCGAATAAAACTAGTTCATCGTAAGTCACTCCCGGCATTGGCAGGTGAAACAATCCCGGCGGAAGTGTCTCGAACCACCCGTCTTTTCCCCATGTCGAGGCGATCTTTTCACCATTCAGCCATAGCTCGAGACCGTTTGCCCAATCCCAGTTGAAGACAACGTGGTTCCAAGTATCGCTATTCCATACGATGTCTGAATTCACTTCATGCCGTATGTATCGTGCATCACGGATATAGGCTGAAAATTTGTCATTCTCCCTAATCACAACACCAAGAAGATCGCGTTCTTTACGACCGAAGCAGATAGATGTCTGCTCAAAAAGAGGCCCCGGATAAGGTGGTTTACCCTTCGCCCAGAAAGCAACAGCTCCTAGCCTCGGATTGCATCTCCCGATTCCCCAGATGAAAGGCTGGTTGTAGCCCATAGTGTTACCCGGTCTTGTATTGAATATCACAGCCGTTATCAGGTCTAAATCAATACCTGACATATTATGGGCATCCGGAGGATCAGGAAGAAAACTCATGCGAATGCCTTTCCCTGACTTGCCTTCAGGAAAATCGATTTTACGGTCGTTGATGGATTTCTTCCCCGACATCTCGATAAAATCCTCCTCGAAGAAGCTCCGATCGTCGAAAGACATATGATAGGAAACGGGGGACTTTCTTAACTGATCTGAAGATACGTGAGGCAAATTAAATGATGATGCAATCAGTAGCACAAAACACCACATGAAGTATTTTTTCATATTTCCACCTCTATATATTTGATGATTAATTTTGTTTTTTTATCAACGAGCTTCGGATTTAAGTCGATATTCACATATATAATAATCATAAAATTACACTGAAATATACATCGTAGGTTGGAAAAATGATAAATAAACAAGAAATCAATAACTAACCATAAGTTATTGATTAATAATGGTAGCGGCGCAGGGATTCGAACCCCGGACACGTGGATTATGATTCCACTGCTCTAACCAACTGAGCTACGCCGCCTTTTAAATGATTTTTTAAGATGATAAATATAAATATGAACTGAAAAAACGGCAAGCAAAATCTATGTGGATATCTTTAAGTTTTTATTTTCATACTCATCGGAAAGTTATTTGAATATACTGCCCTGAATTGTGCCTTTGAACGGTATATCAAGGTGTTTGTAGGCTTCCTGACTGACCATTCTTCCCCGTTTGGTTCTTATAATGAAACCTATTTTGAGAAGATAGGGCTCAACAACATCCTCAAGTGTGTTCGAATCTTCTGACAATGTTGCTGCAATCGCCTCGATCCCGACAGGTCCGCCTTTGTAATAATCGATGACTATTTTGAGAAAAGCACGGTCAAGGTCGTCAAGTCCCCGGCTGTCAATTCCCTCCATTTTCATTGATTTTCTCGCCACATCATCGTTAATAAAACCATCAGCTTTCACTGTGGCATAATCTCTAGCTCGCCGTGAAAGCCTGTTGGCAATACGCGGTGTCCCACGCGAACATTTAGCTATCCACTCTGCACCTTCTTTGTCTATGTTAATTCCCAGAAGTTTAGCAGAACGCATCACTATCTCGAACATATCTTCAAACGGATAAAAATCAAGGTGATACGATATACCAAAACGGTCTCTTAATGGTGATGACAATAATCCTACCCGTGTTGTCGCTCCAATCAGGGTAAACCGCTTCAACGGCACATTGATCACTTTCGAAAAAGGTCCTTTGTCCACAATAAAATCAACCCTAAAATCTTCCATCGCCGGATAAATGAATTCTTCAACCGGTTTTGGAAGGCGGTGGATTTCATCTATAAACAGTACATCACCATTTTCAAGGTTGGTGAGAATTCCCATTAAATCCGCTATTCTTGTGAGAGTTGGTCCGGATGTTGAAATAAGTCTGGCATCCATTTCTCTGGAAATAATATGGGCAAGCGTTGTTTTTCCAAGCCCGGCAGGACCATGCAAGAGAATATGTTCCTGCGGTTCTCCCCTTATCTTTGCGGCTTCAAGTGAGATGGATAGCTTATTGATTATAGCTTTTTGACCTATAAATTCACTCAGAGTTTTTGGTCTCAAGCTCCAAGTAAAAGCCTCATCCTCAATCGAGACGGGCTTTCCGGTTACCATTCTCTCACGGGTCATAGAACATTCCAGATTTTTTATATACAATTATATTGCATGAATAAAAATGAACTCATATCCATAACAAATCATTTTATTCTTGCGCTTTAACCTGTTTTCTGAATATTTCCTGAATTAGATCCTCTGCCGCTGTTATATCAGGACAGGACTCGACTGCACGGTGTACGAGAGTCTCTGCTTCCGATTCCGTATACTGGAGTTGGAGAAGAATCTCGATGGCTTCACGCTGATATTCAGGTTCAAGTCCCGGAAGTGGTTCTCCACGAGGTATTTCCTCCTCACGCAGCAGGGCGAATTTTGCCACTTTTCCTTTCAATTCAACAATCATTTTCTGGGCAATTTTTCCGCCAATCTCAGGAAGTTTTTTCAACAGAGCCGTGTCGTTCAATTCAATTGCTCTGGCTATGTCCTTCACCGGTACAGCCAGTGCTTTCAATGTTTTCTTCACACTTAATCCCTGGACGGTTATTAGAAGGGTAAAAAAATCAAGTTCAGTTTTATTGAGAAATCCGACAAGACGTGGAAAAAGATTTCCAATACCGACATTTCCTTCGATATAATAAAAAGTATACAGTGTAACCTCCTGCCCTGTTTTTCCTGTCAAAGTCAGATATTCTCTCGCAGTATGAGTAATCAGCACCGTATAAGTAATTCCGTTAACTTCCACATAAGCCCGTTCTTCTGAAACTGAAATCAGTTTACCTGTAATCTTTACAATCACACTACTCCACCATGGGAAATATCGTTCATATGACAGAAAGCCGCAGCTATAGCGTCCGTTACATCGGCCTTTACGTTGAAATCTTCACAGTTTAACCTGGAACAAATCATTCGTGCTATTTGTTCTTTTGTAGCATGTCCGGTACCGGTGATAGATTTTTTTATTTTTGTAGCAGAATACGAAAACACCGGGATATTTGCCATGCCGGCAACAAGAAAAAACACCCCGCGTGCATGTCCCATGGTGACTGCTGTTTTGGGGTGTTTATAATGTGAGTAAAGTTCTTCAATAGCAAGAACATCTGGACTGAATTCCTTAACAACTTCATCAAGGCCTGTATAAAGTTCCATGAGCCTCCTCTCCAACGGCAGTGATGAGGTGCTCCGTATAATCCCGGCTTCCACCAGTCGAATTTCATCCGAAGAGGCATAAATCAAACCGTAACCGGTAACCCTCAAACCCGGATCAACACCAAGAACTTTCATACATTATGATTCTTCTTCCAAATATTTATCGTCAATATCAAAGTTTGCCCAAACTTTTTGAACATCATCACTATCTTCAATTACTTCCATGAGTTTCATCAGGGTTTTTACGTTTTTTTTCTCCACTTTCACAGTGTTCTGAGGAACTTTGGCAATTTCAGCGTTTTCATAGTGTATTTTTTTTTCATCGAAATACGCCTGAACTGAAGAGAAATCCCTGGGTGAACAAGTGACCTGAAAAGTTCCATCCTCGTCGACCATATCCTCGGCCCCCGATTCAAGAACATGCTCCATCAAGGTATCCTCATCAATAGATTCACCGTCAACCGTTATAACACCCTTTTCATCAAACATCCAAGAGACCGCACCGATTTCGGCGAGTGAACCGTTATATTTACTGAACAGGTGACGTATATCGGCAACGGTACGCTGCTTATTGTCTGTTAAACACTCGACCAGAATGGCAACTCCACCGGGACCATATCCTTCGTAATGAACCTCCTCATAATTAACTCCGGGCAGTTCACCTGTCCCGCGAAGAATTGCTTTTTTTATGTTATCGTTTGGCATATTGGCGGCTTTTGCTGTGGAAATGGCAGTCCTCAACCGCGGATTGGAACTCTCGTCACTTCCTCCACCACGTGCCGCTATCTGAATTTCCTTGATTATAGTTGTAAATATTTTTCCTCTTTTTGCATCCTGTGCACCCTTTTTACGGCGTATAGTAGCCCATTTGGAATGACCTGACATTTAGGAGTACTCCCTATCTATTGAAAGGTAATTACTATTTCCATTAAAACATATTAAAAATATATTAAGACCGGGAAAAAAAACCTAATGATTTTAAAATCGGTTGGTGCTAAGATATTACAATGGCGGATGAAGAGTTTGAAAAATAGTTATTTTTACTAATATTGTGTTTTATATGAATTTGAGGGATTCCCGAAAGGAATCCCTTAAAATAAACTTTAAAATTTATTCATCTTCTTCTGTAGTAGCTTCTAATATTTTCTGCATACTGTCAGGAGGAACCATCTCATAATTTGAAAAGCTCCTTGTATACGCACCACGTCCATGTGTAAGTGAACGCAGGTGGGTTGCATACATGTAAAGTTCGGTAAGCGGAACCTGCGCCTTAATTACCTGAAAAATCCCCGAGGGTTCCATGCCCTGTATCTTGCCTCTCCGTGATGATAGATCTCCCATGACATCTCCGGTGTATGTATCGGGCACCTTTACCTCGATGTTGTAAATAGGCTCAAGCAGAATAGGTTTTGCTTTCAGAAAGCACTCTTTAAAACATAGAGAAGCTGCCATCTTAAAGGCAAGTTCCGATGAATCAACGGTATGGAAAGAACCATAATAGAGGGTTACCTTGATATCAATAACTTTTGACTTGGAAAGAGGTCCTCTTCCCATCGACTCATTGAGTCCCTTTTCAACGGCGGGTATGAATCGAGAGGGGATCACACCCCCTTTTATTTTGTTCTCAAATTCAAATCCTCCGGAGCGGGGAAGCGGTTCCATTCTTAAATAAACTTCACCATACTGACCACGTCCGCCGGTTTGCTTCTTATAGCGGTATTTGTCATCAGATTTACCCGTAATAGTTTCCCTGTAAGGTATTTTCGGTGGTTTAAATTTAACATCAATACCGAACTTGCTTTTGAAACGATCAATAATCACATCGATATGCAAGCCGCCGAGTCCTTCAAGTATAATCTGTCTAAGTTCAGGATCGCTTCGTACCACGAAAGATGGATCCTCTTCTCGAAGTTTCATGAGACCCTGCACAACTTTATCCTCGTCACCTTTTGTTTTAGGATAAACAGCAACATCCATAACAGGCTCAGGAAATTCCAGCGGAGGCAGTTCAATCTGCATTTGCTTTGAACACAGTGTATCACCGGTTTTAGTGCTTTTCATCTTCACGAACGTACCAATAT
>JBHPFF010000138.1:0-7954 GCA_042572165.1 Candidatus Latescibacterota bacterium | reverse complement strand
TTTCGGATTAACCTATAGCAATGTTATTCTGTTTAATTCGCCACTTTCTGATATGAATTGATGGATAAATGTCTCTAATTGGTTAGTTTATACGCAAAGATCGTGATTATTCAGGAGAAATTGGTAATTATTTTTGAAATATTTACTTATAACGCTTGTTTGAAACAGAGAAAAAGACTATTATTCTATCATAAATTAAATGGTTTCCAAATATAACCTTAAATGAATTCTGATAGGGAATATCGGTTAAGTTGTCCACTGAAAACTGAACACATAGCGTTTTATAACTTTGAACCTGAAACCTGAAACTTATTTTCGAAGCAAAGGGGAAGTTATGACACAAGAAGAGATTATAAGACAAATTATCCGAAAACTTTTCTCAAGCCCGAAAACTGTAAACACTGTGGTTATTCTCGCTATTATTATTACTGTACTGTCACTGGGGTTCTACAAGGTTGATCCGGGTGAACTGGGTGTTATACGGCGCTTCGGGAAATTGAACCGTGTAACAGCCGAGGGGCTTCACCTGATGATTCCCTTCATTGAAAAGAGGGATACTCCACAGGTGCAGGAAGTCAAGCGTGTGGAAATCGGCTACCGTACATTGAACCAGGGGCCTCCGGCAGTTTACAGTGATGTGCCGGAGGAAGCCCGTATGCTCACGGGTGATGAGAATATTGTAGATGTAAACATTACAGTCCAGTACCGTATTTCTGATCCAGTCAAGTATTTATTTTACGTGCGGGATGTGGATGGTATGGTGCACCAGGTCGCAGAAGCAGCTCTCAGGCAGACCATCGGTTCCCATACCATAGACGATGCTCTCGCTGAGGGGAAAGAAGCGATCCAGTTGGAGACACGTGATAAAATTCAGGAGCTTTTCGACAAGTATGACTGCGGGCTTTTATGCATCAACACTCAGCTTCAGGACGTAATTGCACCCCGGGAAGTTGACAGTGCATTTAAAGACGTTGCTTCGGCACGGGAGGACAAGGAAAGATTGATCCGTGAGGCAGAGGGATATGAAAACCAGGTTGTCCCTATTGCCCGAGGAGAAGCGGAACGTATGATCAAGGAATCTCAGGCCGACAGCCTTGAGCGCGTCGAGAGAAGCATAGGTGAGGTAGCTCGCTTTCTTGCAGTTTTTAAGGAATATCAAAGGGAGCCTAATGTCACACGGTCAAGACTATACATTGAGACCATGGAAGATATTCTTCCCGGTCTTAAGAAATATATCATTGATGCAGAAGTAAAGGGGAACATAACGAATGTACTTGGGCTTCCCGAAGTGTTTACCCGCGATTCGAATGGAGGAGAATCCAAATGACCGTGCGAAACTACGTCCAGATTGCTTTGCTGTGTATTGTCATTTTTCTTATCATTTCTTCAATTTATATTGTTGATGAAACGGAACAGGTGGTTATAACTCAGTTTGGCGCTATAATAGAGCCAGCAATAACTGAACCGGGATTACATTTAAAACTACCCTTTATTCAAAAGGTTACAGTTCTGGATAAACGCCTCCTCGACTACGATGCGAATCCACGGGCTATTTACACCCAGGACAAAAAGAACCTCCTGGTAGACAATTATGCCAAGTGGCGTATTCGCGATCCCATTACCTTTATCAGGACTCTCAATATAGAACTTGGAGCACAGGCACGTCTCGATGACATTATCTATGCCGGTCTTCGCCAGGAACTCGGGCGCCATACACTCACTGAGGTAATCAGCATTAACCGCGAAGCAATAATGGACTCCGTCACTTCAAGCTGTCATAAAATAGCATGGGACTACGGAGTAGATATTGTCGATGTTCGAATCAAACGGGCTGATCTGCCAGATGAGAATAAGGAGGCAGTTTTCAACCGTATGCGCGCGGAACGTGGACGAATGGCAAAACTCTACCGCTCCGAGGGAGCAGAGGAATCACAGATAATCACAGCCGGAGCAGACCTCATGCGTCGGAGCATAGAGGCAGGGGCATACCGGGTCTCGGAACAGATACGTGGAGCGGGGGATTCCATAGCGGTAAGAATTTATGCCGACGCTTATCGGAAAGATCCTCAATTTTACTCGTTTATACGGTCGCTCAGTGCATATAAAAACTCTATTGATGAAAACACTGTTCTTGTCCTGCCGACCAACACGGAATTTTTTAAATATCTGAACAGTGCATCAGGGAGAGGAGAATGAGATTGGTGAAGATTTACGAATTACGAATTGTGAATCCTGAATTCGATCCTTAAACCATAGACTATAACTATAAACTATTAACAGAGAAATCCGGGATATATAGTGAATGTATTTTGTATTTAAACAAGGTATGTTATGAATGTGGAATAGAACCGAATAATCAGTCTCTATGTATTTCTTCTGCAAATCACAGAAAATAGTTGTGTATGGGTTGCAGATCATGCTCTAAAACCTGCAACCCATATTTTATAAATTATTGTTTTTTACAAATAATATCACTCCGAAGCAAACTCGTAATAAGTAGATCACCAGCTCGATTCGGGTCGTTGGCTCCATTGTTGTTATTGAACTTATAATAGATCACACTTACCATATACTTCTCATTTTTCTAAGAATTTTCTAAGATATTTCTCAACCACATTGTTTTGTTTTGAATACCTTTTCTCTAACATATCAATTGCATATACTCTATGGGAATCTGCGAGATGAGCATATCGTAATGTCATAGTCAATGTCTTATGACCAAGTAGTTTCTGCACTGTAACATTACAGTTGTCAAGAGTTTTTTAATAAAAATATTTTCAGAAAATTTGGTATGCCTTGTTTGATGGCTGAGGTTGCGCTAGACAAAAGGCTCTTTGCCGAGATATTGTCTCGAATTAAACGATCGCGATGCTATTCTTTTTAACTACACCTTTGTTGAGGTTGATTCAATGGATACGTGTCTCTCAGATGGGATATTTCGCTGTTTATCAAACATATACGTACTAATAACGATCAGTAGGAAGAAAATAATTGCTGAAGAACTTGGAAGAGATTATATTCGGTTATCAATAAGATTATGGAGAATTTTGACTACTCATGAATTTGATATGGGGAATCCCGGGTTAATCCATCTACAATAATTAAATATCAATTACCAGAAAAAAGTGATGTCAGCTTCGATATTTATAATATATCTGGTAAAAAAATAAAACTTTGGTTGATAAAGTAAAAGATTAAAGTATTTATTCTGTAATTAGTTAGAAAGTGCGAAGGTTCCACTTTAGAAAACATTAAATATATTTTATGCTAGACTAGCTTATGGAACAAAATAATACAACTAAAATTCCTGATACAGATTTATTTTTTGATAAACTGAAAGAAGAACTCAAGCCCACTTTTAAGATTGCCAAGCGTAATCTTAAAAAACAAGTTAGACCTATTTATTTGGAAGATATAATAGGCTTTGGTGGATTTGCTGTTGTTGCTAAAGGGCATACAGATTTATTATTGGACGGATTAAAAGAAGAAAATCATCCTTGTGCTGTAAAAATTGTTTACCCTGGAAGGATATATGGAGGTGATCCTGATGTAAATTTAAGTAATAGAAATAGATTTATCGGTGAAGCTTTCTCTGCAAGACAAGTTTACATAAACTTAAAAAAATTAGGAAATAATTTGGAGAAGCATTTAGTTAGATTTTATAGATATGGTGAATTTGATGAGACATATGATGAAAATAATATAAGGGTGGGAACATGGGCAATAAGGACTATAGCTAAGATGTATAAAAAGAGGTATATAAGTTGGAGGTATATAGTTACTGAATATATTGAAGGTAAAGAATTAGGACAGTATAAAGGTAAAATAAGCATAAAAGATATTGTTCAAGTTGGTAAGATTATTTGCCAAGTTTTAGAGGCAACCCATAGTCTGGAACTTATCCATAGAGATATTAAACCAACTAATATTTTGATCCCTAATGGAAAAATTGAAGACTTAAAATTAGGAGATTTTGGTTTATCAAAAAGAACAGATGTAAGTGTTCCGGTTTATAGTTCTATTTTAGGTTCTGTTGGATTTGCAGCTCCTGAGCAAATTGATCCTAGGCTAACATATCCGGTTGATAATAGAGCAGATATTTATGGTCTCGCTGCTACACTTTATTTTATGATTACTGACCATTACCCATATAATGAAAAAGATGCAAAATTATTAATGAGAAAGGGAAAACCGATACCAAGGCCAAAACCTTTAACTGATTTTGTAAATCAACCAGAACTTAATGAGATTCTTAGTAAAGCACTATCCCCAAATAGGTCGAATAGATATAAAAATATAAATGAATTTAAAACTGATTTAGATACAATATACAATAATCTATAAATAAATATTAATTATCTGGGTATTAAATGAAGAGGACGACAATAAATAAAACAATCATTTTTCTTATTGTTTTTATTCCAGTAATTAATTTCTCTATCCAGCCTGCATCATCTGATTCACAATCCGCACAGTATTGATATTCAGACCTCTTATTAATATGAATGAATATTTTCCCTTCACAGTAGTCAGTTTTAAAATATTTGTAACCATATAAACCAAATCCATGATATATTAAACTCCTGGACATCAGTTATATAGTCGAATTAATCTACTCATAAATTTACTTTTTGGAGGAAAAAATGAAGCGAAGAGGATTTTTGAAATCAGCAGGTATCGCAATTGCGGGAGCACCTTTTTGGATAGGAATATTGCCCGAGGATCTGTCGGCAAAGATTCCTGCGGGGATTAAGATCACAGATGTAAAAACATTTCTTGTGGAAAATAAGGTCTATGTGAAGATTTATACGAATAAAGGAGTTACGGGATTGGGGGAGGGCACGAGAACAGGTATGGAGCATACTGTTGAGGCTCATATCAAGGATCGCAAGCATATCCTTATCGGAGAAGATCCGACAAATATTGAATTTCTCTGGCAGGCAATATTCCGCTGGCCAAGAACTCGCGGGGGATTGGCGAATCATGCAATAAGCGGCATAGATATCGCTCTTTGGGATATTCTTGGAAAATTATTAGATGCACCAATTTATAAACTGCTTGGCGGTGCGGCAAGGAACCGTGTCCGCTTATATTGTCATAGCACAGAGAAAGTCGAGGGATTCACCGCCTACAGAACGAGCATCGCTCCGGATGATTTACTTAAAAGACCATGGAATCTGCGTAATGCAGTAGAAAAAATCCGTAAAATGCGCGAAACTCTCGGCGATGACTGTGACATTACAATTGATGCGCACAACAGAATGACTCCTGTTCAGGTGCTTGAGTTTGCCAATTCTGTTGAACAATATCGGCTTATGTTTATTGAAGATCCTGTTTTGCCGGAAAATCTGGACGGATTAGAGTGGATAGGTAATCATACGAATGTTCCTCTTGCAATAGGGGAGAGCAACTATACAAAATTAGGATTTAAGGATATAATATACAGGCACCTAGTTAATTATGTCAGGCCTGATGTCGCCTGGGGCGGCGGAATTTCGGAATTAAAAAAGATTGGCGCGATGGCAGAATCCAATTTTATCGATGTAGCTCTTCATTCAGGCCCCAGTCCTGTGAGTAATCTGGCTTCCACACATGTCTCCGCATGTACTCCAAACTGTGTTCTTCAGGAATGTGCCGGCCGCACAAGTCGAAGAGAACAATGGGAGATTGATATGTTTTACGGTGATGATATTATAATTACCGATGGATATGCCGCACTGCCTGACAAGCCGGGTCTCGGTTGTGATCTTGATGAAAAAATTGCCGCTGCACATCCATATACAGAACGACACCTGCCTACCAACAGATATGAGGATGGTTCGGTCAGCGATTGGTAAAGCAGTTAACGTGCAGCATGGTATTTACACCGAGCTGACTGCTCGTAGAGAACAATTATAACATGGGTGATGTGGGTGTAACGGATACACGTCAATATTGAATAGATACCCGTATCACGGTTTTTTATATTTGATAAATGAGCTATAGATTTTTTCCGAGACCTACCAATAAAGCTAATTTTGAATTGTTTGACGACTAATATAAATCAAGACTTGGGTACTTCGACCCTTGGGTCGAGGTAGCTCATTTTTGATCTCTTCAATCCGTTCAATATATGGCCCTATTTTGTGTTTGGGACGATCAGTCTTCATCTGATATCCCTGCCGGTTCAGAATAGGACAATATTTTCATCAGCAACTCCTTTTTTATTCCTGGTTCAGCGTGAAATGGAATTTTCGGCTTCAGAAATTATTGTGATAATCCTTATATATTTTTAACTGTTAGCTGATATATGCATGCCTATAACTTTTTGGCAAATTTTCATTCATCAAATTTTTCATTATCCTTTTAGAAAGTATTACATTACCTACCTCCTTATTGATGTACCATCGCCCCTCCTGTTTGTTGACCAAGAAATATGCTTATGGGGGAACTTCGCGGCTAATTTCTCATCTAAATCAACACCTAATCCGGGGGTCTCGTTAACGTACATATAACCATACCCTTCTTTATCTTTTTCAAATTTTGGACACCCTGGAAAAACCTCATGTGTTTCCTGCGGTTGGTTTCTAAACTCCTGAATACCAAAATTCCAAATTGCCAGATCAATGTGTGCATTGGCAGCATGCCCAACAGGGGAAACATCGTTGGGTCCATGCCACGCGCTTCGTATATTAAACCATTCGCAAAACCGGGCGATTTTTATTGCTGGAGTGATACCACCTATCTGGGATATATGACACCGAATAAAATCAATCAGCCTACCTGAAATAATGTCTATCCATTCAAGAGGATGATTAAATTCTTCACCAAGAGCGATAGGAACACCTGTCTGCTGTCGAAGATTTTTGTAATATCCAATATCTTCAGCTGCGATTGGATCTTCAATGAAATACGGTCGGTAGGGCTCCAGTAGTTTTATAACATTAATGGCATCAATTGGATTTATTCGTTCATATACCATATCGTGTAATAATTCAATTTCATCGCCAAATTTATTTCTGATGTGTTCGAACATTTTGGGTATAATCGTTATATAGGGAACCGGGTTCATATATCTATCGGAAGGCATCCCGAAACCCGCATCTTTGAAAGGTGGCTTACGATCCTGTTTATAATATCCACCGCTCATTTGTATTTTTACCACCCTGTATCCACGTTCAATTAATTTTTGGACACCATCTTCCAATTCGGCAAAATCCCGACCGTAAGTAGAAGTATAGCAACTAACCGCGAAACGGCTTTTGCCCCCCAGCAGTTGATAAAGCGGCATATTTGCCCGCTTGCCCTTTATATCCCACAAAGCCATATCCAGACCACTCATTGCATTATTTAGAACGGGACCGTTACGCCAGTTTGAATCCATATATGCGGTCTGCCAAATATCCTCAATGTTGTCGACATCTTTCCCCCTGCAGAAATCGTCGAGATAGTCATTCACCGCAGCCACCACCGGAGAAGGTCGCTGCTGAAAAGTAGCACATCCCAGTCCATAAAGCCCAGGTTCGCTGGTCTCCACCTTGACAACGTTAAGCCGCACCCCGTTGGGTGCGGTAGCAATGCATTTTACCTTGGTTATTTTTAATTGCGGCAGACCGCTGGTTGCATTTGAATACGTTTGCGCAACAGCTTCATTTTTATCCCTCAGAATTCCGGAAACTCCCGCTGCTGTCCCAAATGCCAGGTTTTTCATAACATCTCGCCGTTTCATGATGAAATCCTTTCTAAAGAGGTAATTGTAATTAGAACGATTAGAGTTTAAATCGGGAATTTGGTTTGCCTGTAATATGAAACTATATTAGCTGAGAGCGGGAATACATACCGGAAGATATAAGTAATGTAAAGTATAATTTTTTAAAATACTAAATTGAAAGAACTTATTTTAAAACAATTTCTTTACCAGCCAATATATACTTTAACGAAGGTTGAGGTTGTTTTGTATTCCTCGAATTTACGA
>JBHPFF010000137.1:0-7954 GCA_042572165.1 Candidatus Latescibacterota bacterium | reverse complement strand
GAAAACCAGCGACTCTTCTCTTTGCCGATGCCGCAGTTGAAAAGCTTGAGAGGGAAAAAACACTGCCGGCAAAGTTTGAACGTATTCTGAAAAGATTGAATCTTAATAACCTTGTAGCTGATAAAAATGTTGTTATAAAGATGCATCTTGGCAGGGATATCGGTTTCACTACCATACCACCTGTGTTTGTGCGAATTCTGGTGAAAGCGGTAAAAAACGCCAGTGCTCAATCCGTTAAAATAATAGAGGAAACAGTATTTGAGACCGACACTGAAATAGGAGTAGCCCGGGGTTACACCGAGGAGGTGCTCGACTGCTCTGTAGTATCTTGTTTCGGTCGGGATGGTTCCTATCACTATAAAGAGCATATCGGTTACAAAACCCTTGACGATGTCCGGCTTTCCGGTGAGGCTGTCGACAGCGATGTCTTTATCGACCTGTCACATGTTAAGGGTCATGGTCAATGCGGTTTCGGCGGAGCATTGAAAAATATTGCAATGGGACTGGTTACCAGGGGATCGAGGAGTAAGATTCACAGTCTCGAGGGCGGGCTGATCCATGATAGGGAAAAGTGTACTTACTGCCTGAAGTGCTTCGATGCCTGTCCAAACGAGGCGATCAGGAAGAATAACGAGAAGAAAGAAATTTCTTTCTTTTTTCACGATTGCACATACTGCCAGCACTGTGTTATGATATGCCCTGAAAATGCCATTACGGTGGAAGACAGTAAATTCGAGGATTTCTCCCACGGTATGGCGCAGGTCACCGCAAAATTCCTTAAGAAATTCACTCCCGAAAACCTTCTTTTCATCAACTTCCTAACCCAGATAACAGTGTACTGTGACTGCTGGGGTTTCAGCTCACCCTCGCTTGTACCCGATATCGGTATATTGACAGGAAATGACATCGGAGCGATCGATACAGCCTCGCTTAATATGATCAAGACGGAAAACCTTCTCCCAAACGGACTCCCGAAAAACCGCAAACTTATTGATAGAGACGGTCATCTGTTCGAAAGAATCCACGGTAAGAACCCTTACCTGATGATAAAATACCTCGAGGATTATTATGACTGTACGACGGAGTATGAGATAGTGGAGGTGAAATAAGGATTAGCATTGATCAGTGGAAAAGAAGTAAGTAATGAACCATTTTTTCAGCATTACCACTTCTCCTGCCGCTGATCCATGTCGATGATGCGTACGTAAGACTCGTTGTATTCGGTCACCAGTTCAAGTATGTCGTCGTTATCCATGTCGATAAGGTACAGACGGCTTCCGAGTTCAAGATCTGTTACCCATTCCACAGTCTTGAACTGGCTGCTGAGGATTTCCCCTGTATTCAGGATTATTTCCTGTTCTTCGTCATTATCTATGTTCCCGATAACCATGTCGGTTGCCGAGTATAAATCTGATGATGTCCATTCTTCGAATTCGGTCTTGGGGTCGAACTGAATCAGGTTGCCGACTGTTTCACCGCTTTCAGGCTGAGAGGTTCCCGGTTGTATCCCTATGAAAAACAGTTCAAGCTGGGGATCGCGGTCAATATTGGTAATGATCATACATTTGATGTTCTGATACGTCCCTTCCGGGGTTCGGTAAATCAGGTCATGGCTTTTATAGCCGTAAATAAAGAAGTTACCGTCAGCCGTGTATGCCACTATTTCCGTTTCCCCGTCGCCGTCGAGATCTTCAACAAAAACACCGCGTACATCCGAATTAAGAGGCGGGCTTTTCCATATTTCCCTGAAATTACCGTCGTTATCGGCATTTAAACTGTGCAGGTATCCCCTTACATCACCATATACCATCCCCATGGTATTGTATTCTTCATCAATAACTATTTTCATGGTTCGGAAATTGGCGGTGGCAACATTAAATAAGGACAGCTCTTCAAAGTACTTGGTCGGTTTGGTCGGTTGTGTCACTGCAGGGGATTGTGTTATTGGTTTTGTCTGCTCCGCCGGCTCTTCTACCGCCGATGAATCTGTTATAGCCGGGGTCAATGCTGCTGAGGATGGCGTAGATATCGGTACAGACGGTGCGATTACCGTTACAGAAGGTGGGGAAACTGCTGTTTGATTTGCGGAATCTGCTTCTGTTTGCACGGCAGAGAAGTCCAAAATCCGTGTCTGTTGAACCTGTTCCTGTGGGGCTGGTGAAGGTTTAATTTCCTTTTTTTGCCTGCCTGGTTTCATTTCTCCCGGAATTCCTTTTAACGGTTTTTCAGTTGTTATGGAGATTTTGGGGGGCGGAAGCGGTAAATCTTCAGGTTTAGGCTCACTATCACCGGAGTTGTCATTCGAGGTTTCCTGGTTTTGAGCGAGATAAAGCACCGGGCGTTCAAGGGTGGTTCTATTCTCTTCCGCTGACAGGATAACCGGAAGGAGTACGATACCAAGTAGCAGATACAAAGCGTTTTTCACAAAAACGATCCTTTTAATAATGAAGTTCATTAATTCCGCATGTGTGGCAATAGAAATGTATAATCAGCCGCGTATCAACAGCTGTTTTTTATACGCTCATAGACTGTTATGAGCGGTAATCCACGCTCGCGTGCTATCCGGGCGCATTCCTCGAATTCGGGAATAAATCGCTCGTTCCCATTTATTGACGCAACTTTGACACTAACCGGTCCAAATTCCGTTTTAATCCTCCGGGATTCTCGCTTGAGCTTTTTCCGGGAAACACGGGTGATACGTATCCCCGTCGTTGTAGTTTCACTGAACAGCATGTCGAGGATCGTTGTAATTAGTGAATCATCAGTGAGAATACTTAAAATAGTTCCCGGGCGTCCTTTTTTCATATACACAGGGCTCATAAATACATCCTTAGCCCCGGCTTCAAACAGCCTGTCAGAAAGATAGCCGTACACCTCAGGATTCATGTCATCTATATTGGTCTCAAGAAGCAGGCACTGATCGGTATCGAACATACCGGGGACATCACCTATTGTGATTCTTAGTACGTTGGGGAAATCTTCACGCTCGTTTGTCCCGGCACCATATCCGACAGCCCCGGCAGTGAAATGCTCGACTGTATCGTATGACGATGAAAGGGTGGTCACAATCGCCGCACCCGTCGGTGTGGTTATTTCTCCTTCAATCAAGGTTCTCACTACGGGTATTTTCCTGGTAAGCTCGCAAACCGCCGGAACCGGAACCGGCATGACACCATGGGCACATTTAACTGTTCCGGTGCCGAGACGGAGGGGAGTTGATACCATCTTCTCAATCCCGAGATACTCGAATCCGATACATGCACCGACAACATCGACAATGGCATCGAGCGCACCAACCTCGTGAAAGTGGATTTTCTCGGGTGTTGTCCCGTGAACTTTGGCTTCAGCGTCTGCAAGACGTTCAAAAATACTGATCGCCTGTTCTTTCACTCTTTCGGAAACAGCGCTGGAAGCAATGATATCCTGTATTTGAGATAGATGCCTGTGCTCCTGCTGGTGCTCGGTGGTGACATTGATTTGAATTGCTGATATACCTCCATAATTGACCGTCTCTTCTTTCAGATCGAAGCCTTTCACTCCAAGTTTTTCCAGTTCTGTTTTCAAATAGTTAACCGGTACGCCGCAGGCGGTAAGCGCTCCAAGAATCATGTCTCCCGATACACCGAATATACAATCGAAATAAGCTGTTTTCATGATTCCTCCGAAAACGTATCGCAGGCGGTAAGTCCGGTTCTGTTTATTATACCGGCGGCATAAGCCGCACCGAAACCGTTATCTATATTAACAACTGTTACACCCGAAGCACACGAATTGAGCATACCAAGAAGTGCCGCAAGACCATGAAGGGAAGCTCCGTAGCCCACACTTGTAGGACAGGCGACAACCGGTACATCCACAAGCCCCCCGACAACGCTCGGCAGGGCGCCCTCCATGCCTGCAACAACTATGATGCAGCTCGCCGACAGGATGGTATCCCTTCGGGCGAGAAGCCGATGGATACCTGCCACACCAACATCGAAAAGCGTTTCAACCTTGTTTTGCATGGCTCGCGCTGTCACAACTGCCTCGGTAGCGACCTGCAGATCGGATGTTCCAGCCGAAATAACAAGAATGGTTCCATGAGTGTTTTTTTCATCAGGCTCTAGCATACCCACTACAAATGCTCGGGCGATGTCGCTGCGGTATCCGTCGGTGAAATGTGCGCTCATTGCATCGAGCGTTTCCGTGGACAGTCTCGTGGCAAGTACTGTGCTGTCATGTCGAAGGATTTCTTCGGCGATGCTCACGACCTGTTCGGTAGTTTTGTTCTGTCCGAAAATCACTTCCGGAAATCCCTGCCGCTTTCTCCTGTGGTGGTCCACATTGGCAAATCCGAGATCGCCGAAGTAATATGACTCCACGAACTTTTCAGCCTCTTTCAGGTTTATCATGCCTTTTGTGAGGCGTTCAAGTATATCGCTGATTTCGCTTTTTTTCATGATTTTACCATTTCACTGGCTGGTTTATAATTATTTTCGAATTCCTGTACATGGGCCTGAAAATTCCTGACAATACGTCGGACATCATCGATAGTCCCGGCACGGAACACCTTTCGCCTGAAATCCGCCCCTTCATGCGCTCCACGGGAATACCACCCGAAAAACTTGCGCATGTTGAGCACGGCATACCTTTCGCTGATCTCATTGGCGAGCATGTTCATGTGCGTGAGTGCGAGTTCAAGACGTTCTGCGATCCCCGGTTCTTCTGAAACAAGAGCACCTCTCAGGCGCTCAGCCACCCTCCTGAAAATATCGGGATCTCCCATTGCACGGCGTCCGATCATAACAGCGTCGGCACCCGTTTGTTCGAGCATAGTAGCGGCGTCATCGGGTGTTCTAATATCACCGGAACCGATAACCGATATGGCAACCGCCTTTTTCACAGCACCGATGATCGACCAGTCTGCAGCCCCGCTGAATCCCTGGCTCCTCACCCTTGGGTGGATAATAATGGCGTTGGCACCGGCTCCCTCGCACAGGCGTGCAACCTCCACGGCATTAATGCTTGTATGGTCCCATCCTGATCGAATCTTAACAGTCAGGGGTACAGTCACTGCAGAGGTTACCTTCTCAACAATACTGCGAAGGAGTTCAGGAGAAGTCAGCAGTGCGGCACCACTGCCTTTTGCGATTATCTTTTTCATCGGACAGCCGGCGTTAATATCGATAAAATCAGGCTGTAACTCCATAGATTTTCTTGCTGCCTCGGCCATTATATCCGGATCAGAGCCGAAAAACTGGAATCCGATCGGGCGCTCTGACTCGTGAAACCTGAGAAGGCGCGATGTCATACCTCCCGGCTTACTCCGTATAAAACCGTCAGCAGATATCATTTCGGTTATGACCGGTCTTGCCCCAAAACGTACGCAAATCCTTCTGAATACAGAACCGGTGATTCCCGCAAGGGGAGCTAGAGCCGCGCTTTCACGGATAAATATGTCTGTAATGCCCACTGCCATTGATTAATGTATACCTTTGGATTCGTTATTCCGATGAAATCTGTTGAAACTGTCTGCCTTACGATAACCAAAAATAATCTTTTGAAACAAGCACTATTTTTCTATCTCAACAAAAATTATACCACTTCACCTTTCAGATCATAGTTGTCCGCACCGGTTATACGCACACGACAGAAAGCAGTTTCATCTTCAACGCTTCCCGCTGCAGTTATGTTCCCATCCACATCGGGCGCATCCATGTAGCTCCTGCCCTCCAATGTCCGGGTTTCACTGTCCACAGCATCCACGATCATCTCAAACTCGCGTCCGACAAGAGAACGGTGGAAATCCATTGCTATATGGCTTTGAACTTCCATAAGCGTTTCATAACGCTCGAACGCAACTTCATCCGGCACCTGGTTGTCGAGAGAAGCGGCGGGAGTTTCCTCCTCTCGTGAATACACGAAAGCGCCGAGCCGCTCGAAACGGATATCCTCGACAAATTCAATGAGCTTCCGGAAATCAGCATCGGTTTCACCGGGGAAACCTACCATAAGCGAGGTTCGGATCACCATACCCTCGATGCTCTCCCTTAGCTTGTCGATGAGAGTTCGTATCTTCTCCGGCGGTGTGAATCTCCCCATCCGTTTGAGGATAGATGGTGAAACATGCTGGATCGGAATATCTATATAGGGAAGAACTTTCGGAAGATTAGCCATTGCCTCGACCAATACATCCAAGCAATGAGCCGGATGAGCGTATAACAGCCGTATCCACTCTATGCCCTCAATTTCCGAAAGGTGCATGAGCAGACCCGGGAGAGAGCCATCGTCAAGATCGATCCCGTAACCTGTCGTGTCCTGGGCAATAAGCATGAGTTCCCGGGTTCCGAGAGAAGCGAGCTCTTCAGCCTGACCGATTATCTCAGCCTCTGGTCTGCTTCTGTAGGGCCCGCGGATCATCGGGATTGCACAGTATGAACAGCGGTTGCTGCATCCTTCCGCTATCCTCAGGTACGCCGAATGGAGGGGACCGGTTACTACGCGTGAATATCCCTTGTCCTCAGGGTGTTTATTATTAAGCAGTTCAAGGCACAAATTTGGTATTTCCGCCCTGTCTTTAAGCCCCGCCACAGCGTCGGCTTCGGTGAGGTCACGTTCCAGTTCAGCACGGTACCGTTCTGCGAGGCAACCGGCAATGACAAGGGACTTGAGGTTCGCTGTCTTTTTCAATTGTGCGATTGACATGATGGTGTCGATAGATTCTTTGCGTGCATCATCTATAAAACAGCAGGTGTTCACCACGATGATATCCGCTTTTTCCTCGGGAACGATCTCGAACCCGAGAGACACAAGTCCGCCCATTATCTCCTCGGAGTCAACCTGATTCATCGGGCAACCGAGGGTAATAAGTGCAGCTTTCGGTGGTGTGGATGCCTCTCGTATACTCATCAATGCTTTCTCGTGACACCAAGGACATCACTGATTTTCCGCATGGCACAGAAATCACCGCACATAGTGCATAGCTTTTCATCTGCGGGCGGCCGTGCTGAACGGACACTTCGAGCGTGATCAGGATCAATGCTGAGTTTGTACATCGCTTCCCAGTCGAGGTTCTTGCGGGCAGTGCTCATCTTGTCGTCCCACTCGCGTGCTCCGGGCCAACCGCGTGCGATATCGGCTGCGTGTGCCGCAATACGTGATGCAATAACGCCCTGTTTCACAGCATCTCTGTCCGGAAGAGAGAGATGTTCGGAGGGTGTGACATAGCATAGAAAATCAGCGCCGCTCATGCCCGCAACAGCTCCGCCGATTGCTGCGGTAATGTGGTCATAACCCGCAGTAACATCGGTGACCAGCGGGCCGAGAACGTAGAATGGAGCGTCGCGGCAAAGGTGCTTCATGATCTTGATGTTCGTCTCCACCTGGTTAAGCGGCACATGACCGGGACCTTCCACCATTGCCTGGACACCTGCCTTGCGTGCCCTGTCGACGAGTTCACCAAGAATGATAAGTTCGCTTATCTGGGCACGGTCTGTGGCATCAGCAAGACAACCGGGCCTGAGACCGTCACCGAGGGAAAGAGCCGCATCATACTTTTTCGTCATATCAAGCAGCCGGTCATAATCGGCGTAAAGGGGATTTTCGCTGTTGTTGTAAAGCATCCACTCGGTGATGAAAGCTCCGCCGCGCGATACGATGTCCGTAAGCCTACCCTGTTCCATGAGCCGGTCTACCACCGCCATAGTCACTCCGCAGTGTACCGTGATGAAATCAACTCCCTGGGCAAGCTGGTCTTCAATGATGCTGAAAAGATCATCGCCGGTCATCCGCACCATACCTTTACGGTTCTTTGCCGCCCAAACACATGCCTCGTAAATGGGGACTGTGCCCAGAGGCACATCCACTGCTTCCAGGATACGTTTGCGTATTCCGGGAATGTCACCGCCGGTAGACAGGTCCATAATCATATCGGCGCCGTATTCTATGGCTGTGTGTGCCTTGTTCTCTTATCATT
>JBHPFF010000136.1:0-8087 GCA_042572165.1 Candidatus Latescibacterota bacterium | reverse complement strand
GAGAATATTCAGCAGATAATTCAGAAAATGAAAGATGGTGGGTGGTTTTAATGATTAAGGTGGAGGATGGATGAAGTTTACCGTGCGGAGGGTGAGGAGTAAATGAAAAACGCGATGTCTTATATAGTGGTAGTAATTATAATAATAAAATTGAATTATTTTTATTGCATTTCCTGAAATAATATTATTATTTTTACAAAACATCTTTTAGGTAAAAAAGTATCATTTTAAGAGAAATTAAAATACTATTTAAATCATAACAAATAATTGTAAGATTAATCTTTATTTTATCAAATATGCTATAATGACTTTTTAGTGTATCTTTCAAGATGGGTATAGTATGATTGCAGGGATTATATTTTTTTGTATTTTTGCTATCATGATATTAATAATTTACTTTTCACCCTCAGGTTTATCCAAATATTCTGGTAGTATGACTACTGTTGCGATGGGTGCGACTGCTGAGCTCATGAGCATGGAACAAAAAAAAGCCGCAGAAGTTATTGTTGAACAAAAAGCAGGTAAAAAATTTGAAGAACAAACAACAGGAGAATTAGTGGATTGAATTTATAATGAAGTTATAAATTATCGGGTTTAATATTGCTCCATGGCGTTGATCTAGCGCTAAAGCACCTTGCATACCACGTCCAGATAAAACACGATTTCCATTTTTAAGTACATAAAAGGGAATATCCATACTGCCGATTTTTAATAAATAGGGTAATAAACAGCATTATTTTACTCAATTTATTAGAGTTATTACTCAATAAAAATTTTAATACATTCTGCCACTATATAAGACATTGCGTTTTTTAAATACTTGCTGCCCATTCTTTCCCTCCAGGGCCAAAAGCAAATGCTAATGCTAAATAGATCAAACAAAAAATAATAAGAAAAGCTTTAGCAAAAATTTCTTCACCTACATTAATCAGTCATCGAAACCTCGGGCTTACCAATCCACAACTGACCCGTCTTCAGCCATGCGCTGTCCACGGGATGACCGTTTACGTTCTACGTTGACCTTATCAGCAAGTTTATCTTCATCAAGCTCGATACCCAGACCCGGCTCAGTGGGAAGAGGAATATATCCGTCTTTCACCACAAATGGTTTTTTAATATACCCTTCTCCGAGCACCGGCGAAAGATTGGTATTCCTGTTTAGCTGCTGCTCCTGGCAAAGGAAATTGGGTATAGATGCATCGAGTTGAATACCCGAGGCGAGAGAAATGGGACCCAATGGACAATGCGGGGCGATTGCAGCATAATATGACTCTGCCATACTGGCAATGAAACGGCATTCTGTTATACCACCCGCATGACTGAGATCGGGCTGTAAAACAGTTGCCGCACCTTTTTCGAGTATCTCACGGAATCCCCATTTGGTAAATATGCGTTCACCTGTCGCTATAGGGATGTGGGTTTTCTTGGCCATATCAGCCATGACATCCACATTTTGACACTGGATAGGTTCCTCGATAAAAAACGGCTGGTACGGCTCGAGTGCCTTGATAAGAAGCATACCGGTCTGGGGAGTAATTGAACCGTGAAAATCCACCGCAATATCGACTTCCTGTCCGCCCTCATCACGGAGGGAACGGAACCATTCAACGACGCGTTCAACAAATCCGGGTGTCTCAACGTATCTTGCTGCACGTTGTTTGACATTATATGGAATTGCCTCTTTGAACGCAGTGAATCCGTTCTGCATACCGATTCGTATCATCTCTGGAGTTGCAGCAATCGCATAGACTTTGATACGGTCCCGTGTCGGACCACCAAACAACTCATATACCGGTACACCAAGAGCTTTCCCCTTGATATCCCACAATGCCTGGTCAATGCCAGAGAGGGCACTGGTGAGAATCGGTCCTCCTCTGTAAAATGCATTTCGGTATATCGCCTGCCAATGGTGAACTACTTTCCGGGGATCTTTCCCGATAAGATAAGGTTCAATTTCTTTGACCGCTGCTATTGTTGTCTTGGGGCGACCTTCAACAATTGGTTCACCAAGACCAACTATACCGGCATCGGTATGAATTTTTAAAAAAACCCAACGAGGAAGAACTTCAAAGATGTCAAGCTTCGTTATGCTAATACGGTCGCGGGGATCAACAAGAGCGGCATCACTCGGTTCTGTATTCCACAAATTGTCGTAAAAAAAAAGTGATCCTCCCAAAGCAAGTTTGGAAAGAAAGTTTCTTCGACCAATAATCCTTTTGCGTTTCATCATTATGGTTTTCTCCTTTCAGTACAATTCTCCAATTGTACTTCTGTTTAACAATAATATTTCTTATCTGCATTCAATACAACAATATAAGAAAGATAAAATACATATCAATAATAAATAAATTATAGAATTAAATCGACATTCCCCATATCAAATTCAGATATGGTTTTAATCGGATTTTCGGAGTAAGGTCATTCTTAACATCCTACTTTCAATTTATCCGAATAATGGGAAAAGTCAAGGTGAAGTTTAGGTGGTGTTATATGGGAAATTTCCGGAAGGTTGCAAAACGCGGAAATTGGGTGCGTATAGGTTGCAGAATGCTATAAAATAAAATGTTTTCAGTCAGCAGAAGGCTATTATATCGCGGAACGGAACGATTGATAAAGCGGGACTATGGATTTTCCGGAGAAAGAAAAGAGTTGACTTTATCAAGCAGGTATTGCATGTCCATTGGTTTTTCAATAAAATCCACAGCACCTAAAGCGAATCCTTCTTTTTTGATTCCTTCATCTACCATTTCACCAGAAATCAAAATGACCGGGATGTTTTTTGTGGTCTCCATTTTTCGGAGATCTCTCAGAAAAGCGATTCCATTAATTCGTGGGAGAACAATATCTAAAATGATAAAGTCTGGAGGATCATTTTTCACTTGGTCTAAAGCAATTTCACCATCTTCTGCAGTGATAATCTTATAGGATGTTCTTTTTAAAAAAAATTTTGTTATCACTTTTTGAATAGTAATGCTGTCATCTACTACCAGGATCTTTTTCATACTAGAATTCCCGAAAATGAAGTATTTCCAATTTTTTGTGGTTTTTCCTCGTCTTAGACGGCTCTTTTTTTAGTTATTTCTTTTTTATTTCTATATAATGTTTTTTATAAAAGGAAATTAACTTGGGTGTTAAAAGCAAGCAACGGTGATACTTCCCCGCTTGCAATTCCCCAATGGGTTTGATCAGATTAACAGCTTTTAACGATGATTCAATATACGAACATTCATAAACATGTTTACTACAGATAAAAAGTGTTGGGCTTTTAAAACCAGTAATGGGGTAAGGAATTCCAGAATTATTGTAAGGGCATTCTACCATAAGGCTTTGTAACTCTTGGTAGAAATCGAAAATGTCTTGCAGATTCAGTTCAGAAGTCAATGTCTTAACTGCCAATTCGTTAAACTCTTTTTCCATCATCAGGACGTTCAACTGGTCCACCACCTCTCTCACTCCCTGAGGCAGGCCGAACAGGCCATTTCCTTTTTGGAGAAAAGATTCAACAACCAATACAATATTTGCCATTGTGGCCTGCCATTCGTTTTTGGTGATAAATTCTTTTCTTCCCGCATAATATTCACAAAGAAAACGAATTGAGTCCATAATCTCAAAACTGAATTGGAGCTTACCCAGGGAGTAAAATCCATTTCGATTTTCATCCCAATACATTTGGAACATTTTATCTTCAGGGGCCTTCAATATTTTGTCGATATTTGTTAAAGCTCCATAGTTATGGAACAGGCCAACTTTGCAAATTTCAGCAAGCTTCGCCTTATCTTTACCCACGACATTATCATATTGTTCAGATGAGGCGATGGCTACAGAAAAAAGCGCCACATTAAGGGAATGATTAAAATATATCACCGATTTTTTTGATTTCATAGATTCGCAAATAAACCTCATTTTATAGACTGCCAAGGTTATATTTTCTTCTGAGAGAATATCATCCATGATACCTTCAAAATTTTCACCGATACGAGATAACAATTCGCTAAAAACTTTGTTTTTCTGATCACGTTTAAATAACTCGCCTATTTGTTCCTTTATATCTTTGCGGAAATTTTGTATAAGTTCTGAGCTTCGTTTAATTTTGAAAAAGAGTTCCAGACCGGGATTAGATTCCTTTAACTGTATTAACCGGGCAATCCGCTGTGGCGAGATCAAGGTTCCTTCTGTGTAAAGAATACCAGATTTTGTTGTCAGGTCTTCGGCTAATTCCAGGCCATGAAGAAAACCATCCGACATAAGGGGATTATAGCGGGCAAACTCTACAATATTATCTAGTCCATTAATATCAATGGTATCATGTTCAGTTGAAAAAATATCATTTTGATCCATCGAAAAATCCTTTATTACATAAAAAACCAGTTAAAGTGTTTTTCTGAGTTAGTATATCAGGGAAATAAATGAATGTCAAGTTTAATGTACTTTGTCAGAACTTTTTTTGAGATATTGAATTAATATTAGAGTATTGTAAGAACAAGTTGTAACTGTTTTTTAAATTTCCTTTCCAAAATGCAGCTCAATTGCAGCAATCTTATTTTCCTAAGTTCCTGTTATCATAGAACCTTTACGAACTATAAATCTATTGGCTCAGCATTCGGAGGTTCGAGTCCTCCCCCCTTCACCATATAATATTATCAATAGCTTATGAAGTTTTTCATAGGCTATTTTTATATGTGTCAATAAGGCTACTGTTACGTTTTAATCCCAAATTTGTGCAGATATATAGTAAACAAAGCAGTTTTAGTCATACCTTCTTTAATATAAGGAATTGAATGAATAGGCCAAACTTTTTTCGTCGAGATGGATATGTTTTCAGTCTAATAGGTTAAGGAGTTAAAAGAGATAAAGATGTTTGAGACAGAAGATACTCTTATTTTGAGATTCTCAAGCGGGGATGAGGAAGCATTTACCGCGCTTGCGATTAAATGGCGGAATCACATCCTGAACTTTGCCTATCAATTCTTGGGCGATGAGGACATGGTCCAGGATGTATTGCAGGAAGTATTATTGCGTCTCTACTTATCACTTAAAAAATTCAGGGGGGAAGCAAAATTTTCAACTTTTCTTTTTAGGATAATTACAAACTGTTGTATAGACACCTTAAGGAAAGAACGTCACAAAGCAAATGAGATATCTTTAGAAGATTTATCCCTCGATTCTGATAGACTAAGTCAAATGAAAGAAAACACATCCAATCCGGGAACTGAAACACCATTTGATATTGTTAATAAAGATATTCTTGGGGAAAAGGTAAGGAAAGCACTTCTGGAACTGTCTGAGAATCAACGTATTGTAATCATAATGAGAGAATACTCCCGGATGAAATTTCCCGAAATCGCAGAAGTTATCGGAATACCCGAATCAACGGTGAAATCTCGTATGTACAAGGGATTAATGAACCTGAAAAAGGAATTAACCTTAAAAGGTATTAAAGACTGGAGTGATATCTAATGAACTGTGAACACGCTGAGAATCTCATGCTGGATTTCCTGTATGGTGAGATATCCGATGAGCAGGCAAAGGAGTTTTTACAGCATTTGAATATGTGTGATAAATGCTCTGGATGCCTGAGAGATCTGAAAAATCTTCGCAATCTCATTCAAAAAATCCCGAAGATTACAGATTCATCAATCACATATAAGTCTCCTCACTGGGTGAGAAAGACGGAAAGAAGACATAGGAGATGGTATGCACCAATAGCAGCAGCACTTGTACTTATTGTTCTTTCTATCTTCGTGGTACTCAATACTTCTTTTCAATATGAACGGGGCACTATCACTCTCAGGTTTGGAAACGTTAAACAAGCGAGTTTATCCGAGTATCCGGCGAGTATTCCCGACTACAAAATAAGCGGTGAGGAACTTGATATGATACTTCAATATATTAACTATCTGGAAAACAAGCAAAATGCTGAACGGATAATTCTCACCGGCCAGCTTGAAAATTTTGCAAATACAACATTGCGCGAGTTTCGCAGGAGAGACGAAATGTTAGAGTGGTTAGTGACCAATTATGCAGTTATGTCAGAACAGCCAACGTCATCACAAGAGAGGTGAAAAAATGAAATCTCTTATTATGAGTTTAATCGGAATTTTTCTTCTGGCTGGCGTATCAACCGGAGAGCCAATTGATAATGAAAAAATGTCAGAAGATATTCTGACGATGTCACGACTGATTGATGGGGAACTCCAGAAGGAATTTAGAGGCAAATATTCTCCAGGTTTCTGGGGTAACGGGGGATGTATGGGTGTTTATCTCAGGGATTACGGAGTAGTGTTCACCAAGCGAGTACGGTTACCAATTTTCGATTACCAGGAAGTAAAGAGTGAAAAAGAACCGGAGCAGGGTGATCTATGGGAAATATACCGAACATCTTCACAATCACCAGATATTAAAGTCTCAGATAAGCAAAAGAGAGTGAATGAGATAAAAAAAATTGAAGGATTTCTAATTGACATTTTTTGTAATTATTCGAATAAAATAACACAGCTTTCTCCCGATGAATACATAACTATAGCTGTCCAGGGCAGCAGTGAATCCGGTCGCTTTCAATTTCAATTTGTCAATAAATCTCCTTCTAAAGTTGGTGATAAAGTTGATGTTGTTAAGGATGATGTTCCATCCTATGTTCAAAGTACCAGGACGAATGCAAGCGAAACAGACGGCCAATACCTTGTCATGAGAATAAAAAAGAAGGATGTAGGAAAGGATTGTGCTAATAAAATCGAGATAAGTTACCATTAAAAATAGGGATATTATTTACAAAGCGGTTTGGTCATACCTGTATTAATAATTTTTAGAGAAATTACTCTTAAGTGCCTTTTTTTAGTTTCAGCTTAAGAAAATTTCAACATATCAGTGTATATATTGAATAAATCATATTAGCTTCAGTTTAAAATATAAAAAGAGGGGCTTTATGCCCCTCTTAACAATTTGCGGTTCCGTTTTCACATTTCATTTTCTGAACATGGACTCGTCTATCCAGTCTGGTTTCGCCGGCCGTGCCCGCCAGTCAACCGGAACAGTCCCGATTTTCACCGGAGCGCCGTCGCGTTCCAGGTACGAGTAATAAGCTGTCAGGAATATTTCCGTTTTCTTGCGGATATTGTCAAGCGGCTCGAACAGATTGCCCTCAAAAGTGCGCTGCATTTCTATGACCTGCGGTGCATAGCGGTGATAGAGGCCGGGTATCCAGTCAGGGCTCCTTACCATTTTAACTGATTCCTGACCCTGGGTTCCGAATACAGTTATAGAGAATGAATCCTGGTCGCTGGAACCATGAAGCGCACAACAGAACGGCTTCTGGCCCTCCCATCCCTTAAACAGATAGGTTTCCTGTAAGTAATTGTTCCTCATATCATCGTCGGTCAAAAGCGACATGGACTCGATATCAAAGCCGAAAATCCGGGGTATCATGAACTGTGTATGATTGTGTGCGGGGAAATCCCTCGTATTGCAGGTGGCATGAACACAGTTGATAGTACCTATGTTCTTGAGCTTGCTCTTGAGGGCAGGCGCCTCGTGATAGTGCTCGTGCTTGGCTGTGGCAAGAACAGGTGTATTGTGTTTTGCGGCGAGATCGAGGATTTCGTCTATATCCCTGAGCGAATAAGCGAACGGCCTGCTGAGGTAGACGGGAATTCCAGCCTCGACGTAGGGGCGTGCCAGTTTGTGCTGCCAGGGAACCTCATATAAACCTGAGAATATCAGCCCGTCAATCTTGCCAACCATATCATCGTAATTTTTAACCGCGGTCGCATCCATACGCGCAGCAAAATTCCTTGCAGCCTCGGGATTCACATCCCAGCAGTGTGTGATGTCCATGTTGAGGAAAGATGTCCCGTAATTGCCGCGTTTCTCGTTGTTGGGAGCCTTGTCCGGTTCAATGATATCGGACCAGCTGTAGCTCATGAACGAGTATTCTCCGACACAGATAACACCCACCCTGATCTTCCTGTCATATATCGGAGCGGCATCTGCCGTCGAACCGACCGCAAGCGATGCAGTCCCAAGAGCCGCTGCTTTTTTCAGAAAGCCACGGCGTCCTTTTGGTTGAGATTTGTTTTTTGTCAATGTAGATT
>JBHPFF010000135.1:0-8386 GCA_042572165.1 Candidatus Latescibacterota bacterium | reverse complement strand
GGCTCCGTTATACATGGTAACTCAAGTATAATATATAGTATGGGAGATATTCGGTCTACCGGTAAATTATGGAACAAATATTTGGTTTTCTGCGTTTAAAATAAATTAAAAAAAACTATTGCACATTTGCAATGTTTATTTATATTTATATTATGTGAGGGCTGATGTGTGACGAGGAATCTATAGTGGGGGTGTTGTCATGAATATTAGAGATATAGAGGCTGCACCTACTGTTTCGCAGGTAAACACTGAAAATGCAAACGCTACACAGCAGATTCAGACAGAAAGACAGGAACAGACCGGAAGGCGCCGTGACGAATTTATCAAGTCGACGAGAGAAGGCAGAGATGAATATCGCGATGACCGGGATCAGTATATCCGGTCGATGAATGTTGTTCAAAATGCATTATACAGTGTTTCTAATGTCACACGGCACAAGCATGGCTTACTGAACCAAATGAGAAACCGAAACCTGAGCGATTCGGGGACTACCCAAAAACTGGTCGATATTGATTTATCCGGAGGAATAAAAAACCTCAAGGTATACAAAACAGAGGAATAGTTAAAGTTGCAGGAATGAAAAGTATGGCTGAATAATATTGTAATGTTATAGTGAATTTATACGTATTCTGAAATCTGAATCCGAAACTGCGAGGTGGGATAATGAATATTAGAAATATTGCCAACGAAACTAATCCAAACCAGCTTTACGGGGGAAATGCACAGGAGGTTCAGCAAAATAACCCCGGCGGTCAACAGGAACAGATAATCAACCAGATACAGGAGGATACCTACACTCCCACGGATGAAGCGCAGAAAATGCTGGAGCAGCAGCGAAATCCTGAAGCTCGCGGGAACGAGCAAAACACTCAGCAGAATGTTATATATGAAGAGAACCCAAATACACAACAGACACCTGTGTCGAGGGAAGTTCGAACTGCCGAGGAACCTGCTGAGCGGATAGAGGATAATCCGGAACGGGAAGAGCAGCAGAACAGGACACGACAGCAGACAGAAACTGCCCGTGCTGCTAACCCGACAACAGCCAACCAGAATCGCACACTTGACCTTCTGGCATGACAGGGCTGAAAACACCGGTGTAGTATATAATTGTATTTTATTAAAGTTTTGAAAGAAGTCCTTATTCAGAAAATAAAAACATTACCATCCCTGAAATCCTGCAAGCACACCAATAATCCCAACAGGCATAGCAACCTTCAGCATATGCGAAACATTAAGCAGTTGTTTTTCGGAAGGATATTTTAGCGATACAGTAACGCTGTAAATGATAACCGGCCACACGCCGAGTCCAATTATGACACCGTATGCTGTACCGAAATAACCTGAAACAAACGGGATAACAGTCGCTGCTGCAAGGATGATAAAAATTATCGATGAAAGTCTGCAAGCCATTGAGGTTCCCCACACGGTAGCTGCGGTTCGTATACCGGCGGAACAATCGCCATTCATATCCTGAGCATCCTTAATCAACTCCCTTCCAAGATGGTATAGCACTGCGAAAGCCGCAGGAATCAACGCACGTTGTACTGCATTCCCCGCAATGCCGCCGTACAGGAAAGCGAGTCCGCCGAGACATGCAACCACTGCGTTGCCGAGCAGAGGAACACCTTTTAATCTCATATTATAAACGAAAAGGAGAATAACCGCAGTGAAAGCCACGGCAATACCGGGTTGTCCAAGAGGCATCGAAAGAATAATTCCCATAAGTGTAAGTAAAAGGGCAAAGACTGTTGCCTCTTGCGGAGTCACAGTGCCCGAGGGCAGAGGGCGGTATGGAGCATTGATGCGGTCACACGAGACATCTCTTACATCATTAAATGCGTTTCCGGCAGCGAGAATGAGCGAAGCTGAGAGAGCTGCGCTCAGTATGCGTAACGACCATGATGGTATCTCATTAGTGGTTAAACAAGTAATGAGTTCATATAAATGATCAAGGGGTTTTTCCCTGATAATACCGCCGCATAGAACCGAGAGTCCGCATATCAAAGTGTTGACCGGTCTGATGAGTTGAATAAATCCTTTTATTTTGTTAAATAATAAATTATCCAATACCAAGTATTTCCTTTTTTTATGAGTTTTTTATCTATATATGCTTATAGAATCATAATTAAAATCATGACGCCTGTCAACTCTGCCATGTTTGCTAGATGATACGCAAAGAGTAGTTTACAAATTAAGCAAAGGATGTAAAGAAATTGTTGACCGCACCGTATAGAGATACTTTATTGATAGTGAAACATTTTTTGATTATAAAAAAGATTTTGGGAATGTGCCATGAGGCTTTCAAAAGTCTTTAGCATATTTGTGAAGAATCCCGCTGTTGTTAAACTAAAAATGCGAGGTCCATATGTTAGAAATCATTCATGATTGGTTTGTTAATCAGGGTGTAACTGAGATGTTAGCGGGAACGCTGGCAAGAGTATTTGCAGGTGTTCTGGTAATTATCCTCAGTATCATAGCAAATTATATAGCCAAGCGGCTAATATTAAGATACCTGACACATATAATATCCAGAACGAGAACATACTGGGATGACATCCTGCTCAGAAGAAATGTCTTTACCAAACTTTCTCATTTTGTACCTGCTATGGTGATTTATTTCACCGCTCCGTACGTGCTGGAAGGGATGGATGGGCCGCTGACATTCACAATGAACGCAGTTGTTATCTATATGATTGTTGTCGGACTTTTGGTCATTGATTCTTTTCTGGATGCTGTTCTTGAGATATATCAGACATTCGAGGTTGCCAGGGATATTCCTATCAAGGGATTTATTCAGGTGGCGAAGATAGCTGTCAATTTCATAGGCGGGATTGTAATAATTTCCATCATTATCAACAAAACACCTCTTTACCTTCTCAGCGGTCTCGGGGCAATTACTGCAGTTCTCATGCTGATATTCAAAGATTCCATTTTAGGGTTTGTAGCTGGAATACAGCTTATTTCCAATAAGATGGTGGCGCACGACGACTGGATTGAAATGCCAAAGTACGGTGCCGATGGCGATGTTATTGATATCAGCCTGACAACCGTGAAAGTGCAGAACTGGGACAAAACGATAACTACCATTCCGGCTTATGCATTAATAAGCGAATCGTTCAAGAACTGGCGCGGCATGTCTGAATCGGGTGGACGGAGGATAAAAAGGTCAGTGAATATTGATATGAATTCCATTAAGTTCTGTACCGAGGATATGCTCGAGCGTTTTTCCAGTATACAGTTCATTACTGAATATATCGAAAGAAAAAAGAAAGAAATTACCGAGCATAACCTCGGAGCTAATATTGATAATTCGAGCCTTGTCAACGGGAGACATCTCACCAATGTAGGCACGTTTCGTGCTTATGTTGTAGCGTATTTAAAGAACCATCCGATGATAAACCAGGAAATGACATTTCTCATACGTCAGCTTGACCTTGGTGAATATGGTTTACCCATTGAAATCTACGTGTTTTCAAAAGATCAAGTATGGGCGAACTATGAAGCTATTCAGGCGGATATTTTTGATCACATTCTGGCAGTTGTTACTGAATTTGATCTGAGAGTTTATCAAAATCCATCGGGGAGTGATTTCAGGGTGCTTGTAGGAAAATGAGATTATTGTGGATTCAATACGTGGTGGAGGGACTTTCATGAGAAAACTGTGTTTGTTCTTGATATTATTTGTTATACTCCCGTCTTTCTCTTACGAAAAGACATTGCGGGATTATGCCGGTTTTTGGGGAAAGTATGAGGTTATCGATGGTAAAAGTTCTATTCCGGGGCTGACACACATAATGTTCAGTCTACCCGCTGTTGAGTCGGTGAACGGTAGCGATGCGGTTTGGTTTCAGCTCGAGGCTTTTTCCGGAAACGAGAGACTGTATTCAATAGCTTTTCTTGCAGCTTCTCTGGATTTCCTGTACCCGGGAGACACGGAAGTTGATGTCAAACGTTATATCCTGGTACCTGCAGATGGCAGTCCAATTGAATATGTATCAAAATCAACCGGCAGGGCTGTTCTTCCCATATTCGATTTTTTCAAAAACCTGCTGCCACATGCAAAAAGTACGGCTGATCCTGATATGCCATTTTTCATTAAAGGGACCTATCTGGGTAAATCCCTGCTGCGGATTGAGAATGGCAAAGGTGCGGGTTTAGTGTCTCTGAAAGATATTCACCGTATCGAGCTGGAAACGGATGTGCTTATTGGGACAAGCCGCAGTATCAGGGATGACGGCAGTGGGAGGCTGTATATCCCCGAAGAAACCGACCCGAGTTATGCCGATCCTCCCGGCAGTCCTGACTATAACTACGTGGAATTAACGGAAAATGACTATCGAAAGATGATAGATGCGGGATTCAATATATTCCGCGTACCCTTTTCTCATCTTGCATATGTGATAGATCAGTCTGTATGGTTTCTCGTGAGAAGCGGTTTTGACAAACTGCCGGACATACTGTACCGAAGTAATTTCTTCGGGGCAGTCATGTACATGGACGAACCGGCAGTCAGGCTGCTGGCACATCATATGCTTGCCGAATTCCAAAGCCCGCAGAGAGCCGCAGAAATTCTGGTTGATATTACGCGGGGGCGGTATGAAGGGGATAGCGGGTATGGCATGCGCAATCTGGATAAACTGCTGCGAGAATCCGGTTATAATTTTGGGAATCTGGAAATCCTCCAACCAGACTATCCGGTCTGGGAAACCCTTACGAGTGCTTTCTGGTATGAATATGAGGCCGGTGCAGCAGGAATCGTTCACGAGGGACGGTATCAATCGAAAAGATTTGCCGAAATGATGAAAAAAATCCTCGATGTGGAATTCCCGGATGATGTCGAATCGTGTTTAAAGTTTCATCATGCTTTTTTCAGGGGAGCCGCCAGACGTTTCGGCGGCAAGTGGGGCGTATCCATATACGGGCAGATGACTTTTGACGCTGCGGAAAAAGTATTCCCGATGGCATATGAGAATGGAGCCGCATATTTCTGGTTCTGGACATCAGATCATTCACATCATGTGCCTTTTCAGGAACAGTTGGAGCATGCGCGAAAGTTCAGGAACTACATAAAGGCTCATCCACGACAATCGACACCCGGGGGACTGACAGCCAGAGCCAGGAAAGCCATAGCGCTGCCGTGGGGATATCTCCTCGATGAGACCTCAATAGCTGCATGGAGATTCAAAGATACATCGCGTCCCAGCATGCTTTGGTGGAGTATGGACATGGAGCTGGATGATGTCAACAGCCACGGTGTCCCATATAAGGAGGTGCTCAGGGCAGCAGTTAAGGAAGCTGTGAAACTGCTGAAACAGGGAGCTGAATTCGACTTTATCTACCTGCGCAGGGGGGAAAAGGCCGAAGGATATGATGAAGTACGCAGGATTCAGGAGAACGGCGAGGTTGTGTATGAATGATTATTGCAAAGGGCAGAAAAACAGCATTCAACTATTATTTGAAGGAACATCACTGCTTTATTAAAAATCCAGAACCAGACCTGTTCCCAGAGACGTATCCAGTGATTTGATATCATCCGGAGGATCGCTGTCATAGCGCAGACTGAAAGGAACTGCCAGTGAGACGCGTTTGCTTAACTCGACCTGCAATACCGTTTCGGTCAGGATTCGAATATCCTTAAAATCAGCACAACGCGGTTGAATGTAGGTTGTCACCGCCCACCGGACGCATTCATTAATATCGATGTTTGCTGATATGTAATTGCTCCAGCGGATAACATCTGATTTTTTTTCATGCGTGTTATGTTCATCAACATCAAGCTTTTCATGTTCCAGCATTAAAGCTGTCCCCCACCAGAAACCGCTGGTACTGCTTTTGTAAAGTTTATATCGTAACCCGCCGCCGAACAGTCCTCGAAATGGCAGCAGCCGTTTTTTGTTATAGTCGATCTGAGCAAAAATCTCCGGCTGAAAATCTGCTCCGGATCGAAAAATATGACGCAGATGCGCCAATCCTTCATTGGAAAACTGCTTTCCACCCTGCCATCCGTAATCTCCTCTGATTACTAAAAATGTATTCATTGATTCCCACAGGTAGTTACTGTAGCTTTCGAAATCCAATTTCGTGATATCCACATTTCCCGAGCGTGAAGAAAAATCAAGTTCGATATGTTCGCTAAATCCATGAACGTCTTTGGATTCCCGAAATTTTTCAATATTCACCTGGGAGAGGACATGGGAAGGGAAAAGTAATGTAATAATCAATTGAATCGTGAATAAACTCACTAACCGCACAACAGAACTCCATAATTTGTTGATTGTTTTATTTTGAATATATTTAGCATTAATTATTTAATCATTAAATACCAAACTCAGTATCTACTGTTTGAATAAGTGCCCTTATATAACCGAAAGTAAAACTCCCCGACTTGTAAGCGGGGAGTTTTACTTGTTTTTATACGTTATTAAAATTAATTTGAGAATTCCCAGCTGAATTCAGCGAAAAAGAATTTCTTGACTTTGTTTTACCTCTTCGTCAATTTCAGGGAGAAGTGTTTCCAGATCTGAAATTAATATTCCTAACTTTTTTTCGGCAAAACCCATATATTTCGGTACGGTTTTTTCGCCACTTTCTCCAATATGAAGCATATGAGCAACAAGATCAGAAAGATGTACAGCAGAAGCAAGAACAGGATCAATTTTACTATCCATAGGAGAGTGATGATATTTTACAGCATCTTTTATAACATCAGGTATATTCCATTTATTTAAAAAATATTCACCTACTTCCATATGATTTTGACCGAACACTAGTCGCTCACCCTTTCTATAGAATATGGATTGCTGGTCAACAAACTGGATTAATTTACGAAATTCCTTTGGATAGAATTGATCAAAAATAAGTTTTCCAACATCATGGAATAAACCAGCGATATAATATTCTTCGGTTAATTCTGTACCGATATGTTTTGCTATTATTTTGGAAATGCTGGCGCAACCGATCATATGAATCCAAAAGGCTTTTCGGTTAAATACATCCGTTTCATAGTTACTTTCTTGTAATACTGAAACTGATGTAGCGATTTTTCGGGTTTCGTTGTAACCCAAAAGAGAAATAGCTTCCTCAACAGTAGTTACTTTATGTGATAGACTAAAGAGCGGTGTATTAGCAATACGCAAGATCTTTAATGCAGTGATCGGGTCTCTCTTAAGAATATTTGGTAAATCATCTCGTGTTATTTTTTCATCAGACATAAATTTAATAAATGAATTATATACTTCAGGAAGAGTTTGAATATCCTTTATCGAATCGATGGTTTCACAAACATTTTCAAATGTTATATTGCCTTTATCAGTCTTTGTACTTGACGTATCAATTTTTAAAACTTTTCCCCTATGTGCCAATCTTGTTGCTTGAGAGCTTTCATAAATATAAATACTATCAATTATCATATCTGAAATTAAGAACCGATTAATACGCTCTATATCATTTCCAGTAACTCTTTCATATTGTGAAATCACCAGCACACCACTTTTTGAATATAAATCTCGTGCAAGTATCATACCTGGAGTTAAATCTGAAATAGATATTCGCCTTTCACTTGAATATTTTTTACTTTTAATCTCCTTTAAATATTTCACCATAATATCAACCGCTTCAGGATCAAATATTTTCCCTCTATGCTTTTGAAGGTATTTTAAAAACAATATCTCAGTTTCACCTTGTTTTCTCTTTTCAACGCTGAAAACAATTTTTTCATAAACATCTACAACACTTATAATCCTCGCTCCTAAAGGGATATAGAATCCTGTCAAACCCTCGGGATAACCGCTCCCATCAAATCGCTCATGATGATATTTAATATAATCACCGACATTACTCAGCAGATTTACCATCTCAACCGCTTCATAACCAATTAAAGGATGTTTTTGATAAATATTAAGTTCTTTTATTGTTAGTTGATCTTTCGAAAAATAGTTTTGGGTTTTCAAAAGAATATTATCGGGTATACACATCTTGCCGATATCGTGCAATAATGCGCCAATTTCAATATCTCGCTTTACACGTTCTTTTAAATCATATTGATCGCTAAGAGCACGACTGAAAGTTGCCACCCTTTTAGAGTGACTGCCCAAATTTTTATTACGGGATTCAAGCAGACCAACAAATATTTTAATGGTATCAACAAAATTTTGTTCCTGGATTTCATTGAATTGACTAAATTCTTTAGTGAAGTTCTCTACATTGCGCTCAAGATCTTTTACATACTCCCTATTCTGAAAATTAATCTTTTGTCTTTCAATAGTATAAGCAATCTCAAGAGGCAATTTTTCAACCTCTATAGGTTTAAAAATAATATTATCTGCTCCAAGTTGGACTGCTTTTAGGATATTTTGATCAGCTTTATTATCAGTAACAATAATCA
>JBHPFF010000134.1:0-8400 GCA_042572165.1 Candidatus Latescibacterota bacterium | reverse complement strand
GTCTTAAAAATACTAAAAACTCTTTATATAGCGTTATCCTTCTTGTCAGTACTCGGAGTACTTGAAACGATTTTGGTTCACGGATTCATGTATTACGAGCCAACGTTTATACGTGATTTGATTTATAAAATATATGTTGTTATCATTGGCCTATATTTGGTTTGCTTTATCGGTTAATAGAGAAACGATGGGACCTGAGATCACTTTTACCCGACTTGATTCTATTTGTTCTTTTTCATGGAATGATATTACCTTTGCGAATAGGAGGAAGTATTGTTTCTTTCAAAATCTTTTTCTCGCTTTTTGCGTTCATACTTACAAAAGATTTCAACGCCATATTTTATAATACAGTTTTTAACAGTAATGGTCAAGAAACTTTATTGACAACTATAATGCAACTAATTGTTATTTTATTCTTTATACTATAATTAAAAGTGTCGATTCATCAATTCATAATCTACAATGGGGATCATTAAAACAACCGATTAGACTTGACTAAATACTTTATTATTATGTATATTTAATATTTCCAAGTCGGGGTGTAGCGCAGTCCGGTTAGCGCGCATGCTTTGGGAGCATGATGTCGGGGGTTCAAATCCCTCCACCCCGACCATGTCACACAATAAGTTACAGCGATTGCTGACACAAAAAGTACCTACTCAATCTTCAAATTGTGTCAGTTTGTGTCAGTTTTTTATGAAGCTTTGATTTGTTTGTGGTCGAGGCTTTTTTCTTTTTCATTTTTTCTAATACTTGGAATAAGTTGAAGTTCTTTTTTAACATCAAAACGGTCAATTGTTATGTAGCGATCTGTTGTTGAACGATCCTCATGACCGAGAAGTATTCTTACCTTTTCCATGCTTACATTAGAACGAATCAGAGTATTTGCAAAGACATGCCTGATATCATGGAATCTAAACTTCGTCCCATTAACATTAAGTCTGGCTTTTCTCACTGCTTGATCAAATACCTTATTGATCGAATGGTAACGTGTTTTGGTCTTTTTGTTGATAAAAACATATCCTTCAGACCTATTAATAATCACACGTTTCAAGACTTTAGATGCATGAGAATTAACAAGAAATACTTCTCTTTTACCACCTTTTACTAAAAGCTCAACTTCAGCAGTATTGTTTAAATCGTGAAAGCGGATGTCTTCGATTCTTAAACTCAATATACTTTCTTTACGAAAACCAGTGTAAAACGCAAATTCAACAATATTTGACATTGGTTCATTCAAATAGGAAAGAATAATCGAAGCTTCTTCCATGGTGATATTAACATCACGCTTCTTAGTTTCTGGTAAAAGCTTTAGGCCCTGTAATGGATTATGTTCTATTATATCCCACTCTACAGCTCGGAATAACATTGATTTAATCATTGCTGCTTCTCGGTTCACAGTCGCTGAAGATATACCATCTTGTTTCATGCGTAAGTTCATATAATCTAACATGTTCTTTTTTGAAATCGAACTTATTGGAATATCTGCAAGCTGAGGGCACCTTCCAATGTTATTAAATCTGTAATGATAAAGCTCTTGCATATTTTTACTTTGCAGAGAACCGTGACGTTCCATGAAGAACGGATAAAATTCTCTGAGTGTAATAGCTTTTGTTTGCTCTTTCAACTGAGCTTTTTTCAATTCGATTTCAGGATTTTTTCCATAAAGAAGCCATTCATTGAATTTAATTGCCAATCGTTGAGCTTGCTGATAGTCTATCCCTGTAGATAATCGCCTCCTTTCCCCGCGAGGACTATAGTAGTATAGCTGATAACTTTTACCTCGCTTAATTACTTTTACTGTTTTTATCCGTGCCATATGCGCCTCCTTCCAGCGCATGGCCTCCGCAAAAGTAATTTACGGAGGTACAATCATTATTTCAAGTGTTTCGGGGTAAAAGAATTAATTCTTGTGATTTTTTCTTCTTGTCTGATAGAGAATTCTGACGATAGAACTGATTCAGAAAATTATCAATGTCATTCTTTCTTATCCTTCTGAACCGATATGTTCCAGATCCTCTTCCTGGCAATTCTTCAAATCGCAGCAATCCTTTTGCCATCCATATGTCGATCATATTTCTGCTAACACAGGCGTATTCTGCTGCTTCGGAAATTGTAAAAGCTCTTTTTATATTGAGATTCTTCTTTTGGGGATTATTCATATGCTTCACCTTTGATATTTCTGTTTCACCAGTTATGGTGTACCGCTTGTTCCATTGTTGCTGTTGACTTGTTCTTTAATCCTCTCAATTAAACTCTGATGTATTGAGTAATCCAATAATTCAACTTTTCACTGAGTCCCGGCGTCTGAAATTGGTAATTCCAAAAGACAACCTCCTTTGCCCTTTCATAGTCCTGCATTCTCCCGGTGTTACGTGGAATTCCATGTAGGCAAAGCATCTTAAATAGATCGTGATTGGTCATCTTAGAAAGCCTCATCTCACATAAATCCTGTTCATTCAGTGAATCAGAAACAATCACATTCATTGCTTCCGGGAGATTATCCTTTAAGGCTTTAAATCCTGTTTTTTTTGCTTGCAGCGTTTGCATTATCAATCACCTTATTATGGTCTATGCCAGCCTGTATCGCTGGGGATAAATTTGAAACCGCCAACTAATTTAAAGTCAATTTCCAGACCGTTAGGATTCTGTCCAGAATACTGTGCCGTAAGACTCCATGACTTTGCTTTGACAATTTTAAGTTTTCCGGGCGACATGGAGAGATACAATCGGGGCTTCTCCAACGTTACTGAGCCACCGCGACCTTCGTCTCGTCCAGGCGGTTTTTGAAGCGCAATAACAGCAATACCTTTATTAAGTTTTTTATGAATCTGTGCGATATAGGCGCCAATTTTATAATGGTCTTGATAGATTTCCATGAAATCGATAATGTTGATTGCATCTGATAAAATCAAATCGTTGAAGTGATCCGAACGCTCGATAAACTGGACACTTTTCCATTCTTCAAGTAAAGTTCCTTCAAATCTATCTAAGGCAAGGCGAAACTCGGTATCGCCCATTTCAGAATTCATTACCCGGATTTTATGATTCTTCATATTTAGGCGGGCAAAGTCTAGCAAGAATGTGGTTTTGCCTACATTCTGCTCTCCGGCTATGATAATTATGTTTCCGGGATAAATAATAACATGTTTTTCAATCTCCATTGGCCATTTTACAGGTAAGGAATCAGTTGGGGCGTTGTATACATCGATATTTTCATAGCTATTATCTACGGACCGGTAATGCCCCTGTCTATTACTCGCTCTTTCGAGTAAACCATCTTCACATATTCTCTGTATAACCTTCCGTCTCGAAGCTTTGTCACGCTCTGTCACGATATTCAATTCTTTGTCGAGTTCTGTCACGAAAAAGTCACCCGATGTCACGGAAATCCAATTCCGTATTTTCTCTGTGAGATTAGGTTTCTTTTTCGTCATATACTCTTTGATATCAGATATTTGCGTCTCAATATTATAGACTATCTCTGCCGGGTCGGCTTTAGGGTCGCAACTTACAGTAACTGTTGTTTTACCAAGGTTTAGTAGTTTTCTAAGGCCAGCTTTCTTTTTAAGAGTTTCGAGATGCATATTGAAAAATCCAACGCTCATCGTCTCACCGCATATCGCTGCAATTGTGGCTTCCCCTCCAACTTTATCGAGTTCCCCATTTGCACATAATTGCTCCGTAAGAGTCAATTGATCGACCTTACCGGACTCCGTAAAGATTTCGTCTATAGCCTTTAAAATGAATCTGTACTGGGGATTATAGAATAAGTCCTCACCAATTGACAATACGGTAGGTATTATATCAGGTTCAAGTATCATTGCACATAAAACTGCTCTTTCAATGTCTGGTGCTTGGGGAATGTCTTCGGTTTTCATTTGTAGTCTTTCTTTAAAGCTTTCTTTTTTCTTTTATATATACCCAACCAGGTATCATTTTAATACCCAATCGGGTAACTATTGATACCCAACCGGGTAACTTTTTTATCTATAATCGGGAGGTAAATCCTTCCACTTATTGTTATATTTATTGAAAGAGGTATTTTTGCCAGACCTTGTTATGAAATTACGAAGTATTAATTCTTTGAGTGTCCTTGATAAATGAGGTTGTGCAATCCCCGTCATTCTAGAAAGTTGGCTTACTGAAATACTACTAGTTTTTCGATTCCAGCCGTATGTGAGCCTAATGATTGCAAGCAGAACGCGGGTCTGATACGATGTAAGATTATGCTGTATCAGGTTCTCAATTATTTCGTTAGCAATCCGGGTATAACCATTCTCGACATGCGGTGTTTTGTTATTCAAAAGTAGCTCTATAATTAAAAAGCCCCAGAAAGTAGCGTCCTCGAAGGTCTTTCCGGGGCTATAAACCCATGGGTAAAATATTCAACACTAAGAGAGGACACCGTCCCTTTCTATACACAATATGGTGAATAAAATTGTTCGTGGGAAACTAACGAACAGAGAAAAATTAAAAAAGTTTAACGATATGATTTTTCAATGGATTACGAAAAAGATGTTATGAAAAATTAGGTGACGAATATTTCGTCACCTACTGGTGAAATGCTTTATCGAGGAAAAGTATATAAATTCATTCAGGTTTTGGTTTCACTTTTAGCCTTTTTATAATCAGGGATATTAAAAGAAATCTGTTCTTTAGAAAGCAAACTTCTGACTCGTTTATCACTAAATTCAAAGTGTTTAGATAATTCGTGAACATTAATCCATTTCTTAATATAGTTAATCCGTTTAATAAACCAGTACTGATCATCAGAGTTATCATAATTAAGTTCCGTTTTCAAAGTTTCAAAATTAATCCATTCCAAACCTTGAATTTTTGCATTTAAAGTCAGCCAGAAGAATCGGAGCATAGCTTTACCCAAACGACAAGGTTTTTCATTTTCACCCTTACCAGGATAGATAACAATCTCAGTATAATAGTTTTTAAATTTACGATTCTGGGGGAGTGTTTGTAGACACAAAATCACTTCAGATTCAACTTGGGTTGATGACGTTGTTGTTTCTTCTGTGGAGAGTTGACTGCAAAGGGTAGCGGAAACTTCAATGATCCGATCAATTTTCCCCAAGATAAAAGTTGTATCGTCAGAAGATATGCCAAGGAAATCATATCTACATTTATCTGTGATTTCTTTTACTGCCGTCAACCACCGTGACATGTCATCCTCAATAGTTTGAAGATCAGTAGAACATTTGCTGATAGATTCTGTTTTTGATTTTAATAAGAGTCTACCTGCTTGTTTTGCATAAGCCTTGAATCGGTCCCTTGCATACCTATCTATTCCTCCTTTAATTTCCCAACGATTGGGGATACTTTCTTGATCCGACCAATCAGCACGCATGTCCAAGAATGGATTGGGTATGTCTCGAAAGTCTTTTTCTAATTTTTCCCAATCATTCATTTTGTCTCCATCATAAGCTGGACTAGGTAATAATGATTATTTTAATTAAAGCGCTTATAAAGTTAGTTCAGCAAAGTAATTAATAACGTATTGTTTCAAAGAATATAAGCCCAATATTTTGTGTTTAGCTGTTTTAACTTAATAATCATATTAATTAAAATTAATAATTAAATAATGTCAACATAAATGTATTTCTTTTAGTTTTGCAGAGTATGATATTTTTTCAAGATCTGATGATTATAGAGATATTGACCATCTATATAAGGAACAGCGTTTTAATTAAAAATCTTATCTAAGCGACTGTCTCACCTACAGAAACAAAGGGAAACTGACAGCATAACTATCATACCGTCGATCAATCCGAAGATTGCATAATGAGGTTTGCCGTATTCCCTGGCTGCGGGCAGGAGTTATCGAGTGATATGAAAACCATGATGATAAATATATATTAAATGCTGAAAATTTATTAATATAATAACTTGACAAAAGTGATATAATTTATTATATATGTAATTAATAACACCCCATGATAGCATAAATATATTATTGCTTAAGTTTAATCCATAATTGAAGGCTTCTACTACATGAATTTTACCCTGAAACAACAGAGATTTTGCGAAGAATATCTTGTTGACCTTAATGCAACTCAGGCAGCAATACGGGCAGGTTATAGTGAACATACAGCTCAAGAACAAGGCTCTCAGAACTTATCAAAACTTATTATTCAAGAAGAAATTCAAAAAAAAATAAAAAAACGCTCTGAGAGAACAGAAATAACCTCCGATATGATTGTTGTGGAACTTGCTAAGATTGGTTTTGCAAATATGTCTGATTATGTGAAATGGAACACTTCCGGTATTACATTAAAGGATTCAACAAAATTATCACTGGAACAAAGTGTTTGTGTCTCTGAAGTATCTGAAACAAAAACAAAAAATGGTGGTTCAGTAAAAATTAAACTTCATGATAAAAAGGGTGCTCTTGAATTATTAGGTCGGCATCTTGGTATGTTTACAGATAAACAAGAGCATGTACATAGCATGACGCCAGTAACATGGGCTGAATTAGCTAAACTGGCGACAGACAATGGTAACAATGACAAATGACGAAGTTGACTATAAAAAGCTTTTTTAAAACGCAATGTATAAGATAATGGTAGTATAATAGTACTCTATATTCCATTCATGTATACATCTCGAACTTCTTCATCCTGAATACAGAGATAGTCGAGAGTTTGTTTCTGGGTGGAATGACCAAATATTTCCATAAGGGTAGGAATATCCACGTGATGATAAACTCGTTTGAAATAACCGAAAGTTTTTCTCAAAGTGTGTGAACCGTATTGCCCTTTCAAGTGAATAGAGGAAGTCCATTGTTTGACGAGGTAGTTTAAATATTGCACAGTCATTTTCCCTCTTTGTCCTTGAAACAACAGCTCATCATCCTCATATCTTCTTGATTTCAATAAATTGTAGATAGCATGATAAGTTTGTTTATTCATAGTTAAACGGCGTTTCTTGTTAGTCTTTCTCTCTTTTATCTCAAAGGATTCTCCGATTAAGGTATATCGGACATCTTCGACAGTTAATGAAAGTAAGTCACTTGCGCGCAATCCCCAGTTAATACCTAGTACAAACAGGCAGTAATTACGGGTGTGATTTTCAAGCATTTTCTTTATCGTATCAACATCTTTCTTTTTACGGATCGGTTCTACTTTTATAACACTGCCCTTTGCAGGATGGAAATCAGCAAGGTGATGTCTTTTCTTTGCATCAACACTTTTCTTTTTTAACATTTTTTAACCCATTTCTTTTTAAGAGTTAAACATATTTAGTATTAATGGTAATATAATCATTATTAAATAAGTGTCAAGCGTTGTTTTTTCTTGCTCCATAGGATTATCATACATAACATATTTATTATTAGATAGATAACATGACTTTTATGCTTATTTACTTATTTAGATAAGTAAATAAGTTATATCAGGCGAAATTGTGGTTTTGTGGACATTTTTTATAGTATTTTGTGCCTTGATCGGTGAGATTTCAGAGAAAACATCTGAAGAAAAGAATGGGAGATTATTTTAATTGATATTTATAACGTGTTGAATTACGAATTATTTGATTCATTGTTTGAAGTGAAAGTATTTGTGGAACGATAGAGACGAGAGTATAATCATATAAAACCCCATAGTTCCTTGGGTTATCGATCCCCTGTCCCTGAGGTGATCTTATCAATCGATGCAGCATGAGACCGTTGTTGTTCGACTAACTTAAGAAGTGATACAAAAGATGGGGGCAGGCCATAATGAAAACAATTGACTATTGTTGAGTTTATATATAGTATTGATATAATTGAACTATCATAAATTGAATAATAAATTCCTGATTTTTAAGTTAATTAATAGTTAATCCACTGAATTATGGAACCAACAATTATCACAGCAAATACTATTAGTACCTGGATTACTGTAGGTAAAGACATATTAGTTGGCTTAAGTGTAGTTGCTGCAACCATTGAGTAATAGTATAAACCATAATTTGAACTAAAACAATGGATAATGATCCTAAATATCAAAACTTCTATGATCATATTTCTGCCCCACAATTTATTAAAGAGAAGTTTTCTGAGGAAAATGCTCTTTTTGATGAATTAAAGAAATATGGTCTTGATTTGATGTTGAGGTGCCTATCTTCATGCTCCAGAAAAGTAAAATTTGAAGATTCTATTATTTTGATTGTTCTGTTAAAACATTTCCTCACAATGTTTGATGGAATACATACTTTATTTAAAGAATGTTTGATTAATGTAGCGTTTATTCCAGCACGAACAATATTGGAAACATCTTTTTTTATTGAGTGGATAATTGTAGAAGATTCACATAATAAAGCAAAATATTATTATGTTAAATTTTTAAGAGAACAGCTTCATTTTGCAGAAAATAGTATAAATAATAAACAATTAGGTAATAATTTAGA
>JBHPFF010000133.1:0-8432 GCA_042572165.1 Candidatus Latescibacterota bacterium | reverse complement strand
AAAACAACTTAAATTCATCCAAATCAATTTTGGAGTAGACTTTTATCATAGGAGAGCATTATGATTGATGACATCGTGGTCGAACCGATGACGGAGGAGTTCATCTTGTGGCGTTGTCTTCATGATGGGCCGCTTTCGCGTGACACTATCAACCAGTGGCCATCTGCAAGCAAGTTGCCATGGGTACGCTATCGCGACAGGAATACACCCCTCTTGATGAAGCTCACCAGAACATATGGAGCTTGCGCCATCATAGCGCGTGACGCCGACCGGATCGCAGGGCAACTTCGTTTCTACCCCAAGGCCGTTTGCGGCATGGAGGGCGCTGGCGGTCTTTGCCTTCTGCAAGATCATCCTGCAGGTCCTGCTGAAGATTTTGCCGACAGAGATTTCCCAGACCCGGCACACATAGAAGACAAGACACTCACGGTTCACTGCCTGATGACAGGAAGCTCTCAACAGAAAGAGAATCCTTACCAGCGGAAAGGCATCGGCACGCGCATGGTCAGAACATTGATCCAATGGGCCAAAGCAAACGGTTGGGAATGTATTGAGGCCGACTCATTTGAGGACATTCCCATCATCTACGAGATTACGGGGAGTGCCGGCCATACATTCTGGGAGAAGATAGGATTCAACATCGCCGATCGATATCCACATCCGGCTTTACAGTGCCGAGAGCCGTTCGTTGTGACGCTTGAAGAGCAGGCAGAGGCCATCGGGATACTCCCCGAGAGGGCAAGGGATCAACTCGTCATGCGTCTTGACCTGACATGAACCGGAAAGGCCAACACAGCCTTCAAGGCGTCGCTTGACAGCGCGCCTCAAGGCAATCGCTAGTCCGCTATCTTTATTTTTTAAACATGGTAATCTGAGAATGTCATTATACTCTAAGTTATCAAATTATTATGAATTAATCTTTCCTTTTAAAACTCAAACCTACTCTTTTTTATCAAGTTATTTATCATGTGATAATAGCAAGATTCTTGATATCGGATGTGGTACCGGACATTATATCGGTCGATTCGCTGAACAAGGTTATTTCACCATTGGAATTGATATTGATAAAAGTATGATTGACTATGCCAAGAGCCGCTATTCTAAAGCTACTTTTTTAAATCTGGACATGTTGAATATGCATCGTTTAAATGATAGCTTTAACTTAATATATTCTGTTGGAAATGTAGTATCTTATTTATCTCAAAATCAATCACTCAAAATTTTAAATAGTGTGTATAAAGCTTTACTTCAAGGAGGCGTATGGATTTTTCAAACTGTAAATTGGGATTATATTCTTAAAAGTCAGGAATATGTATTCCCCGTGATATATCGTCAGAATAGAAAAATTCAATTTTTAAGAAGATATAATAAAATATCTGCGCACAAGATAAATTTCCAGACTGTTCTTGAAGATGATAATCAGAAAATATTTGAAGAGAATCATACACTCTACCCAATAAAAGAAAATGATTATAAATCATATCATAGAAACATTGGTTTTAACTTTTTGGCTCATTACAGTGATTTTAATAGGAATCCGTATAACATAGAATCTTCACCAGCAAGTATATTTGTTTTTAAGAAATAAAAGATTTCTCATTGCCTAACAATCGCTTAAGCGTGAGCCGTTCGGCAGGTGAACCGCATACCATTAGACCAAAACATCAAATATTCAGACGGTTTGGGCCTCTACCGCTTGAGACTACTCCACAATCCACTCCCAAATGATTCATCTATTGTTAGATTAGCTGACTTTTTTCTTTAACTCGGCTTATAAGAAGATTTTTCAATGTTCTGTGCGCCTCACTTGATTTCTAATCCACCCCACCATACATGAGCCTTCTCGTGTCCCCAGAGGTTAACAGGGGTAGTAATATTAATGCTTTGAAGTATTAAGCGTGCTAAGAGTGTAATGCAACATATCCCAGATTAATGGGACAGGATTTGACAGGCAGGCAGAAGCTTTTAAGCATGGATTTATCCAGGTCTGTTTTATAAGATAGGCTGGTAGATGGATTAGTCTTTGTTGAAGCTGCTTCCTGCCCCAGCAATTTACTGTAGATAAAAGCACCATTAAAAACTATTCGAATCTTGACACTTTGAACTCTATATCGTCTCAAGTGACCTTCGATTGCGTTATTCTTCGGTGTAGCGACACACTTTCAGTTTAATCGTCAGAGAGGTGTCTCTACTTGTCGGATTTGGACGGGAAACCCATAATAATACTTGGGATACAGGTCGTTTTAAGTCAAAATATGTTGAAAATAGCTTGCTTCTAGTCAAGAAAAATTATAATATTTAACCATAAATTGTCATGAGTCCAAACAAAACTGAAAATGAATTTGATATGGGGAATCCCGGATAAAGGAGGTACACAGTGTCTCTTCGGCTGCTTTGTCTCATTCTGATCGTGCTTGGTGCTGTCGTTTTAGTTACTGTTGATGTGTCAACGCAACAGCAAGAAGAAACCATATACCGTCTTGACGGTCGCGTATACAATCCGGCATATGACGCCGACATTGACCTGTACATCAGAAACTGGCGGGATGTTCAGCCCACTGTCAACCGAGGATTTCTCATCGAGCGGCCGGTATTCACCCACGGCAACCCGAAGCACCCGCGCCGCACGGGTGAAGTGTTGCAGTATGTGAACCGCTTCGTTTACGCCTCCCTAGAGCCAAGTAACACCACAACCCCAGCAACGCTTTCCGGCGAGCAGGAAATCCTCTACATCACCGGCGGGGCCGGCGTGCTCGCCTCGAAGGGCAGGAAATATGACCTTTATTCAGGTGTTTTCGCCCTCGTGCCGCCCAACTGCGAGTACACACTGACCGCCACTGGAAGCGAACCTCTCTTCATGTATATTATCGCCGAACCAATCGTCAGGGACGATTTCAAGTCGCTGGCCATGGTGAAGACAGTAGACGAGGTGGATCTCCCGCTGGGCCAAAATCCCGGTCACTGGTCCATGAATGTGCGCACCGCCTTCAACCTCAATGAAGAACTCTCCATAATCGAGTACGTAAACAGTATCACCTTCGTGCCCATGACCATCGGGCACCCGCACGCCCACGTGGAGAAGTGCGAAGAGGTCTGGACGCTTGTGGAAGGGGAGAGTATCCTCTTTATCGGCAAGCAGATACGAGACCAGAACCCGGGAGACAGTTACCTCTGCCCGCCATACGGAAACTGCACACACTCCAATATCAACCACTCGGAGAAGCCCATCAAGTTCCTCTATTACGCCGTGCGGGATGATTGGACACTACGGGACAGCATCAAGCGCAGCAGAGATGAATGAAGCGGTGGAAAACCTTTGCGGAGGCCGAGCGGTGATAAGTGAGTTTGGCTTGTATGACTCCGAAACCGTGAAAAGGGTCTTAAATGTTTATTTCCGATTAAATGTTATTTTTTACCAAATCCTAATATATATCAAGTCCAATGCCCACTATTTAAAGCAAAACCCCAGAGGCTTTTAAAAAATCCCGGCGAGACAAGAGAGCGCGTGGGTTTGATATTATTGCCATCGCCCTCCCTCTTCCCATTGGGATTTTGTTTGATGGGCTTGATGGGGATATTATGAAATGCTTAGGAGACACTACCTTTTTTCAAATCATCAATGATTTCATCAGCTTTACGAAGTTTATGGACAAGTTCTGATATAACATTCATGAGTATACTGAAACTTAGAGTGCTGTCTCTTTTCAGGAGACTAAAAAGTTCATTTTTATGTATTGATATTACGGTACTCTCGGTGGTTGCTATCACTGAAGAAAAACCCTGCCCACCTGTGAAAAAAACAAGTTCACCAACAAGAGATATTGGAGAGATTGTTGTCAGCACAGTTTTATTGTGAAACATGACCTGAAGTTGACCGCTTATTAGGATATACATTTCATTAGACTCATCTACTTCCTGGCAGATAAATTGTTCTTTTATGAATATCTTTTTGGAGCAAATATTTAATATCTGTTGGTATTGATAGCTTGTAAGACCTTTAAATATAGGGATTTTTTTCAATATATCGATGATGAATACATTATCTTTGATAACATTATATCGATCCATATCTTTTCGTTTTTCTGCTTCAATATCTTCTTGTTGCTCACGATGATCGGGTCTTGACCTTCGATTATTTTTATCCATGGTTATTACCCCAATTGTAATGATGTCTTCAATATCCTTAAATTTTTACTGTTAAGGTGATATTTTAAAATACGTAACTTATTTGAAATTCTCAATATTAAAATCAACTATGACCTTAGATCAAGTTTTCGTCATTTTGTAGATGAAACATATCAATTCCTTAGATCGATTCAAGCATTTTTTTTTAATATTTCGACTCAAAATAGTCTGTTTCCTTCAGATTAAAATGTTTTTCCAATAAAATCAGATATTTAGAGACATCTATCCATCGATTAATATCAGAAAGTATTGACCTTACTCCGAAAAGTTGATCCGGCTAATATATTAGGATTTGGTGAATAACAACGTTTAATCGGAAATAAGCACTTAAGATAACGTCCCTTTAGTTCAGCTTATATACTATAAAAGCATGCAAACTATTGATAAAAGCAAGAGAAAAAGTGTGATTTGATGACATCCCCCCCTTTTTGTGATTCCCAGATAGACCGAATAATACTATTAATTACATTGGATGGAGGTGACGGGAATCGAACCCGTGAGATGGTGTATTTATGACCAATTATAATCAATATAATAATTCCCACTGTTTTTTACATTATTTCATGTTTTTGTCCTCAAATGCTCCCGTATTAATCCCGCAAAATTGCAGAAAATTTCAATTGATAATCAGATTTATTTGTCATAATTATTTTGTCCCTAAATTGAGCGATTCTTTTCAAAGAATACAAGAATAGCTATCAAAGTATCAAACAAATAAACTGAGACCATCCCGTGATGTCAATGTGTCATCCATAATATCTATATCGGTTATCTTTACTGATTATTCCTTGCATTTTTTCTTTTTTCTCTTCATCTTTTCTTACACACGTTGGGTTGATTCTTGTTGTTTCGATATTTTCATATTATCTTATTTATTATCAACAAGATAACTCAGTTGGGTGCTTTTTTCAACTACTAAAATCGCTCAATTTTAGGTATTAAATAAATCAAAGCGGGCATATGCCGGTTTTCTTATTAATGTTCAGATAAAAGAATTGAAATAAAGCAAGATGTAATATTTTACAATTAAGGGGGAATGCATCGTGAAAATTGGAATTTTTCTTTCTCGGGATAATGGGATAATCTCAGATACAATTGATGTCGATGCACTTGCAGATGAATACTCAGGTCTTGCTGTTAAAAAGGTTTGTGACAGTTTTTTTTCTTATGATGATCAGCAAAATATTTTAAAAGAAGTTGAAAATAAAGCACTAGAAGGCGTTGTATTTGCTGGGAACTCTCCAAAATATTTTGATCGGGTATTTACCGGAGACAGTATATTAAAAAAACTGAACAAATTAGGGATTAATAAAAACAAGATCGCTTTTGCTAATATTAAGGAACAGGTTGCTCTACCTCATAATGGTGAAAAGGAAATAGCTACTAAAAAGGCACGGCTTCTAATTGATATTGCATTATCAAGGTTAGAGGTCTGCCATAATATTGATCTGGTTTCTATTGCACCAAACCGGTCGGTACTTATAGTTGGTACAAGTGCCGGAGCGCTGATTGCGGCAGAATTGTTGTTGGAAAAAGGTTACAGAGTATACATTCTTGAGAAGTGGGATTCCATTCAAAAACAGTACGATATTACTGAAGATCTTCAGCCTACGATAACAGCAATTAACTCGAATGAAAGAGCGAAATTCTTTTTTGAGACTGATTTGATAGACTTTTACGGATGGTGCGGTGATTATAAGATTACTTTATCTGATCTGGTAGAAGAAGAAGTAATAACAGTGGGGGGGGTGATACTCTGTGTCGGCGATGACAGAGACAAGATCGAGGAACTCAGGACAACAATGCAGATTGATACTGATTATGAAGGTTTTCTTCGAAGTGTTAGAAATACGAGTTATATTGGCAGAACACGTGATCCCGGTATATGGTTTATCCCGTTCAAAGAAGAGGTTGATGATCGATACGCATTTGAGGCAAACGGGGCCGGATTGGCAGTTATGTCTCTTACAACCATCCTTGACAAGAACGATATAGAACACCCTGTACTTATATCTGAAGTGGATGAAGATATTTGTGGCGGATGCGGGACATGTGTTAAAACATGTGCATTTTCTGCTTCGAGCGTTGATTCCACCCAAAGGATTTCTGTTATAAATGTAAAGAGGTGTAAGGGCTGTGGTAACTGCGTGGTAGCCTGCCCTACTGGTGCCAGAGATCTTATAAATTTTCCTGAAAAGCATATTTTCAATGCGATAGATATATTAAGCGGGGGTGTAACAGAAAATTCTGATCCGAAGATCTTAGCTCTTCTTTGCAACAGCTGCGGATATCCGGCTGCGGATATGGCTGGCGAACTCTCTTTAGAAAATCCGGATTTGAAATACTCGCCTAATGTTTTACCAATTTTAGTAGAATGCGGAGGCAATGTCGATACACAGTATATTCTAAGGGCATTCAGTAATGGATTTGATGGTGTCGCTATATCAATATGCAGAGACGGGCATTGTCACCACATTGTCGGAAACACGGATATGGAGCGCAGGTTAGGTCTTTTTCGGGATGTGTTAAGGTCTCGTAACATAGATGATGACAGGTTAAGAATAATACATGTTTCGCCACATGAAGGGAAGCTGTTCAGCGATGAGATAAACTCATTTACTGAAGAACTGAAAAATAGCGAATAGAGTAATAAAGGAGATAGCGAATATGAGTAAAAAAGTCTCAGTTGCCACTACTTGGCTGCAAGGTTGTTCAGGGTGCCATATTTCATTTCTCGATCTCCATGAAGAACTTCTTGACATCCTGGAAATAGTAGATATCAATTATTCGCCTTTAATTGATATTAAAGAAATACCTGAAGTTGACATAGGGATAGTCGAAGGGGCGGTCGGGAATGAAGAAAATGAAGAAATACTTCAGACGTTCCGGGAAAGATCAGATAAGCTTATCGCCCTGGGGACCTGTGCATGTTTTGGTGGAATAGGAGGTTTAAGAAATCTTTATGATCTGCCTGATGTTCTTCAAAGGGGGTATGTCGACACTGAGAGTACAGTGGACGGGAGAGTCCCTTGCGGGCCGGAAATCCCAACTCTGAAAAAAAATGTGAGCGCGCTTCACCAGATTGTTGAGATAGACTATAGTATACCAGGATGCCCTCCATTACCTTCAACTATCAAGGAAACATTATTGGCACTTGTAAATGGCGTTGAGCCTGAAGTAAAGACTCGTAATCTGTGTGAAGAATGCGACCGGAGGAAAGAGAAAATGCTGGTAGCATCAAGAGATTTTATAACTGATTCAGTTCTGTCTCCACATGAACTGGATTATGTGGATCCTGACATTTGTTTTCTGGAACAGGGAGTGCTTTGTATGGGGCCCGCAACCTGTGAAGGCTGTGATACAAGATGCCTAAAAGGCAATATGCCATGCAGAGGCTGTATGGGGCCTGCGCCTAGTGCCCTTGAGCAAGGAGCAAAGATTATAAATGCACTTTCTTCGATTTTACCGGCAGGGGCTTTGATGTTTAACGAAGATATTGTAGGTGTAGGCTACCGCTATTCTCTCCCGGTCTCCATCTTGCCAGGCCTTATTGAAAAAAGGAGTAATAAATGAGCAAAAATATTATTACGATTGAACCTGTCTCCCGGGTAGAAGGACATGGGAAGATTACTATTCATTTAAATGAGAAGAATGAAGTGGAAGAATCGCATTTTCATGTTGTTGAATTCAGAGGCTTTGAGAAATTCTGTGAGGGGCGATTGATGTCTGAAATGCCTGTTATTACAACAAGAATCTGCGGGATATGTCCTGTCAGTCATCATCTTGTATCGGCAAAAGCTTGTGATGATGCAGCGGGAGTGGAAATTCCACCGACTGCGAAGAAACTGCGTGAGCTGATGCATATGGGACAGATTATACATTCACATGCTTTACATTTCTTCTTTCTTGCGGCTCCGGATTTTCTTCTTGGACCGGGATCAGATCCGGTAAAAAGAAATATCATCGGTATTACAAAAGCAATTGCTTATCGTAAATTAGGCCAGGAGATCATTGAGGCTGTTGGCGGTAGGGCAATTCATCCTGTCACAGCTATTCCCGGCGGAATGAGTAAATCTCTTTCACATGAAGATCGTTTCGGCCTGTCTAAGAAAATCGAACAGGCTATCGAATATTCAAAATTATCTCTAGACATTGGAAAGTCCATTATTGAAAAATATGCCAATATGTTCAAGGTAGTTGCCCGGTTCAAACTCGTTTAAGTTTTTACCATTTTTATTGCACATTCT
>JBHPFF010000132.1:0-8448 GCA_042572165.1 Candidatus Latescibacterota bacterium | reverse complement strand
TCCTTTTGATCTTTCTGCGGTGTAGTGTTCTCAAATGAAACTGATTTCTGCTCAGTATCTTTCAGTTCAGAATTTCCGTTATATGTACCGTCACTCACTCCGGAATCTGTACCTGTCAGAAATACGTCCACTGGTTTTTCTTCGGACTCAGTCAATTGATCCAGCATTTCCAGTTGAGCGTTTATCAATGCTTTAAATTTTGTTAAAAAAGTATCCCTTTGTATTTTTAACTCGGTAAATGAGCTGTGCATACGGGATAATTCATTACGGCCTTCCTCGATGATGGAAGCAGCTTTAACTTCGGCTTCACGGATAATGATCTCGGCCTGCTTTTTCGCAGTGTTAATCGTTTCCTCACGGGCTCTTTGCGCGGAAAGAAGGGTTTCCTGCAGTGTGCTTTCGATATCACGATATTTTTTGAGTTGGCTGTCGGTGTTGGTTACCCTTTCATTCAGCAGGGCATTTTCACGAATAAAGCTTTCAAGTTCAATAGAAAGCATATCGAGAAACGCTATGACCTCATCCGTATCAAATCCCCGTATGGTTTTTCTGAACTCGTGCTTTCTAATATCCAGCGGTGAAATATTCACGGTCTCGCCTCCATTGTGTAAAACACAATAAAACTTTAATTAACGTATTTCAATACTCATACAACGAATATAAATAAAATATACTTAAAAAGTCCAGCAGACATCAGTATGTATCCTTTTGTACCACCTTTTTTCGAATTTAATACTCCAGCAATATATCACCAATAAAGGTACATACAGTTTGCACGCCAAGTCCCAGAATAAGCAGAAGGACAGCGGTAATCAGAGGTGAATAATCCACTCTTTTGTTGTTGATACTCCACGGGAGTATTTTTCTTGCCGGTGTTACAATCATATTTGTCAAACTGAAGAGTGTCTTATTTATATTGGTATTTCGAATCAAAGATGGAAAATATTTTGTCAGTATAGATTGTACAATAAGCAATAATGCAATAGCAGCCGTACATAACCTAACAGCCATTCCGAAACCTTCAAACAGTATTATCCACATGACCAATCCACTATAACAATCAGATTCTTGCGCCAAAGATGGCAGTTCCCACCCTCACCATCGTCGCCCCCTCCTCAACCGCAATCCGATAGTCTCCGGACATTCCCATCGAGAGCACTTCCATATGTAAACCGACATTTTTATCCTCACGGAGATTCTCGAATATTTCCCTCATACGTGCAAACTCTGCTCTCGTTATATCAGGCGTCACACCGAAAGAACCAATTGCCATCAAACCACGCACATCTAGTCCCCTGCTGCCTACTGCATACGACACAAGTTCCTTTACCTCGACCGGTACAGTTCCAGATTTTGCAGACTCACCGGAAATATTAACCTGAATCAAAACGTTAATTCTCTTATTAATTTTAAGTGCCTGAGATGAAAGAATATCTACGATCTTTTTAGAATCGACAGAATCTATCCAGTCGAAAAGCGCCGCCGCCTTTTTCCCCTTTTTCGACTGCAGGTGACCTACCATGTGCCAGGCAGCCTTGCTGTTTACATACGGGATTTTGGACATTGCTTCCTGTAATCGGTTTTCACCGCAATGTTCGATACCAGCCCTGATCGCCTCTTCGATTTCTTCAGCCGTACGTGTTTTCGTCACCGCAACAAGGGTTATTTCCGAGGGTTCACGTTCCGAACGGAGAGCGGCATTCTGTATCGACTCTTTTACATTCCTGACATTATCGGCTATCATATCCCAATAAATGTACTATCTGGTTAAATTTGTTTCATTCAAGTATCTTTTTCAGCTCTTCCATAAACTGGGACTTGTCACTGAACTTCCTGTATACGGAAGCAAATCTCACATATGCAACATCATCGAGATTATTAAGGTGCCTCATTACAAGTTCTCCAATATCGTGGGATGATATTTCACGATCGTTTTTTGACTCAAGCTCGCGTTTTATGTCATAGACCAGGTCATCAAGCTCCTCGCTGGAAATGGGTCGTTTTGTACATGATATCGTTATACCTCTCAGAAGTTTTTTCCGATCAAACGGCTCACGGTTTCCATCGTTTTTTATGACAACAAGCGATACATCCTCGATATACTCATAGGTGGTGAAACGCTGATTACAGTTAAGGCACTCACGGCGCCTTCTGATGGATTCACCGTTCTTAGAGGAACGTGAGTCAACGACCTTATCAGTGTCGGAACTACAAAAAGGGCATTTCATAGCGACTACCTCTTAATATCTGAATGCAAAATTCAAGTATTTTCGAAGAGAAACTGTTCCTTACCGGACAATTTAAAAAATTTAATTTAAGAAGTACGATTTACGATTTGCTGTTAATTAAGTTCGAATAAAAAATAAAATCAGAAAAAATCGTAAATAAATAAACCTGTAAATTACCACTTAAATATAGGAAACGCGCCTGTCAGTTCGAGCGATTCGCCCCGAATGCTGTTCAGTTCAGCCTCGTTATCGATGTTGTCAAGTGAGCGCCGTATCATAGACGCCACTTTCCTCATCTCCTCCTCACGCATACCTCGCGTAGTCAGAGCCGGTGTTCCAACCCTTATGCCGCTCGTTACCGTCGGTTTTGTCGTGTCAAATGGTATGCTGTTTTTGTTGACAGTTATCCCCACCATGCCAAGTGCATCCTCCGCAATTTTCCCGGTAATACCGGTATCGGAAAGATCAATCAGGATAAGGTGATTATCCGTACCACCGGACACAAGTTTAAAACTGTTGGATATAAGGGCATCGGCAAGTGCTTTCCCGTTGTCTACTATCTGTTGTACATATTTATTAAATTCAGGTCTTAGGACTTCCCCGAATGCAACCGCTTTCGCAGCGATGATGTGCATTAGCGGACCTCCCTGGATTCCCGGAAATATTTGTTTATTTACCGGGTTCGCTAACTCTTCGGTAGATATGATTAATCCGCCTCTTGGCCCGCGAAGGGTCTTATGAGTCGTTGTTGTCACGATATCGGAATAAGGAACCGGGCTGGGATGAACACCACCTGCAATCAAACCGGCTATGTGGGCGGCATCCACCATGAATCTTGCACCAACCTCATCCGCAATTTCCTTAAACCTTGCAAAATCGATAAACCTCGGATATGCAGATGCTCCTGCAATGATCAGTTCAGGCTTGTTTTCACGGGCTTTGACAGCCAGGTCATCATAATCTATAATGCAGTCCTCGCGCCTAACCCCATAGGGGATAATATTAAACAAACGACCGGAAAAATTAACTTTGCTTCCATGTGTAAGATGTCCCCCATGAGTAAGGTCCATCGCCAGGATACGCGCCCCCGGGTTCAACATGGCAAAATAAGCAGCCATATTTGCCTGCGAACCCGAATGAGGCTGAACATTCACAAACTCACAGTCAAATACCTTTTTTGCACGCTCAATAGCTATATTTTCCACTGTATCAACATGTTCACAGCCACCATAATACCGGTGTCCCGGATACCCTTCGGCATACTTATTTGTCAGTACCGATGCGGCGGCTTCCAATACCGCGATGGAAACATAATTCTCCGAAGCTATAAGTTCCAGGTTATCATGCTGACGCTTATACTCGTTCACGATTTCCCGATAAATTTCAGGATCGGATTTTGAAATGAAGGTGCCCTGACAGCATCCTTCAACGGCCTTACTTGATTCACACATAATTTATTCCTGTCCAATAAGATATATTCTATTTTTAATGTATTTTCTTACTTACTCAGACGTTTCATCAGTTCAGTAATTACCTTCGGAAGTATATCAAGAACATCGCCAACAAATCCATAGTTGGCAACATTAAATATGGGCGCATCCTTGTCACGGTTTATTGCAATAATAACATCCGAGGTCTTCATACCCGCAAGGTGCTGAACCGCACCTGAAATACCGCACGCCACATAGACATTGGGTCTCACGGTTCGTCCTGTTTGACCTATCTGATGTGAATATTCAATCCAGTCGGCATCAACAACAGCGCGTGAAGCACCCACTGCACCGCCGAGAAGCTCTGCAAGCTCGTGAAGCAGGGTAAAATTTTCCGGTTTCCCGATCCCACGCCCGCCTGAAATAATGATATTGGCTTCGGTGATATCGATTCCCTCTTTCACGGGTATCCATTCGAGAACCTTTGTTTTCTGATAGTCCTCGCTCAGATTGTTCTCTCCGATGACAACATTAACAGCCCTTTTATTCCCTTTTTGCGGCATGGGGAAAACCTTTGGACGCACTGTAGCCATTTGCGGTCGATGGTTAGACGATTTTATGACAGCCATGATGTTGCCGCCGAAAGCCGGGCGTGTCTGAAGCAGACTTCGTGTCTCAGTTTCAACATCCAGACCTGTGCAATCGGCAGTCAAACCCGTCTTCAGCTCAGTTGCAAGTCCGCCGGCAAGGTCACGACCTGTTGTTGTGGCGCCGATAAGCATTATCTCGGGTTTATATTTTCTTATAAGTAATGCTGCGGCTTCAACATACGGCATCGTACGATAGTGTTCGAGCACCTCGTGTTCTATAGCGTAGATATGGTTAATATCATAGTGTGAAAGCTCACTGTTGACTGTGTCAATGGCATTCCCAAGAACCACACAGGACAATTCAGTACTTAGTTGATCAGCCAGTTTCCTCCCCTCACCTATCAATTCAAGCGAAACATGATGAATGACTCCGCCATCAGCCTGTACGAAAATCCAGACACCCTTGTGATTTTCAATATCAACAGTTTTTAATTCCTCTCGTTCCGGGAGTTCAATCGCCTCGAATTCACATGACTCGACACACAAACCGCAGAGTGTGCAAGCTTCATTAACCACTGCCTTGCCATCGACAATCTTCAGTGCATCAAAAGGGCATGCCTCAATACAAAGGGCGCATCCCACGCATTTTTCAAATATAATTGTTAATCCCATATTTTCTCTCTATTTTGACATCATTTCCAGTAAAATTCCAGCGATACGTCCCGCCAGTTCATCAGCATCACCCTCAAATATTTCCCCGCCGGATTTCTGATCGGGAGAGAATATTTTCTCAACCCATGTCGGCGAACCTTTTTGACCGATTTTCCCCGGGTTCGTGTTCAGATCACCCGCGCCCCAGACAGGAATCTCAGCGTTGCGCGCTTTTTTCATTTTCAGTATCGAGGGCTGACGCGGAACATTTATATCCTTGACAACAGTTAGGAGCGCCGGGAGAGTGCTCTCTACACGTTCGCTGCCACCGTCAAGCATGCGCTCGACGATTATCCTGCCAGCCTCAGGATTTATATCCTCAACCTTCGAAACATAGGTAAGCTGGGCAAATCCAAGCCTCGAAGCTATTCCCGGACCTACCTGTGCAGTGTCCCCGTCAATGGCCTGTTTACCGGTTATCACAAGGTCTACATCGCCGATCTTTTCTATCCCTTTCGCGAGCGTATAGGACGTTGCAAGCGTATCGGATGCGGCAAAAGCACGGTCGGAAAGGAGAGCAACCTCATCCGCACCCATTGCCAGAGCAGTACGGAGCACCTCGTCAGCCTGCGGAGGCCCCATGGTTATCACCGTCACTCCTCCCCCACACCTCTCGCGTATTCTCAATGCCTCTTCAATCGCAAACTCGTCAAACGGATTGAGAATGGAAGGAACGCCGTCCCGAATGAGCGTATTCGTTTCAGGATCGATCCTTACATCCATGGTATCGGGAACCTGTTTGACACAAACAACACAATTCATGTAATTTTCCCTTACTCGTTAATATTTTAATCTTAAGAATTCCCCGAGGAAAGTTTGGCTTCTAACATCCCGTTTTTCAAGCACCAATATATTGAGAAAGCAACTTCCAAGTCAATCATCTAATCTTTTACTCCCATTCAAATGTTCCGGGAGGTTTGTTGGTCAGGTCATAAAAAACATATTCTATCGCCCCGAGAGCAAGAATCCGCCCGGTAATTTCTTTCACGCTCTCATGAGGCATCCGGTAAAACCGCGCTGTCATCACATCCGACGATTCCAGAGGACGTATGACCACGCATTCCTTTTCACCATCAGAGGAAACCGGCAAAAGCACAACGGGCATCTGAAATATCTGTTCATACAGACCGTGCGCCCTCAAAACCTGCATTGCCTCATAATCGGCCTCACGGAGAAGGTCGAGGCGGTTACGTGTCAGAGTTGCGGCTTTGCTTCTGAGCGGTTTCAATTCTCCCCCGCCGATCTTCAAAACCACACGGTTGATACCGTCGATCTCATTGGTAATGTTTGTGGACAAAAGCTCCAGTTTTTCCCAGTCAAATGCACCATCCACAGCAGCTGGATGGGCATAGGTTCTGCTGTCGCCCTGAACTCCGACACTTCTCAATGGAAGTATAATCGAGCTATAACCGGTTTCAGCAGCCTTTACAGCCACTGTATCATGAATTTCTTTATAATCACCTGAATCGGCACCACCCTCACAGCAGAGAGCCCGCACACCTATACCCGGTCCCGGGAAGGGGTGACGCCACACGAGTTCATGGGGAAGCCCCAGGCTTTCCCCCACCTCGCGTACCTCATCCTTGTAAAGCTGGTCTAGCGGCTCGATAATAAGCCCTTTCTCAACCATTTCCTTTATCATGTCTGTCCTGTTATGGTGTGTCTTGATAACATCGGCGTGTCGTGACCCGCCCGATTCGATAATATCGGGATAAAGAGTTCCCTGGCCCAGCAGCCATTTGTCAGGATTGAGATCAAGGGCATTAAGTTCACGATCTTTTACATAAATAAACTCATCGCCGATAGCTTTTCTCTTTTCCTGGGGATCGGTAAGCCCTTCCACCACCCGGAGAAAATCATCAGACCGGTCAACAACAATGAGATTATGGAATCCCAGGTTTTCGAGAGCCTTTTTGACCGAGGCGGTTTCATTCTTTCTCATCAGACCGTTGTCTATATGAAGACCGAGGACACGGTCTTCACCGAGAGCCTCATTGAGCAGTGTAAATGTAACAGTGGAATCCACTCCGCCTGAAACGAGCAGGAATATGTTGCGGTCTTTCACCCGCTCCCTAACCTCGTTCATTTTTCGCTCAATATAATCCTCCATCGACCAGTTCTTTTCAAGACCGCATATTCTGAGGAAATTAGCCAAAATCCGGTCGCCTGAGGGAGTATCTTTTACTTCCGGATGGAATTGAAGACCATATATTTTTCGTTTCTCATCTCCCATTACCGCAATAGGACAATCGTCTGTTCGACCTATTATAGCAAATCCCGGAGGAGGCGCTACCACAGAATCGCCATGACTCATCCACACCATCTCATGTTTGCCCAGACCGCGGAACAAAGGAGAATCACCAAGAATCTCTATCTTTGCACGTCCGTATTCTCTTCGGGTAAGACGCCGCACCTCACCTCCGGACAAGTAAGCGATTAGATGCATCCCATAACACAATCCGAGTATAGGAATACCTGTTTTAAGTATCTTCCGGTTGAATCGTGGGGCATCATCGGAATACACGCTCGAAGGGCCTCCCGAAAGGATGATACCGCCGGGATTGCCTAATTCCTCTTCGCTTACGTTGGGGTGCTTAATATCCGCATAAACACCGAGATGCCTCACCCGTTTCGTGATGAGATGTGCATACTGACCGCCGAAATCAAGGACTGTTATTTTATTTTCTTTTTTCTTCATTATGACCGCTTAAAGCTGACTATTGACTTCTTCTTATATTACGAAAGAATTTCCTCATTTTGAATATAGGTATCATGTTTCCAGACCTCATCGTCACGGTACGGGTAATCGGTATTGTAATGCAACCCCCGCGACTCTTTTCTGTGCCTTGCGCTGAGCACGATAAGCCACGCCACCACAGCCAGATTCCTCAGTTCAATGAGTTCAGTGGACAGTCTTGTTCTGCGATAATACGCCTCTACCTCCTCACGAATCAATTCAATACGCTGCATAGCCCTCCTGAGCCTGAAATCGCTACGGACGATTCCCACGAGGTCCCACATCAAACGCTGGATATTATTCCTGTCATGTGAGATAATAATCCATTCTTCTGAATTAAACGTGCCTTTTTCACTCCATTCAGGGACATCCGGCAATTCCGCTGATTTCCGCCTTTTTTCTCTTACAACCGTTGCTGTTCGGTCCGCCATGACCACCGCTTCCAGAAGCGAGTTAGAAGCCAGCCTGTTTGCGCCGTGAAGGCCCGTAAAAGCAACCTCCCCCACTGCATATAGATTGGCAATTGAGGTACAGCCTAAGTCATCAGTGGCAACCCCCCCGCACATATAGTGCGCAGCGGGTACCACCGGTACCGGTTCTTTTGTTATATCAATCCCGTATCCCAGGCAGGTATCATAGATATTGGGAAACCTCTTCCTCGTGGCATCGGCATCCAATCCGGTTACATCAAGGTAAACATACTCTTCCCCGCTGCTCTTTAAATGACTGTCGATCGTTCGCGCAACAATATC
>JBHPFF010000131.1:0-8464 GCA_042572165.1 Candidatus Latescibacterota bacterium | reverse complement strand
GAGGGAGTAACCGGAAAACTGGTTTCAGATTCTGCACAGGCTGCAGGGCATCGAAATGTTCTCTTTATTCAAAAACGTGAAAAACTTGTCAAAACTATAGATTCCATCGCCCGGGAAGGTGATATGTTAATAACATTTGGAGCAGGAGATATAAACAAGCTTGGTCCCGAACTTTTAACTGTTTTCAGGAAACACAAAATTTCCTGATAAATCTGAATGTATTGCAATATGAACAACGGTATTAAATAATGAAGCGCAAAAGAGACGGAAATAAAACTCATTCCCGATTGAAACAGAGTCGGAAAAAGCATAATTTTGTTAAGTCACGGGGACTGGGGCGTTATTTGATTGCACTTCTTGCTTTCGGATTACTCCTTCATTTTGCAGGCAGGCCGCTTATAGCCCGCATTAAGTCTCATCCAATTTTCACCGTACGAAACGTTGTTGTTGAAGGAGCCAGGTATCTTGAACAGAATGAAATAATTAAAACTTCGTCTGTTGAAATGGGAGCCAACATCTTCGATATAGACCTTCGAATGATTTCACAATCGCTTAAAGAGGTGTATACGGCTGAATATTTTGCCGTATACAGGCGTCTTCCAGACACCATAACCATCAGGATAAGTGAACGAAAACCTGTAGCGCTGCTGAATATGAAAACCCTGATAGGAATTGATGCCGATGGCGTACCACTCCCTCATATAGATGCATCGTTTGTTGAGACGCTTCCTATAATGACTGGCATTAGCAATTTGAAATCACTGTCAGATTCTACTGTAAAAGCCAGGCTGACAACCGGTTTGATGCTTCTTGAAATAATATCGGAAGATACACCTGGCATTTATCAGAGAATTTCGGAAATAGATGTCACTAATGTGGCAGAATTGGGTATAACACTTGTTGATAACGGGCTTGAAGTCATAATCGGTGCAAATGACTGGGCAAGAAAAATTTCCACGCTTGACCGGGTGATAGATGAAGTTTTGGAGCGGGTAGAAACTGTCAAAGCAGTAGATATCCGCTTTGGGGAAAAGATATATGTAAGGTAATTGAGGTTCAGGAGTATAAAATGAACAGAGAAAATATAAAAGTAGGCCTTGACATCGGAACCACAAAGATTGCAGCGGTTATCGCGAGATTTGAGGACGATGTTGCGCCTGTAATCATAGGAGTAGGAACAAGTCCGTGCGAGGGTCTAAAGCGTGGTGTCGTCATCAACCTTGAGAAAACGGTTGAGGCAATAAATAAAGCGGTCAGCGATGCAGAACGAATGGCAGATGTGGAAGTGAGAGAGGCTTATATAGGTATTGCCGGAGATCACATCAAATCACTAAACTCACGAGGTGTTATTGCTGTCTCCCGCACAGACCATACCATAACCGAAAAGGATATAGATCGCGTTATCGATGCTGCCAAGGCAATACGTATGCCCGATGAACGTGAAATCATCCATATCATTCCACAGGAATATATTGTCGATAACCAGGATGGTATTAAAAATCCTCTTGATATATCCGGTGTTCGCCTTGAAGCTGAAGTTCATATAGTGACCGGTGCGATAACTTCAATCCAGAATGTAATTAAATGTGTCAACCGGGCTGGAATAGAAGTAAGTGATATGGTGCTTGAGCCACTTGCAAGTTCAATGTCTATTCTGACACGCGATGAAAGGGAACTTGGATGCACTCTTCTTGATATCGGCGGCGGGACAACTGACCTTGCTGTTTTTCACGATGAAGCTATTCGATACACCTCGGTTATCGGTATTGGAGGAAAGAATGTTACCTCCGATATAGCTATCGGGCTTAGAACTCCTGTTGAGTATGCGGAACAAATCAAGTTGAGTGACGGTTGTACACTGAGATCCATGATACCTAAAAACACAACAATTCAGGTTCCCGGACCGGGTGAAAGCAAACCGAGGAATGTGTCGCTTGAGATGCTCGGAACCATAATCGAGCCCCGTATGGAAGAACTTTTTACTCTTGCAAAGCAGGAAATAATAAAAAACAATTTTGAAAGTATAACAGGAGCAGGTGTAGTTCTCACCGGTGGGGCTTCACTGCTCCGCGGAAGCGCCGAACTGGCGGAACAGATTTTTGATATGCCAGTAAAGATTGGGTATCCGAAAGGATTCAGCGGTCTTACCGACATCATCGAGAATCCATCGTATGCAACAGTACTCGGATTGATCCTTTATGAAGATCAGTTTCTTGGCGGTGACAAGTTTCCGGGAAGCAGAAGACATGGAGTGTTGAGCCTCACAATAAAAAGTATAAAGAAGTGGTTTAAAGATTTCATATAAACAAGGGGGTGTCTATGAATATCGAAATCGATCTCGAATCCTACTCTGCCGCAAGTATCAAGGTAATTGGAGTCGGTGGAGCCGGAGGAAATGCAATTAACCGCATGATAATCTCTAATTTAAAGGGTGCGGATTTCATCGCGGTCAATACTGACAAACAGGCTTTGAATATCAATCAGGCGCCGTTGCGTGTCCAGATAGGGGCTAATCTTACCAAGGGGCTTGGCGCCGGTGCAGATCCTGAAATCGGCCGTCAGGCAGTCGAGGAGAGCCGTAACAAGATTGCCGAAGCCATCGATGGTTCAGACATGATATTCGTAACCGCAGGTATGGGTGGCGGTACCGGTACCGGAGCATGTCCTTTGATAGCGGAAATGGCAAAAGAGGCTGGTGCGCTTACAGTTGGTGTTGTAACAAAACCGTTTTTGTTCGAGGGAGCTGCACGCCATACAATCGCTTCAAAAGGGATAAAATCCCTGAAAGAAGTTGTCGATACGTTAATTGTTATTCCGAATCAGCGGCTGCTTGCTCTCACCGACCGCAGTATGCCTTTTACTGAAACGTTCAAAATGGCGGATGATATTCTCCTCCAGGCAACAAAAGGAATTTCGGACATTATTAATGTCCCTGGAGTAGTAAATGTTGACTTTATGGATGTACGTACCGTGATGAGTGAAATGGGCGATGCGATTATGGGAACGGGGTCATCCAAGGGTGAAAACCGAGGCCGCGAGGCTGCAGAACAGGCAATTAACAGTCCTCTTCTGGAAAACACTTCCATTAAAGGAGCACGCGGTGTTCTACTCAATATTACCGGTGGAAAGGATATGGGCCTCTATGATATTGATCAGGCTGCGATGCTGATTTATGAGTCTGCTGGTGAGGATGCAAATATAATATTCGGTGCTGTTATCGATGAAACCATTACTGAAGAATTAAGTGTTACTGTGATCGCCACCGGCTTTAACACCTCAGTATCTGAAGAATCTTACGATGAAGAACAGAAGGAGACAATTGTTGATTTCGTCGGGAGAAGTACCGAAACAATTAATATTGTAGAGGCTGTCAAAGAAGCGGCCGAATTAACAATTGAAAATCGTAGCCGGCGTATCATCATGGATGGAGATATCAAAAACTATACCAGGGATGACCTGAATACTCCGACATTTATGCGCAGGCAGGCAGATTAATACGTTAGATGATGGAATAAAGGTAGTATCATTGCATTATTATTTTGAGCTATTAAAATGACTGTCAGGAAAGCGGGGCTTTCGGTTCTGCTGGTCTATCCGGACAAGCTGAAAGCGGCGCTGGGTTCTCCGGGTTTCAAGCAGGTTTTTCGAACCATGACCGAAGCCTGTGATATTATTGTTGACTGGGCATGGTTTAATGAAAAGAACGGCATTATTGTTTATGAGAAAAAGGAGTGGAAAAGCACATACAATTTCGTTGGGTTCAGTGTACCGTATGAGCTACTCTATACCAATGTTGTCAGATCGCTTGGGGCACTGAATGTTGAACCTCTGAGAGAAAGAAGGAATCCCGATGAACCGGCGATAATCCTTGGCGGATCGGCTCCGACAATGAATCCCACTGTGGCAGGTGTAATAGCCGATGTAGTATACATCGGGGAAGCGGAACCGAATGTTATAGGGACGTTACAGGAGTTTAAGGATAGTTACAAAAGAGGGGCGGCTCGCTTACTCACCCCCATGTTAGGTATTTCGGTACCTAAGAAAAAAGGAGCCGCCCCCCGTTTTTTTTATCCGGCAGAAAAAATAGATTCGACATTTTTCCCGGGATTTGATGATCCTTCACTCTCAACTTTTAAAGGATCCGGATTGGTAGAAGTTGGACGGGGATGTTCACGTGGCTGTCGGTTTTGTGCCGCCGGACACATCTGTCTCCCCGTCAGGCACCGCAGTGTGGATTATATTCTACGTGATGCGGAAACGTACCTAGGAAAAGCTGAGCGCATAGGACTTGTCGGAGCCTCAGTTTCCGACCACAGGTTCCTGAAGGATATCTTTCGGGGAATACTGAACATGGGATTTGGTCTGACTACATCTTCTTTTCGCGCCGATATGCTCGACGATGAGTTGGCTCTGTTGTTAAAAAAAGGCGGGTTGAAGACAATTACCATTGCACCGGAGGGCGGCAGTGAGCGAATACGTGAGATCATGAACAAAAAGTTGACCGAAGATGAAATTCTGAATGCAGTGAGGGCATGTTCAAAAGCGCGTATCAACAGAATCAGGCTGTACTATATGGTGGGACTTCCATGGGAAAAAGAATCGGATTGTGATGCAATACTTGATTTGACTGAAAAAATCAGCCTGGAATTCAATCGTCCGGGAAACAGGATCACCGTTTCCGTAAACCCGTTTATTCCAAAACCCCAGACCCCTTTTCAGTGGTGCTCTATGGCAGAGCCATCGTATATTAAAACTGTTTACAGGAAACTGTTACGGAGTTTTCACTCCATGCCCGGCGTAAAAGCAAAAACCCTCAGCGCACGCGTCGCCCTCAAAGAAGCGGTTATCTCTCTAGGTGATATTAATGTCGGGAAAGCAATTATCATGAATGCGCGTGACGGTGTTCCGTGGAAAAAAGCGCTGTCACAGAATAAAGTTAATATTTCGAAGCTTGTTCATACTGAGAAGCCCTCAGACCATGCTTTCCCGTGGGATAATGTCACCGGCGAAAAAACAAAAGCGGCACTATATGCTTCATTCAAAAAAGCACAAAATACCGCCCGGTAAAAAATAACTGGTACTGTCAGGCTTTTACTACTTTGCCGCTCCTCAGGCATCGTGTGCATACCCTGATACGTTTTATTGTGCCCTCTATTTTTGCCCGAACTCTGACAAGATTTGGTTTGAATTCACGCTTCGTCTTGTTATGGGCGTGGCTGACATTATTGCCGATCAACCGGATTTTCCCGCAGATTTCACATTGCCGTGACATTCTATTTCCTCCTGAAATAATAATCATTTTAATCAGAATAGTAAATATAGTAAAATATATAATGAAGGTAAAGGGTTTTTTTCATCTGGAGAGCTGAACAAGCCGAATAGCAGTAAGATATTTTTTTCTGTCTCAAAAACTGCCTGCAACGCGGATTTCACGTTCGAGTGTTATTCCTGTTTTTTCATGAACGATTCGTTCGATCTTTTCGATTAGTTCGAGAACATCACGGGCAGTGGTATTTCCGATGTTAATGATAAAGTTAGCGTGGAACTCTGCGACCCTTGCTCCGCCCACGGTAAGTCCTTTCAGCCCGAGAGAATCGATCAGGTATCCAGCCTGAATATTGTTTTTGTGGTCGTTCTTAAAGATGCAGCCTGATGAGGGATAATCAAAATGATGGCTGTCGTTCCTGAACTTCTCAATCCTGTCCATATAATTCCTTATATCATCAGGATCGCCGTCCTGCCACGCAAGAGAAAGTTCACAAATAATCCAGCCTTCATGAACTATGCTCAAGTATTTATATGCAAAATCAATATTCTCCGCTTTAAACCGTTTCATGCCTTTTTGGGGATGAACGGCAAGTGTGGAAACAAGCACATCAGAGATGTTTTGATTGTCGTACCGCGCGTTTCCTGCAAGCGCACCTCCCAGCGATCCGGGAAGCAGGTACAAAAATTCAAGACCCGTTTTAGAATTTTCAAGGGCAATCTCAGCAGCACGAGAGGATAAAACACCCGCTCCGCATGACAGAATGTCTCTGTTTGTCTCGATTTCATCCATTCGTGTTGTTATAATAACCACCCCATCCCAGTATCCGTCACCGACAAGCACATTGCTTCCCCCGCCAAGAAGAAAACAGTTTGTACCGCTTGATGTTAATGTCTGTAACAGTTCAAGCATTTCGGAAGTGGTTGCGGGAAAATAAGCTTCACGGGCAACTCCGCCGATTTTGCTTGATGTATACTGAGCAATAGAGACGTTTTCTTCAGGTTTGATCATTGTGAAAACTACCTTAATAATTATACCATTTAAAGCAATATGATAAAATATATACTATAATTTTCATTATGGATAATAATATTTAAGAATATTTTACAATAATTTATTTTTATTGAGATTGTAGGGATTTTATTAAAAAAAGTATTTTAGCTTCAACGCTTATTAAGTTAATTCCGCAAAGTCCCCTAAATCCCCCACGGGGGGACTTATTCCTGAATTTTTCGAGTTTTTTGTACCCTTCGGGTTTTTAATGATCTACGAACAAGTCGTAATATCCAACTTGCTAAATAATTATAATACGATTATGGTTGATAGATATATTATAAATGAATAAATAATACTGGAAAAGATTAAATATTATTTTGTTTTTTCATTATTATTAATAGCTTACTTCAACATTAGCAAAACTATTGATAAAAAAATATAACTAATTATTTTTTTAAGAGAAAATATTTGTATATTTCTACATGTAATATCTTATAAATCAATTCTCATCCGAAAGCTAACGTGTTTGACCTTTATTGTAAAAACGCGACACTTTTGGTAAATGAGGATTTAGAATCTTAACATTTCATACTTTGTTCCTTAAAGAATTTACTGTTTTTCAAAATATTCTATAGGTACTCAATATTGGGATGAAAGAACTGTATGAGTGATATTCAAATGAAATCACAGTCTGAGAAAAAAGAGTTAAATCAGTTACAAGCCGAGAACCGTCATTTAAAAGATACGATAATAGCATTGCGTGAAACTTTAGAAAAGCAGTGTATTGAAAATGAGGAACTTGTCCAGAAAGCTGTGGCCTCTGCTAATGATGAGATTGTCCAGCTTAAAGCTACTGTAACCGCATTGCGCGATGAATTGGAATACAATAATATTAAAAATGAAGAAAAAATTCAGGAGATTGAAAAGGTTGCCCATGATGAAATTGAGCAGTTGAAACAGCTTATTAGTATTTTACGCACTCAATTAGAGGAACAAGATGCAAAGCAAAGATAAACAAATTGACTCAGCCAAAGATGGATTATCCATAGATGATCAAACAAAGCTGAAAAAAACAGAGATGCTACTCAATATCTCGAAAACAATGGCTGCTTTTGAAACCCTGGATGAAATGCTTTCAAAACTGGTGGAAATCACAACCTTCGAGGTGAATGCTGAACGTGGTACTGTTTTCTTAAATGATAGTTCGACGAACGAATTGTATTCTCGTGTTGCTCAGGGAAATTTTCAACGCGAAATTAGAATTCTAAATAATAGTGGTGTAGCCGGCCATGTTTTCACTACAGGACAAAACAGGATTGTAAATGACGCTTATGCTGATGAATATTTCAACCCTGAAATCGACGAACAAACAGGCTACAAAACGAAATCCATTCTTTGCGTCCCAATCAAGACGGTTAAAGGCAAGATTATCGGTGTCGCCCAAAATCTGAACAAGAAAAAGGGGAAATTCACAGAGGATGACCTGGAGATTCTCAGTGCTATGACGACACAGGCTGCTATTGCTCTGCAAAGCGCCCAATTCATTGAACAAATGAAGAAAACCCGTTTGAAAGAAATGGAATTCGTGGATGTTGTTTCTGATATCACCTCTGAGATCGACCTCGGGGCGTTACTGCAAAAGGTTATGGCCGAGGTGACGAGAATGCTTAATGCGGAACGCTCAACACTTTTCCTCAATGACGAGAAAAAAAATGAGTTATTTTCTAAAGTTGGTGAGGGGCTGGGTGCCATAGAGATACGCTTCCCAAACCACCTTGGTATTGCCGGAACTGTATTTACAACCGGTGAAACAGTTAATATTCCCTATGCCTATGCTGATCTCAAGTTTAATCCAGCATTCGACAAACAAACCGGCTTTTTCACCCGCTCCATACTTTGCACACCTGTGATAAACAAGAACAGCAAAACAATTGGAGTAACCCAGGTGCTCAACAAGCGCGGTAGGCCTTTCACAGATGAAGACGAATCACGTCTCAAGGCTTTCACCGCGCAGGTATCAATCGCTCTTGAGAACGCAAAACTGTTTGATGACATCCAGAACATGAAGAACTACAACGAGGGCATACTTGAAAGTATGTCGAATGCAGTGATTACTATTGACGAGGACGGAAAAATTATCACATGCAATGCCTCCGGTTTCAAAATCATGCGGATCGAGCCGGAGGATATCATCGATAAGCC
>JBHPFF010000130.1:0-8502 GCA_042572165.1 Candidatus Latescibacterota bacterium | reverse complement strand
AAATATTATTAGACATGTTTCTGCTAATATTGTTTTTATAGAATTTGCATAAAATTTTTAAGAAGATTTATTGATTATTTTGTCATTCTATATAAAGGAATCCGACGAAGTAAATAAACAAAACTGAATAATTTCTCTATGTTGTTTTTGGGGGTAAACAAAAATAGATAATGAATTGTTGAGAAGATTATTTTTCCAATCGCCCAGAATGGGAGAGTCCATCATGAATAGGAGAATAGATTTCCCCTCACTTGATTTAATCGAAAAGGCAAGATCCAACCCCTTTTCCGCATTATCGTTGTGGGAAAATAACTTTCAACCATATGCAATGAATAAAGCGATTCTTGAGGACTTCCAAAAGACAGACCCCCAAGATGCAGTGGCGGAAGCACGGGAAAAATTTTGTATAAATATTTCAAATATTAAAGACCCTCGGGCACTCGTGAATTACACTAAGAAGCTTATTTGGAGCACATACATTAATATTCATAAAAGAGACAACAAAGAGATAAACAGGGAGATAAATATTGAAGATTGTGAAAGTAATTTTGAAAATAATGTGAAAACTCCCTTAGATATACTTGAAGAAAAAGAAACACAAGAATGTAGGGAAATGGGTGCGTATAGGGTGCAGAATGACACGTTTTTCCACACCAATCGCTTTCGTAAGCTGTTGTCTTTATTACACCGCATACCCCAAAAACTGACTGGCAGTCAGGTGATCAATGCTATTTCACAATCATCATAAACTATTGATATTCGATCTAATACAGCATGGCTGCTGCTTTTATGATCTTCGTAGGTAATGTCACAGATGTCACGAATTAACATGAATGCTGGCAAAAATTGGCTAGGTTTGAAAAGTATGATATATAATCTATTTTGAATTATAATCATTTTCCAAATACCTCGACCGAATTAAATATCTGTCGCTACACAGCCAGCTTGTGAAACTGATTAAGATTATAGCCAAGGTTGTCAGGTACAGCAGATAGATAACTTTTCAGATAGCTGAGGTAGCGATTGATAAAAGTTTATTTGCCGAGATACTATCTCGGATTAAACGATTACGATAGTATTTCTGGTAACACAGAGCTGTATGATGTGAAAGGGCGGATACCTGTCTCTCGTTGGCGATTTTCTGTGCGAACAGCGAACCTATCAGTAAATATTCGAAACTTTTAGCAAAATCCCTTGATTGAAGTGTTTGAATGCAATATTATGAACTTGACAGAAAAAATACTGGAAGTTATTAATCCTCATGATTTTGATATGGGGAATGTCGGTTTAAAGGATAGCCAACCGGTAAAGTCTATATGGCGGCATCTTAATTGTGTAAGATTCAGTTGAAAGGATAAAACAATGGCAAAAACCACCCGTCGCAAGGCAATGCTTGCAGCAGCGGCATCATCTTCAATGCTCTTTTCCTCCGGTATAAAAAACGCAGAGGCAACGTCACCGAAAAATTGGGCTCATCCCGATTTCCTCATGCCGTGGAGTCCGCCACCTGACCTTGAGCGCGACCTCACACCAGGAAACACCCCCATCAGACTGGCATGCAGCGGTTACAGACTGGATGTACCGGAAGATGGAAATATTGATACTGTTGTCAAGGCTGTACGCGACAAGGGATATTCCGCAGCTGGTGTCGGCGGTGGATACGGAAGCAGGAATCTTTGGGCAGAGGCTTCAGACACGATCGTGGCGGATCTGAAAATCGCATTAAAAAAATACGATGTGCGATTCATAGACATGCACAGTATCTGCAATATGATTCATCCAGATATGGCTGAACGAAGAAGGATGCATAAGTGGCTCGTCAACCAGATGGAAACCGCTGAACGCGTAGGCTGCCCCATGGTGACCGGTCACGTGGGTAGTCGTGCTCCCGGAGCAGTACACCCTCACCCCGAGAACTGGACCAAAGAAACCTGGAAAATGAGTATACGCGAGGTCAAAAAGGTCATCAACGATACTGCTGGGCTTAAAATCGTTATCGCTTTTGAACCCAATGACATGGTACAGCTCAACAATCCCTGGGCATGCCGTCGGTTTATAGACGATGTCGGATCCGACAGGGTAAAGATATGTCTCGATCCAGCAAATATGACAAATCAGGCATTCCACTATCGCATGACCGAATACATTAACGCCTGTTACGATCTTATCGGCGAGGACACCTACATCTGTCACGCAAAGGACATCATACAGGAGAACAAACTCCATCCTTCATTCGTCGAGGTTCCTGTGGGACAGGGAGCAATGGACTATGAAACTCATCTGGTACGCATGAGTCGTTTGGATTATACCCGAGTTCTACTGATAGAGCACATGAAAAGGGAAGAGTATCCGGTTGCCAAACGTTATATTGAAGGACTGGCAAAAAATCTGGGCATCGAGCTTCTGTAAAACGATAATTTCTGCAACAGGGATTGGAGATAAGAAAGAATACATAAATGCAGGATTAATAATCAGAACTGAAATAACAAATCGCTTTTTTAGTAAAAAAAAGAAGACTCTCTCTGTAACGTAAATCCACTAATATCAATTCTTTATCCTGGCAGAACTAACGGGGATCAAACTCCCGGTCACCTGACTGCCAGTCAGATTTACTACGCCTACTGAGGAAATCGTAAGTTATAAAAAAAATTATACTAAAGCGTTATGATCTGTTTATTTGCGAAGATTTAATATATGTTTATTATTTAACTTAATTCCCACCATTTTACACCATTACTGACATAAACTGATACACCAGATCACATGATATTTGCTTTCTGACTATTTACACGAAACCCCAAAAGTACATAGAATTAGTATAAACTCCAATCCTTTTGAGTTAACATATGGGATTTGTATTTTGTATTATGTAAATATTATATAAAATATTATTTATTGAGTAAGTTAGTAAAGAACATGGTAAACAATATTATTTTAATTCCAGAAATGTAACATCTCTCTTGAGAAAATACATAGGTAATCTCAGATCCCCGATATTACATCTTCTCACTTCATGCCATGTTCCATCTTTGTCCCTGTATCCATAGCCATGCTGGTCAAACACAATTGGCTCACCATGGTATTCTCCGAGAAGAAGCTGGCAGTGTCCTCCACAACTTTGAATGGTTACAAACGGTTCGTTTTCAAGAATTTTTTTATAGTAATATTCCTTACCCATTTTCGGATGCAGAACTGTAGTGTTATTATCATTAAAAAAAGTAAACAGACTGCCGTGATTGGGGAGATTAAATCCAAAACAGGCAAAGATATCCCTGTATGTAGTTTCATGCTGGCGCCCGAACCATGCACCACTCCAGTCATAGGGTTTATCGAGAAGTTTAAATGCTGTCTCAACGATGTTTCTACGGGTATAGGGTAAAAATCCCACATGAACATCATTATTTTTCTTAAGCCATGCCGTTTCGGAGGTGAACTGACCGTTCATTCTCCTGACAGGCACTTTTATTTCAAAGGGATTACTTTTTGAAACGAGAGGCAATAGAGCACCCATTCCGAACCACCCCGAAGCACAGGTGCAGCTCTCATCAGTATAAAACGGTACCCGATCTGCTGTTGCAACCACAAAATCTATGGAATTAACAAACTTATCAATTTCTTTTTGAGAGTCAAAAGCCACATCCTCGCTTCTAAGCCAGCCATATCCCTCTTCACACAGAACGAACATGTACTCACCGGATTTCGATAAATGGAGAATCATCACTGGTTTACCTATTTTTACAACCCCGATATTCCATAGATCCCAGCGCATTTTCCCTGACTGGGTCTTTCCGGGCTGTTCTGGTAATGAGGGAACATTTCTAAGGCGGGTAGTACGCACAGTTATTCCATCACGGACGCTTATCCTGTCTTTTGCCTTATCGAGGGCCATTTCATTTACGAAGTCATCAATTTGTTTGGCATTGTAAGGGATGGCAAGCGGATTTGCATAATCTTGGCTTCTTATATACTTGATTTCTGCTTTTATTCTGGTTCTCACAGTATCAGCCACTGCACCTGGCGCTATAATGTGAAGATCAGTTAATCTCATGGAAAATCCCGGCCACCAGTGAATTAATTTGGGGATTCTCTCCTCGGGAATATCTTTGAAAGGATCTTGAGAGTTGATTCTCTGCTGGTAATTTTTGTTCATCTGCTTAATCTGATTCATAGTGAGAATTATCTCATCGGATTTTTTCATCCGTTCAATCCAATAGGCTGTATCGTGCATTTCTGGAAGAATCCAGGGAAGCACATCAGGAGCCCTGTTATAGAGAGCATCCTCGGGGCCCGGTATCACATCAAGTGTTACAGGGTCTATATACTCGGGGAGGACGACAGTGGAAATGACTATGAGAATAGTCACACAACCAATAAGGATCCCTGCCTGCTGTTTCACCATACACCTCCTTTTAATGAATGAAATTATTGGAGTTGTTTTGAACCATGAAACGAAAATATTCAGTATTTTGGATAGCAAAGGATTAAAATTAATATAAAATATGTATTAATCCTTTCATAATAAAGCGTTTTTTAATTATCTCATTTTTTGATTAAGTCCGTAATTTTCTGTAAAATTGGTAAACGCAAGAAGGTGAGCCGAAGTTACCATCTCTGTATGATTTAAACGAATAATAAAAAAATGTCTTTTCGCTATCACCAGATATCAGAAATCACAAAAATAAAAAGAGCTTCGATTATGAAACCAAAGCTCTTTAAAAAAACTGGCACGAATTTGTACGATTTACTCTCAGAGCATATCCTAATCGTGCCAGCAAAATTTGTAACATATTGTTTTTACTGGTGGAGCAAATTGTACGATTTGCGAACTTTTCAACTGATTATCAATTATTAATATTAATTCAAAAGATATTTGTGGATTGCTTAAAATTCTACATTATTTTTACACAATAATCCACCTAATTCAATTTATGATTTTTGCATTTGATAACCATTCTGCTGCCTTTTTTGCATTGGAAGCTATTTCAAAATACTCTTTAAATATTGTGTGATCAATCTTTATTAAAACAGGATTATATACTGCTAATAAAACAGCCATCATCCAAAACTACAACTTTAATAACTGTACCCCGTCAGTAACTATGTGAACCACTTTACCCCTAAACTTAAGAGAGAGTTTGTCCTAATAGGTGTTATCTACCGGAGTAGAAGCTTTTGAAAATACTAATTTGAATGGTTAAGCAACCAACTTCAAATACTCTTTCACAGCATTAGTTATCATTTCAGAACCAAAAGACTAAATCTGGAAGACTTTCTAAATTCATATAGGTAGGGATTCCTTTTTTTATAGTGTTTGATATAGTACACACACGAGAAAAACTACAAAAAAAGTGTTTAATATAATCATAACAAAAAGCACACCAGTAACAAACATTTTTTGTATGTACTTTTGAATGGAGAAGATATTGTTCCTAAAAATAATAACTTTAGCCTTTTAAGAATCACTGTTCAATCGGAGAGGAACACCTTTTCCATAGAAGCCCAGAACTCACCTTCACCTCGGATAGGTACAGGTATCTGGCAGGGATCGGTTTCTTTCCACCACTCCTGAGTAACAGGATCGGCGGCCATCTTTGCCATATCCGCTTCGAAATCAGTGCCAATGTATTCGAAATAGGAAAACAAATAATATTTTCCGTGCTCAATTTCCTTTAAGTAGATTGAATAATTCCTGATGTTGCAGTCATGGATCATATTAATTACACCAGGCCAGGGTTTAGAGTGCAGACGCTTGTATTTTTCTATCATTTCGGGTTTTATACCGATAACACTGCCAAAGCGCTGTACTCTCAGGTTCGGTTGACTGTATGCCATTCCCATCACGTATGATATTACAACGAGTCCTGCTACTAGGATAGTTGCGGCTGAACGAATAACCATTATTCCCTCCATCGTTAAAAATTTCAGATTGTACGTCGTCAGAACATTCTGGACACTTACAGTTAAAGTTCTTATTTCACCAACACCATCTACCTCATCTCACTAACCTATTCGCTTTCAAAGTTCAGAAGTATAGTCCGGTCGGTATAACCATTAGACAGTAGATACAACGTGATTATCGCTGTATGTAAAGAGAAAACTAATATAGTCGTCCCTGAAAAAATCGATATTAAGCAGCAGTTAACAAGAGTTTTTGTATAGGCATACTACAAAATAGTTTTGAATGTTTCATAATTCCTGTCAATTTTTTGAAAAAGCGAAAAGACAAAAAGAAAGCCGCGATAAGCTTTCTAATATTTGCCCCCGAACCGCACAGCAGGGCATTGATTTTGTCACCAACTTTGCCATTAAGATAGTTTCTGTTCAGCCTGCCATCTGATTTCAAGTGACCGATAATAGGCTCTATAGCACATCGTCGTCGCAACCATTTTCTGAGAGACCGGCTCACCCGGCGTTTCGTACCTGCAATATGAACGACTGTATCTCCCGTGTGATTGTGTCCTCGGTATCCACGGTCGCAGTACGCTTCCTTGACAGAGCTGCCAGTCATTCGTTCCACGTGTGATAAAACATCCGCCAGTGTATGACCATCAGACGGATTGCCATGATGAGCCTTGATGCCGACAACCCAGTTATCACGAGAGGTTGCGGCTACACTCACCTTGCAGCCGAATTCATATCGTTTATGAGCTTTCCCCTTTGAAATACATTCCACTTCCGGTGCATGACAGCTGTACAATTTGTTCTTGTCTTTTTGCTGTTGCCTCAGTAATCGCTCACTTAAACAGAGCAACTCATTAAGGGCCGGTGAAACAGATTCTCCTGTTTTTCTCCGCAACTCTCTTGTGATACGTCCCAAATAGATTTTCAACTTTTTTGTCTCTTTGCGCGCACGCTTCATCTGCTTCGCATGAGCGTAGCGCCCCTGCATTACGAGGACTTTCTTACCCAGACGCCGGTAACTCTGCCGGAGTTCAATCCCATGCTCCGCCGCCGCCTTCACCAGTTTTTTCTGCATCTTATGATACAACCGACCATCAGTTGGAAACGCTATCGCTTTTTCCTGCACCGTCGTATCTATGTTGACCTTGTTCAAGTGGCTCTTACGCAACAGCTCAAGCTTTTGCGCAGTTACCAGCGTTTGATAAAACAACTTTTCAATTCCTTCTTCGCCGATCCGTTTACGCCACCTCACTAATGTTGTCGGCTCCAGTGGAAACTTATGCTGAAAATGCTCGAATCCGCAGAAATACTGCCAGTACGGATTCTCCAAAAATCGCTCGACGCAGCTCTCGTCACTCTCATCATATGCATTCTTCAGGTAATGCAAGCCTACCAGAAGTCGTATAGGCTTGCCAGGACGTCCCTTCTTCTCCGTGTAATACTTACCAAATTCTTCCTCAAAATACTCCCTATCAATCGCGTTCGATAATCGGAACAACGGATGTCGTGGATCAAGCATCTGATCTAAACGCGAGTTAAACAGCTCTTCCTGGCTCTGGTTTCGTTTTTTGGCTCGCATATATCACCGGCTTTTTAAGGTTAACTACTTGTTTACTGGTAATATAATACGATTCATGACAAATGTAAAGCACTTAATTATCAATATGTTATATTATTTATCAGAAACGACTAATCTAGATTGAGTGAAGATTGTCAAGCACAGCAGATACGTGGCGTTTCAGATGGCTGAGGTTGCGATAGACAAGAGATTATTTGCCGAGATATTGTCTCGGATAGAACGATTGCGTTGCTATTCTGTTCATCTACACCGTTATAAGACTGACTCAATGGATACGTGTCTCTATAATGTGATATTTCTCTGTTTATCAAGCTTATAAGTAGTAAAATGAACGATTAGCAGGCAGATAATACTTGAAAACGAACTTGGAATAATCAATATTTGTTTTTAAACAAAATTATGGGGAATTTTGACTACTCATGAATTTGATATGGTGAATGTCGGATTATTCATAAACTTTTAACAATTTAAAGCATAATAGATAATAAGTGCTTTAATGACAGCCCCCTAAATCCACCGAAGGGAGGCTTATCCCTGCTCCCATCGGGGAAGGGTTGTGAAAGAGGGTGATAAGTAAGCTTTCTTAAAGAGTTGTTTTCACATGAATTTTATGAATCTTCTCATCAAATTGGAGGAACGTACCATGGTATCAAAATTATTGAAAAAAGCAACACAAGGATTTTCAGGACGTCTTACCCGACGTGATCTTTTGAAAGGCACTGGAGCGGCAGCGTTCACCGGAATTGCGGGTCTTGGCACACAAGCATCTACCGCTGCAGCAGCCACAATGCGCAGCAGAATTTCAACCTACAAGTCAATCGGTCTCAGTCCTGTCATTAACACTTCAGGAACAATGACCGCTCTAGGAGGCTCCCTCATGCCTCCCGATGTTGTAGCGGCAATGGTGGAAGCGGGTAAAAATTTCATACCAATGAGGGAATTACAGGCAGCTGCGGGAAAACGGATTGCTGAGCTCCTGGGTGTCGAATCAGCACGTGTAACGGCCGGCTGCACTGCTGCAA
>JBHPFF010000129.1:0-8543 GCA_042572165.1 Candidatus Latescibacterota bacterium | reverse complement strand
TGTAATTACACCTCCTGAAAAATACAAACAGCGGATTAAACCCGTCTTCTGCCAGGCGGAGCGATTCAAACACAGTCTCAGAAACCCTTGAAGTGGTATGCGACCATTCGTCAATGGTCTGGTTTGCACGCTCTCCATCGCTGATAACACCGGAGTTGTATTTCTCTCGGATCGACTTAATCCTTGTGTTTGCATCGTCAAGCAGTTTGTATTTTTCAGGAGGTGTAATTACATCCTCGATACCGATTGAAATTCCAGATAAGGTCGCATGTTTGAAACCGAGTTCCTTAACCTTGTCAAGAAATTCCACAGTGATCCTGCGGCCCATCTTACAGAACATATCGCCAACTAATTTCTTCAAAAGACCGGTATCCACTGTTTTGTTAATAAACGTGAATCCATCGGGAATAATATCATTGAAAACGATTCGTCCCACAGTTGTTTCAATCACTTCACCTTCAACACGAACCTTGATCTTCGAATTGAGTGTAACCGTGCCGATTTCAAATGCCAGTTTTGCCTCCTCGCAATTGGAAAATATTTTCCCTTCCCCAAGAGTATCTTTAGAAATTTTGGTGAGATAGTAACAACCGAGTATGATACACTGGGGTTTATCAACCACGACCGGTTCTCCAGATGCGGGTGAAAGAATATTATGACTTGAAAGCATCAGTACATTCGCCTCAATCCTGGCTTCAAAAGAGAGTGGCAAATGTACGGCCATCTGATCACCGTCAAAGTCCGCATTAAATGCAGCACAAACAAGCGGATGAAGCTGTATGGCTTTACCCTCGATAAGTTTGGGAACAAATGCCTGGATGCCAAGACGATGAAGAGTCGGTGCCCTGTTTAAAAGGATGAAATGATCCTTGCAGATATCCTCAAGAATATCCCATACCTCTGGCGAAGCCCGCTCAACAAGTTTCTTGGCGTGTTTGATGGTTATTTTATCGTCCTTACGATTGAGTCCTCTTATGATAAACGGCTTGAAAAGCTCCAGTGCCATGATTTTCGGAAGTCCGCACTCGTGAAGTTTTAACTCAGGACCGACGACAATAACCGAGCGTCCGGAATAATCCACCCGTTTGCCCAGAAGGTTCTGGCGAAAACGTCCCTGCTTGCCTTTCAAGAGGTCGGAAAGGCTCTTCAGCGCGCGGTTTCCGTCACCCCTCACAGCACGTGTCCGTCTGCCATTGTCAAAAAGAGCATCAACCGATTCCTGAAGCATGCGTTTTTCGTTTCTGAGAATGACATCGGGAGCTTTGATCTCAATAAGCTTTTTCAGACGGTTGTTTCGATTAATAACTCGCCTGTAGAGATCGTTCAAGTCAGATGTTGCAAAGCGTCCGCCCTCAAGAGGAACAAGCGGGCGTAAATCCGGCGGGATGATTGGAATCACATCCAGGATCATCCATTCAGGCCTGTTATCAGACTGGCGAAAAGCCTCAACAACTTTGAGTCTTTTGAGGGCTTCCTGTTTGAGTTGCGCAGATGTTTCGATCTTTACCTTGGCACGCAGTTCAACAGAAAGTTCGTTGATATCATAACCGCTCAAAAGCTCCTTGATTGCTCCGGCGCCCATTTCGGCACGGAATGTGAGACCTTCTTCCTCCATTTGCTTGTATTCTTCTTCAGTAACAATAGAGCCCTTTTTCTTGTCTGTGTTACCGGGATCAAGTAAAATATAAGCTTCGTAATAAAAAACTCTTTCTATGTTCCTCACACTGACATCAACGAGATATGCGATACGTGATGGCAAACTTTTAAGATACCAGATATGTACCACGGGCACAGCGAGTTCAATATGTCCCATGCGCTCACGGCGTACTCTTGCCTGGGTCACCTCCACACCACATCGATCACACACTACACCGCGATATCTTATCCTTTTACACTTGCCACACTGGCACTCCCAGTCCTTGACAGGACCGAAAATTCTTTCGCAGAATAGCCCTTCACGTTCAGGCTTGAACGACCTGTAATTGATAGTTTCTGGCTTGGTTACTTCGCCATATGACCACTCGCGCATTCTTTTCGGCGACGCAAGCTGTATACGTATGGCATTGAAATCGGTGGCTTTGTTTACTGACTGCTTGGGATTGTTCACAAAACATCCCTCCTTGTAATGTATCGGAAATACTTTGAAAAAATTGCTCCGGGATTTTTCTTTATAACTATTGGGCATCTCATCGATTACTAACCGAAATCATTCGTTATCCAACGACTTCGTCGTCCTTTAAAAGCTGGATATCAAGACCAAGGCTCTGCAGTTCTTTCACGAGTACGTTGAATGACTCGGGCACTCCGGGTTCGGGAGGATTTTCTCCTTTCACGATTGATTCGTAGTTGCGACTTCTGCCTAAAACATCATCGGATTTGACCGTGAGCATTTCCTGGAGTATATGGGCTGCGCCATAAGCTTCCAATGCCCAGACCTCCATCTCACCGAAACGCTGACCACCAAACTGAGCTTTACCACCCAGTGGCTGCTGGGTAACAAGAGAATAAGGCCCGATACTTCGTGCATGGATTTTATCGGCGACCTGGTGAAGGAGTTTAAGCATATAGATAACGCCTACAGTCACATCATGATCGAAAAGTAATCCGATACGGCCGTTGTAGACTTTCGTTTTACCGTTCAACGGTAGATTTGCCTTTTTAAGCTCTTCCTGGATTTCTTTCCAGCTTGCACCGTCAAACACCGAACTGGAGTAATACTTGTCAAGCTTCCTGCCGGCCCATCCGAGATGGGTTTCAAGTATCTGTCCCAGGTTCATTCGCGAGGGCACACCGAGAGGATTCAGGACGATATCTACAGGAGTGCCATCCTCAAGGTAGGGCATATCTTCTTCGGGCACAATATTTGCAGCAACACCTTTGTTGCCGTGACGTCCCGCCATTTTATCCCCGACCTGTATTTTCCTTTTGCGTGCAATTCTGACCTTTACCAGTTTTGCAGTACCTGGAGGCAATTCGTCTCCGCGCTGGATTTTCTCTATTTCCCGATCCAGTCGCTCTTCAAGAAGGCTGATTTCATTATTTGCTGCGGTAAGATTTTTTTCAACACGCATGCATACCTTTTCACCAGTCGCCCAGGCATCTGCAGGCTGGTATTTGTCATAATCAAACGAGGCAAGTAGTTTTTTCGTAAACGTTTTTCCCGATTCGACAATCACTGTTCCGGTATTGGTATCGATGATATCGGATCCTGCCTTGCTTGAATATAGAATCTTTGTCAAAATATGTGACCGAAGGTCAGTAACGTATTTGATCTTATCCTGATATTCTTCCTTGATTTTTTCAATTTTTTCTTTATCGGCTTTACGAGTCTTTTCATCGCGTTCCTTGCGGGAAAATATCTTGGTATCTATGACTACGCCCTCGATTCCCGGGGGAACTTTCAGAGATGCATCTTTTACATCACCGGCCTTCTCTCCGAATATTGCTTTAAGCAGCCTTTCTTCAGGAGACATCTCGGTTTCACCTTTCGGAGTAACCTTACCAACGAGAATATCTCCGGGTTTAACTTCGGCACCAACGCGTATAATACCGTTTTCATCAAGATCCCTTGCGGCATCTTCAGACACATTGGGAAGTTCCCTGGTTAACTCCTCTGTGCCTCTCTTGGTATCACGGACGTCACATTCGAATTCCTCGATATGTATAGATGTATAAATATCCTTTTTAACGAGGCGTTCACTGATGACAATTGCATCCTCAAAGTTATATCCATACCATGGTATAAAAGCAACGAGAACATTTGCACCAAGCGCAATATCTCCATGGTCTGTTGCATGTCCATCGGCTAAAATTGTGCCTGGCTCAACAACATCACCGACTCGCACCAACGGGCGCTGGTTGATACAGGTATCTTGATTTGAGCGTTTGAATTTGGTTAATTCATAGGCACGATTTATGTCATGGGTATCAAATACTGATTCAGGATCAGCAGTATCATCATCCTTTCTCACCACAATGCGGTCGGCGGAAACATTAATAACTGTCCCATTCACATCGCAGACAAGTAATGCGCCTGAATCCATTGCGGCTTTTCTCTCCATTCCTGTGCCAACTATCGGGGCATAGGGCCTCATAAGAGGAACTGCCTGACGTTGCATGTTTGAACCCATGAGAGCCCGGTTTGCGTCATCATGCTCAAGAAATGGAATAAGCGAAGCTGCCACGCCGACAAGTTGTCTCGGTGATACATCCATATAATCGACATCTTCGGGAGTTACCATAGGATAATCGTCTCGCTTGCGAGCCTTAACCAAATCCCTTTCAAATGTCCCATCCGGATTGAGCGGGGCATTTGCCTGGGCTATTACAAATTTATCTTCTATATCCGCACTCAGAAATTCAATGAGATTGGTAACTTTTGCTTTCTCAACTTTCCGGTATGGCGTCTCGAGAAAACCTAACTCATTGACACGTGCATGTGTTGCCAGATACGAAATGAGACCGATGTTTGGTCCCTCAGGAGTTTCAATAGGACAAACACGGCCATAATGCGTATGATGCACATCGCGCACCTCAAAACCTGCCCGTTCACGGGTCAGTCCCCCGGGGCCAAGAGCTGAAAGACGCCTTTTGTGTGTCAGTTCTGACAGCGGATTGATCTGATCCATGAACTGGCTCAACTGGCTTGATCCGAAGAACGACGCAATAACCGTCGACACAGTGCGGGCATTAACCAGATCATGTGGTGTCTGCTTCTTCTCATCAGTATTTCTAAGGCTCATACGCTCCTTGATGGTACGCGCCAGCCGGGAAAGTCCCACATTGAACTGATTTCCAAGAAGCTCACCCATTAACCGGACACGCCTGTTACCAAGATGATCGATATCATCAGTATAGTGACCTTCCGCCTCAACACACAGTCCGAACATGTATTTTATTATGGCAATGAAATCCTGACGGGTTAGTACGTTTGGTGACTCTTTGTCTCCCCATGAATTCAACCGATGTCCCAAACGATACCGGCCTACATCACCAAGGTTATACCGCTTCGGATTGAAAAACATACGCTCGACGAGATTACGAGCGGTTTCAATATTCGGCGGATCACCAGGACGCAGAAGTGTATAGATTTTATAAAGTGCTTCTTCCTCATTGGATGTTGGGTCTTTTCTGAGGGTATTTTCAAGAGCAACCGAATCCCTCATTCGGTTATAATCGAGTACCCGGAGTGTACTTTTCTTCATGCCCCTGAGTTCCTCTATTTGATCATCGGTCACAAGCTCACAAGTATCCAGAATAACTTCACCCGTTTTTTTGTCAATGACCTTTTCCATGCAAATCATGTCTTTTTCAAGTTTTTTCAGCGGTAATTCGTGAGTTTCAAAAAAGAGACGCCAGATGCTCTCGTCATCTGAATAACCGAATGCTCTGAGCAAAATAGTTGCAGGGAACTTTCGCTTCCTATCGATGTGAGCATACATGATATCATTAATGTCCATCGAAAATTCAACCCAGCTTCCGCGATAGGGTATGATACGGGAGCTGAACAATAGCTTGCCGTTTGGATGGGTTTCTTCGCCAAAAAACACACCAGGCGAACGATGGAGCTGGCTGACGATAACCCGCTCAGCACCATTAATGATGAATGTTCCCGAATCGGTCATAAGCGGCAGTTCGCCAAGAAAGACCTGCTGCCTGATAGCCTCCTTGACAACGATCTTTCCGCCTGATTTTTCAAGGTAATCCAGCCGCAGGGTCGCTTTCAAAGGTGCGGCATAGGACATATCGCGCTCAAGACACTCTTTCTCTAAGTATTTTGGCACTCCTATCGAATAATCTTCAAAATCCAGATTCAATGTATTGTGAACATCGGTTATCGGAAAAATAGACTTGAAAACCGCATGGAGTCCCTGATTGAGCCGCTTTGATGGCAGCAAATTGAGCTGGAGAAAATTATTAAATGAGGATATCTGCAGATCAAGTAGGTAAGGTATGTCAAGAACTGTCGGGATCTTCTCAAACGAGTGCCTCTCTATTCTGTTTTTGTCTCGCACAGCTGTATCACGCTCCCAGTTTAACTAAAAAGGTTAACTATGATTTCCGTATGACTTTATTAAACACAGGAATCCGGGAGTTGAATACCATTCCGAATTCCAGCAGTTCAAACTCAAAAAACACTTACGGTAATTAAAGCATTACTCTACTTAACCTCAGCGGTAGCGCCTTGCTCTTCGAGCTTTTTATGGGCAGATTCTGCGGCCTCCTTGTCAACACCTTCCATTATCTTGCCGGGAGCCGACTCGACAAGGTCTTTGGCTTCCTTGAGGCCAAGCCCGGTGAGTTCCCGCACGACCTTGATAACCTGTATTTTCTTTTCGCCGATGACACTGAGCATGACATCAAATTCGGTCTTTTCCTCGGCTGCTGTTCCGGCCTCAACACCGGCGGCAGGCACAGCACCGCCTGCCATCATAACAGGAGCAGCGGCTTCAACGCCAAATTTTTCTTCAATAGCTTTTACGAGTTCGGAAAGTTCAAGAACTGTTAATTTACCAATTGACTCGACAAGCTTGGTAATTTTGTTTTCTGCCATCATGTCTCTCCTTTTAGTAAGCTGTCAGCTTTCATCAACCAGCCTTCAGATTTTTGATTATAAATTTAATTTTGTTTTTCATTTAATTAATAGACTGCTTTACACTTTAACTTTTCTATCCTTTCTTCTGACTCCAGGCTTCTATCAATTTTTGTTGACTGTTAAGCTCTGGCAGCCGAAAGCTCTCATGCAGCTTCTTCGGATTTCTTTTCCCGAAGAGCATCAACGGTACGGACAAACTTCACCGGTATTTCATTAAGTACTCTGTGGAGTTTGACAACCGGAGCGTTCAGCGTTGATGCCAGTTTTGCCTGAAGCCCGGATTTTGTCGGCAGCTTGGAAATAGATTTTATTTCATTTTCATTAACAAACGAGCCGTCGATAAGTCCTGCCTTAATAATACCCTTCTCGTGTTTCTTGACAAACTCCAAAAGAACACGTGCCGGAATCACGGAATCCTCAGAAGACCATATAACTCCGGTTGGCCCCACAAAGAAGCTGTCGAGGCAGTCGATACTTACCTCTTTCAAAGCACGTTTGGCGAGAGTGTTCTTCACAACTCTCATCGATACTCTGGCCTCACGGAGTTTTCTTCTGAGTTCAGTGATTTCGGTAACATTCAATCCCTTGAAATCCATAAGGTAGATACCGGGTTTGGTGAAAATGCCCACAAACTCTTCAACTACCTTTACCTTTTCTTCTCTTGTCATCTAATGCCTCACCTATTACTGATTCAAAGTTCCAGGTTTCAGGTTCTAAACATGGAATTTGGAATTTGGAATTTAACATCACCCTGCAAGTGACTGGAGTAAAGCGACCCTGTCGATCTTTATTCCCGGGCTCATGGTTGAAGAAATGGTAATACCTTTCACATACGTTCCTTTTGCCGCAGACGGTTTAGCTCTCACGACCGCATCCATGAAGGACATGATATTTTCCTTGAGCTTAGTTGTATCAAATGACCTTTTGCCGATAGGAACGTGAAGATTACCGGCCTTGTCCACTCTGAACTCTATTTTTCCGGCCTTAGCCTCTTTCACCGCAGTTGCCACGTCGAAACTAACTGTACCTGCTTTTGGATTGGGCATAAGACCGCGTGAACCGAGTATTTTCCCTAAGCGACCGACAATTTTCATCATATCCGGTGTGGCAATAGCAACATCAAAATCCAACCATCCTCCCTGGATTTTTTCAACAAGATCATCAGCGCCGACATAATCGGCACCTGCCTCTTTTGCAATCGTTTCATGTTCGCCTTTGGCAAAGACAAGCACACGTACAGTTCTCCCTGTGCCATGCGGCAAAACTACCGTACTCCGCACCATCTGGTCAGCGTGTTTGGGGTCCACTCCCAGCCGAACAGCGCATTCGACAGTCTCGTCAAACTTCGCCTTCGGGATTTGATGCAGAAGTTCAATAGCTTCCTCAAGAAGGCATTGTTTTTCTCGTTCAATTTTACCGGTTGCCTCCCTGTATCGTTTCCCCCGTTTCATTCAGTGCTCCCTTTTATAATTAGATTCCAGATTCAAAAACTTGAAACTTTAAACTTGGAACTTGTTTTATTCAACAAGAATGCCCATGCTGCGGGCTGTTCCCTTAATCATTATCATGGCATTTTCAACGTCGTTTGCATTAAGATCTTTCATCTTTATTTTCGCTATTTCTCTCACCTGTGCCTCAGTTACTGTCCCTACCTTATCCCGATTAGGCATACCCGAACCTTTTGGGATTTTAACAGCTTTGAGTAAAAGCCTGGATGCGGGTGGTGTCTTGGTTATAAAAGAAAACGAACGATCATTATATACCGTAATGACCACAGGAACAATCATTCCAGTCTGGCTCTGGGTCTTTGCATTGTATGCTTTGCAAAACTCCATGATATTCACACCATGTGCACCAAGTGCCGGCCCCACCGGCGGGGAAGGATTCGCTTGACCCGCGGGTAACTGCAATTTAATGTTAGCTATCTCTTTCTTGGCCACCTCTACAA
>JBHPFF010000128.1:0-8678 GCA_042572165.1 Candidatus Latescibacterota bacterium | reverse complement strand
ATTTATCTTATTTTTCTATAACTCACCCCTCTGTCCCCTCTCTAATATTAGAGAGGGGATGGCCACCCAGCCAGTTCTCCCTCTATTGCAGGGCAAGACACGGAGCGCAGCGGAGAGCCTCGAAGCGCGAGGGGATTAGGGGATGAGTTTGGGGAGGAGTCGATGGGATAGATAAAAAAAGTAAGAATCCAAAAATTGCCAAAGTTTAATTAATAATTTTTAAAGAATAAAGTCGGAAGAGGTATTTAAAGAGAACAGTGAAATTGTTAAAAATGCAAGACATTGAAAACTCATTATCGGCGTTTTCAGAATGACCCTGGATTTTCACTCACCATAGTTTTTTTGCCTGCAAAGAAAGCAGTGCCAGAAGATAGCTTGCGGCGGCGATCAAAAGCGCAGTATTAAACCCATATGTCATGGCGACCAGTATAATCGCGGTTGACCCGAGAACAGAGGCAACGCCATTGACCGCGAACCCACAGTCGATGAGACTCTTCACCCGCATGGCACCTTTGGGGAACGGCATTCCCATAAAAAAGCCAAGCGGGGAAATAAGCAGTATGGTGATCACCATTCGCGGGAATAAAGAAAGTCCTCCAAAAACATAGGGAATATGCTTGAAAACAAAAACTTCCAGTAACAGCCAGGTGATTATCCCGATAAACGGGACCGCATCACTGACTTTCGATGCATATCGGCTTCCAATACCGGAACTCACTAAAAGGCTTATAAGGATAATAATAAACGTGCGGGAAGATGATCCCATAAGCAGGGTGTATTTCTGGATCAACACCACCTCCACAACCATAAACCCAATACCGATTAAAAAGAAATAGAGCCATGATACTGCCCGTAGTTTTTCACCGGAGGCTATGTAGGGAAGAAAATTTAACGGCAGAACCAGAATGAATATAATCAGCAAAATCACAAGAATAATCAGTTTTGACATGGGAAAACCCGAAAAGGGCTCATTTTGAACTTTTTCGATTTCTGAAAAATCAAGATTTCTCCACAACCCTATCTGTGCGACGAAAGGACGGTTGTCATCCGTCGGAGATATGTCAATCGGCACATCATTTGCCACTGCTTCCCACCCCTCCGTAACGATTCTGCTGAAAAGGTTATCTTTTGCCGACTCAGGTTTCGGATACACAAGGCGGATATCCCGTTCTCTTGTCAAAGCTCCAAAGGCATGCTGCCTTATTTCTTCCGTAAGCGGCTTTTCCCCGAGAAGGAGAAGTTTTAACTGTCTTTTGGGAAGATCGTAAATAGCAATATGGGATTCAGGATTATCCACACCCAATGCCTCAAGAGCTAATAATGCCTGACTGACCACACGAGGCAGGAACAATTGATGTTCCATCACCAGGAAACCATTGTCAGACAGTGCGCGATAATAGTCTTTAAAGGCTTCGGTGGTAAAAAGGTAGTTCTCTGCCAGGGCGAAATTTCCTGATGCAAGCGCAGCATACGTTACAGGAGCAATGGAAAAAATGATATCGAATGTGTTTTTATACCTTTGTACATATGACCGTGCATCCTCTGTAACCACTTTCACTCGCGGATTGCGGTAAATATTACCGGAATATCCTGCCAGTTCACCATACTGCATCAACCAGTTGATGTGCGGATTAACCTCTACCGCATGAATTTCCGTGCATCCCTCCTGTAATGCCTGCAGAACATCCGATCCTCCTCCTGCTCCCAGCGACATAAATGTGCAGGAGTCGAACTGATCAATCAAATACTTCACACTGATTCCGAATTTGTATTTCAGGGAATCGGGGCGGTTTATTCTGCCGTCAAAGCGGTAAACCGGAGAATTGGCAATATTGTCGATGCTGATAACACGGATGCCCGGGCTGGCATCATATATCTTTATCTTTGCCATAGAATCCCAGTGTTTATAAATCACCAGATGTTCCTGTTCACCCGGTACATACAGAAATGTATTCGCCTGAAAGGCGAGGAAAAGCAGGATAATAGTTGCAATCGAGGGATAAAGACGCTGCGACCGCTTGCTTGCAATAAATGCCGCCGCCAGCATGGGAAGACAGATAAATACAGTGGCGCTGGGGGTTCCAAGCCAATTCATGAATAACACAGCAAGTATGATCCCGCTTCCGGCGCCAAGAAGGTCTGCCATGTATAATCGGGGTATATCCCGGTGGTTGAGTTTGAATAATTGAGCGAGAGCAATTCCGCCTGTAAAAAAAGGGGCGCCGAGCAAAAACAGGGTAAAAACAAACTTTATTACAGTGTTCCCGCTGGTCCATAGTTTATGAAAATCAAGGCCGAGGTGAACGACAACAGGCGGACCAATAAGCGACAGCAGTACTGAAAGGGTGAGAATAATGCCAAGGTTGTTTCTCTGGTTGAGAATGGGGAAAAATCGAAGAGCCAGTCCGCCGAGACCAATGCAAAGAACAGCAAGTGAAAGTGTTAGAAAAGCAAATGTATAAAAAAATTCTGCGGAGAAAATGCGAGTCCACACAACTTCCAGCGCTATAAGCGTCGAAGACGTAAAACCTATAATGAAATATTTATTATACTTCATGCGAATGGTGTCTCAATTATTACTTTTTATTTTCCTTATTCTTTTAGATAAATTAACACGTACTACCTCTATTTCAAAAGGTTTTTTAATTTAAGGAAAAATAAAGATGTACTTGGCCGGGTGATTTTTTATGGGCAGATGTGACAAATTGTATTATTATTAGAGAACTGTGCGAATGATAGTAAATTTGCTTTATCCGGAGTTTTCACATGTGTGGTCGTTTTGCATTGGCGCTTCCTGCCAAAAGTCTGGCGGAACATTTTCAACTGGAAACTTTTCCTGAATTTTCTCCTCGTTATAATATTGCCCCTGCCCAGCTGGTGGCAACAATAGTTAAGAATAAAAAAAGCAACAAACGTGTTATGAAAATATACCGCTGGGGTCTTATCCCACCCTGGTCGAAAGACCCTGCTATCGGCTCGCGGTTGATCAATGCACGTTCGGAGACTGTGGCTGAAAAACCTTCATTCCGTTCGGCTTTCAGGAATAAAAGGTGCCTGATACCCGCTACAGGTTTTTATGAATGGAAGCGACAGGACAAGCAGCCTTATTTCATCCGGATGCTTGACGAAAAACCTTTTGCTTTTGCCGGATTATGGGAACATTGGAAAGGAAAAAATGAAACGATAGAATCCTGTACCATTCTTACCGTCGAATCAAACATGGCAGTCAGATCAATACACGACCGTATGCCGGTCATTCTACCATCAGACAGCTATGATATCTGGCTTGATCCCGGTAATACAAAAATAGAATCGCTTGAACCTCTGCTGAAACCCTATCCACCAGCTGATATGATAATCTATCCTGTCGGTACTTATGTTAATAAACCAAAAAACGATGACCCGGAATGTATACAGTCGCTGTAAACATTGTTATTATATTTAATTGTCCTCGCTGCAGGCTCATATTACTATAGAAATATTTTATGAGTAATAAAATATAGCTTCTCACACAATAATCTCCCTAATCCAGATATGCATTGAAAAGCTTTTCATAAAACTCACGGTAATTGTCTTTTTCATCGGTTTTTCTCAAAGCCATAGCAGCACGGGGGTGTTCGTTCATCATTCCGGTTATGGCATAAGGTATTATATAGCCCCATTCAATTTTGTCTCTTAAAGGGATGAATTCCTTGGAGATCAGGTCGTAAATGTGACGAATGTCGAACTTGGGATTTTTCAAGAATCCAATTAACAATTCCAGCGGGCAGTTCCCCGCAGCGCGCCCTATACCATAAACCGTTGCGTCAAGAAAATTTGCGTCGTGAATAATCGCCTCAATCGTGTTGCCGAACGCAAGCTGCTGATGGTTATGCCCATGAAATCCAACTTCTTTAGTCTTAAGAATTTTCTTGAACCGGTGCACGAGGTTTTCGGTTGTTTCCTGGTACAGGGTACCAAAACTGTCAACAATATATACTATATCCACTTTACTTTCATTTTCAATCTGTTCAAGAGCCTCATCCAGCTCAAAACCCTGGTCACGGGATATCGCCATAATATTTATCGTTGTCATATAGCCTTTTTCGGCGAAATGGTTCGCCATAAAGATCGCCTTGTCGATATCCTTTACATATGCGGCTGTCCTTATCAAATCCACCGGGCTTTCATTCACCGGTTTTACATCGTCGAGATCAGCACGTCCAACATCGACCATGACGGATATTTTTGTCTGTGATTCTATACCATCGATCACTTTTAAAATATCATCATCTTTGCAGAATTTCCAGGGGCCGTAATCCTTGGGTGAAAAAAATTTATCTGAATTCTTATACCCGAACTCCATAAAATCCAAACCCGCCTGGGAAACAGCTTTATAAACTTCCCTGACAAACCGGTGATCAAAATTATGGTCATTGATAAGACCGCCGTCTCTTATTGTGCAATCTAATACTTTAATTTTTTCTCTGAACATTCATTTTCCTTTTGTTAAAATTCTTAATAAATATTATCTAAATACCAAAAATACACAGATATCATCGAATCTAACAGCTAACTGACCAGCAATATTTGCGTATTTTTTCCAATGGATTGTAGTTTATATGCCCACAGGAAAAATCGCAAGTAAAATTATATCGTTTTACAACATATAACTATAATATAGTATAAAAACAACCTGTAATTTCATTAATAATTAATATAACAGGAATTTACAGTGTATCCTAAATGTTAATAAGCTAAAACATTTAATTTTAAAATCAAACTACTTTGTTATTACATGTTTAACATTCACCAATTAAAAATTCAGTTTATCCGTCAAAAATTTAAAAAATAGATCAGGAATTACAAAAGCATTGAAAGCATTCTCAAAACAATTATTTCTATTTATTTACACACTTAATCGTTAGATTATAAATTTTCCTTGTAAAACCACGAAAGTCTTTATATTACTGTATTAGCGGATATTTGCCCTTATAACAGATACAAACATCGTTGCCGAACAGTATTATGGAATTATATTTAGTAACATGAATTAAAATGTATAACACAATGTGCATGGGCAAGCAATACCCATCCGGCACAAGATAGTATTGTATACAAACAATTTAACGTCATGTATTGCAAGGGGAGTAGATATGAAACGCATCATTGTGGCAGTATTTGCAGGTTTTCTATTTGTTTCAAATGTATGTGCTGAAGACACAGGCCCTGTTTCATATCACCTTACATTTGATAATCTGGATTTTCTTTCCGAGGACTGGGTACAACAGACAGGGCTTAAAACCATTGAAGAACGCAAGTGGGAACTGGTTGACGGTCATTTCGGCATGGGACTTTACCTCGGGGCTGTTCCTCTTAAATATGACGTCGATAACATGAGCGGCCTCGATCTTGACCTTGTGACAGCAGTTATTTTTAATGTCGGTATAGTAAAAAGCAAGGGGAGAGGGTATGACGAGCCATTTATATGGGGTGCGGGAAAGCTTCATCCCGGGTACGGAGCAGTGGCATTCTGGGTAAAAGGCTCGTCACAGCCGGAAACCCCGGACACACGAACGGTTCTTTTCGAGCAGACCACTACAACATGGGGCCGTAAGGAACGCGAACTGCTTCAGGTGGAACTCCTGCGTGACCGCACAATCACAGCTTACGTTGAAGATGCCCGTTATGTCCAGCATACCATACAATCCGGCAAAGTCTGGAAAGAGAACAGTTGGAATCATGTTGTATTTATTTGGGATCGAGCTTCGGGGTTGTCATTGTGGGTGAATGGCAGGGAGGCTGCTTCCTCGATGGGATCGGACGCCTGGTGGGAAAATCAGCGTCCGGGGCTATTCCACTTCCCGATGGCAAGGGCGATATACGATGAATTTTACTGTTTTGCACGACCTTTGACAGCAGATGAAATCAAAGAACTGTACCGTAAGAACACACATCCGGAAGGTTCTTCCAGGCTGTTAAAACCTGATGTGCAAAGTCTCGAATGCCTCAAAAACGCTTTCACTACTGACAGTTCCTCTTTACCCCCGGTGAAACCCTCGAACGGGCGTACTCTTGTATTCAAAGAAATTACTCCCGAACGCATTCATGATGAGGGTATCCAGGGGTGGTGGATTTCGGACGGGCGTTACGAACTTGCATGGCCTCATGAATACAGCGTGTTCACCATCATCCCCGGTGATGTTGATTTTCATGCTGAAAAGGCGGATATTTTACCTCCTCGATCGGAAAAAATCAACTACATAACATTCGAGGGAAACCTTGACGGTGTCACGGTTTTACAGGGCGACCGTAATGGAAATTTCAAGCCCACCCCTGTGATTTCGGTACCGGAAACAGAGGGCTTTTTCTATGGTACGACAGTACAGGACATCACTGATGCGGGAATCCGAATACCGTTCACCAGGTCCTACGGTGCCCCGCCGGGATTCAAAAGCGACGGCGATGTTTTGAGACTTCCCCTGTCCGGTGACCTGAGGCTTCATGAAGTTGGTGTATTTAACGTACATGAAGATGATCTCGACCCGCTGCCCGGTGATAGGGTGCTTTATGTAGATGCAAATCCGGTTAAACTTAATGACAGCCGCTATCCACTCGCCCTGAAAGCCCTTTTTGCCGAACGTGACAGGAACATTGCCGGTATTTTTCAGTCTTCCCCGGGTGATAAAGGGGAATCAATAGATATCGAACCGATGGGCAGAGTTCACCTCATGAGCAAATCCATCGTAGGGAAAGTCGCTTATAATTCTGTAATTGTCGATCTATGGCTCACCTCACCGTCAGAAGGAAATGTTCTTCAGTTCAGGCTCCGTAACCCGGCGGTACCCTCACAGACATGGACCCACGCCGAGATGACACTGCACGGATTCAAAGGCGAACCATCGAGATTGAGCATCGCCATTGTTTTCGATCCGCTGGTTCTTGTTTCAGGTGACCGTGTGTGGCTGGAACTGCTTGCTGTCGACGGTCTGACGATTATCACAGGTGATCCGGAGCGCCCATCAACTGTTACACTCCGTACCGAGGTCGACTGGGCAGAGGCTGAACAGAAATTTTCCATCAAGACCATGCGCCCTGCTATCCTGACCTATGGACGCAGTTTCGAGTATATACCCTGGGAATGGGACAGGCGCATGCCGGATGTTGACGCTCCGGAAAATTTTGGGGGTATGTTCGACATGGCATATCCATGGCAGGCTGTCTTAAAAGTCAATCCCGGAGACAGGCCGGCTCATATTTACAAGGCATACGCCAGTTCTGAATTGTCGCGGGGAAAATATCCTGTCGATATGTCAAAGGTGCCACAGAAAAAGTTCAATGCACCCTCTAATGCTCCCGGCTGGGCGGTGTATTTCCGTGAGTTCCAGACTTTTCGTGAACGCATCGTTACCTGGTGGCGTCACCACCAGCGGTCGGATGGTCAGGCAGGAGGCGGCTGGAACGACGATACCCTCTTATTTTCGCGGGCGCTTGCAGATATGCCCCTTGATTCCAATGCTGATGCTCTTATGCTCTTTAACAACGTTTTCGACGGGTTCGATAAGACAAACTATTTCAAGGACGGCTACTGCAGGATATACCCCATAGACCGTCTGCACAACGGTGATTTCGTCCGTGAGCGATACAAATCACTTATATATAATATTGGCGATCCTCGAAGTGCTGTCTGGGCAATGGAAGAAGCCTGGCACTGGGGCAAACCTGAAAAAACTCCGGTGAATTACGGCAACGGTAAGGCTTTCCTGTTCGGAAAGGATGTTCTCGATTGGTACTGGGGAAGGTACAGGTATGAGGAACCGTTCCGTCCCGGCAGCAGTGATAGCATTACCGAGGAACTTCGCAAAGCGGCTGTCGTGTGTAACGATACCACACTCTGGCGTTTTACCGAAGCCTGGGTGCATACCGACGACCAGCACCCGTACGGGGCATCTAACCTCTTGAATATTCTTCTCGGCGGCTGGAGTTCAGGCAAAACCCGCGAGGATTCCAATGTCAACATAACTGTCGGTGTAGGCTGGATAGAGGGCGGCGGACCTCAGTTGGCGCGGCTCGTGGAATACTCGGGAAATGACGGTTTGAAGGTCAGCATGTATTCGTTCGATGAGTTTGACAGGAGGGTAACAGCGCGCCTGTTCCGGCTGGATGCGGGCATTTACAACGTCACCCTTCGCGCCGACTCTGACAGTGACGGGAATTATGAAAATCCTGTCAGCGAGAACGAACAGATTCTCAACCGTTTCGGCAGACTCGAGCTGACAGTTCCCCCGAAAGTTCCCGTTGTTCTCGAAATCACCCGGATTAAGGCTGATCAGTTCCACGGCGACCTGCCCGATCTCGCAACCAGTAATTATTATATAAAAAAACAGGGTAATACCCTCGTTGTCACTGTTCACAATATCGGCTGTGCGCCATCGGGGGCATTCACGGTTTCGGTGCTTGACTCTCGTGGAAAAGAGCTTGCTGTACAGCGGGTTGATTCATTGTCCGGCGCAGGGGATTATGTGCCGAAAAAGGTTGATGTGACATTCGCCGGTCTCCCGGTTCAGCCATTGTACCGGATTCAAATTGACAGTGAAGACAGGGTAAGGGAGATATTTGAGGAAAACAATACAGTTGTTTTCTTGCCCGGGGGTATTAAATATTTGAAATAAAATGGTATTACTGATAAAACACCTTTT
>JBHPFF010000127.1:0-8764 GCA_042572165.1 Candidatus Latescibacterota bacterium | reverse complement strand
AAAAACCAGGTATAAAGCTATTTAAATCGATATGCCCCATATCAAATTCAAATATGACTTTTGATCAGGTTTTCGTTAAGTTGTAGATGAAACATATCAATTATTTACCTTGATTAAAACTGATCCCTGAGGATACCCTCGAAACGGCAGTAAACATACTGAAAGATATCGGACATCCTCTCCGTCTTCAAATAGTAAATATTCTTATATCAAAGGAGTGTCAAGTCAGGGGACCTGTCATATTTTCATCATGACCCATGTAGCGGCGGCTGGTAAATACGGCCGCCTTTTATTGTTTTCCAAGGAATCAGTTTCTGTTCTCCCGTCCGGGTATCGTCGCGTGAATCAGTAAACTCAAATATACCTTCTTTCTGTTCGAGAATGGTAATATCGGCCTCTGCTCCGGGTTGAAGTGTGCCGATCTGCTCGTTAAATTTGAACAGTTTCGCAGGTCGGTGTGTTGTCAGCTCTATAACCTTGTCGAGAGAGTATCCCAACAGCATAAACTTGGAGAGCGTTGTCGCCTGGTCGTAAACAGGGCCGTCGACATTGAACTTGTGCAGGTCACTAGAAATGGTGCCCGGTAGAAATTCCTGTGCAATAGCCTGTTCCGCAACAGCAAAGGAAAATCCGCCTCTTCCATGGCCGACATCAAAATGAATTCCCTTGTTGAAAGCTTTGCGAGCCGCAGAAACTACTTTCCCTTCTTCGTTGAGAATCCCGTGATATCCACCGCAGTACATATGGGTCATAATATCGCCCTTGCGCATCAGGTTGAATATTTTACCGATCGGCGAGTAGGGGCCGCCTATGTGCACCATCATGGGCAGGCGAGCTGCTTCGGCTGCTTCACGGGCGCGTACCAGGAGCTCAATGTCTCTGTCGCCGGTGAGTCCCCTGCTGAGCCTGATTTTTACTCCCAATATGACATCGCGGTTTTGTTCGATGCATTCGAGAGCCAGCTTGGGATTGGCGTAACGGATATCTGCAAGTTCTCCGATCTCACCGCTCATCATCCCCTTATACGAAATGTTTATCAGTGAATAAATCCTTGTAGCCGATACCTCGATGATCCATTTGCGGAACCCGGGCCAGGTATAATATCCCGCTGAACCGGCATCGATAACCGTGGGAACACCTTTTGCAATGTGGTTTGGGTCAGCGGGAATCCCGAGGCCGGTTGATTCGGGGAATACGTGAACGTGAATATCGATGAATCCCGGGGCGACAATCTTTCCTGCCGCATCCAGCACTTCACGAGCATCCGACGACGGCAGGGACGGAGCAAGAATGGCAATTTTACCGTCCTTACAAGCCACGTCCAGCGGTTCGTGGATATTCTGTGAAGGATCGATGACGATGCCGTTTATTACCAGGAGGTCGTATGACGGATTCGATTGTGTGCAGGCGGCTGTAACCGCTCCAAGACCTGCTACAGAAGCTGCCAGGAGTGCTCTTCGAGTAGGCATGATACATGTTTCCTTCTCACTGTCTGTCGTTCTTCAAATACAAGAGGATTAAACTGAAATTCTCCATATCAAATTAATGAGTGGATATAATTCATCACAATCTTGTTTATGAATGAATAATAATCTCCATAAATCTATCATACAAGTATATTCTTACGAATAATCACTATATTTGCTTCGAGTTCAATAATTAGAGAGACTTATCCATTGATTCATATCAGAAACATGTTTTGTATAAAAATTCTAATCTTGTCAATCCTGGGGATGATCTGCCCCCGATGTTTGTACCATTTGCTGCGTTAGTCATCCAGCCGTTGTTGTGATGAAAAGCTAAGCGGAACCGAACAACAAAGACACTCTTTAAAGAAGTTCTTAAACATAAATCTAATCAAACATTTGTGTGCGCACAAGTTTGTATCATCACCCTTGACCGAGCCTGTAATCCGCCGCCTGTCCCCCAGGGGGTAAATAGCAGGCTCTTACATTGAGCAAACAATGGCAGGTTATAGCAAATGGGTGCATATGAGGTGCGGAATGCGGTATAATAATCGCAAACGCTCTGTTGCAATTACCTCAAATTATATCAAGTTTGTTGGGAATAGAAAATAATAAACAACAACAAGGACTCAGGGATTACTCCTAAGTCCTTGTTATTAATGGTGGGGCAGACGAGACTTGTACTCGCGAACCATGGCGTGACAGGCCGTATTATATTATTTCCTTCTATTTACCTCATCTACCTATAACTACTTATATATTATTGTTTAATGATTATATTGTTTTTTCTTGACATACTCTGTTTTGCCCTGTTATATTATAAATATACTGGTGATTTGCTTATTATATCAGAATTTTCTCCTGAAAAACTCTCGTTTTACTCCCATCTTTGTTTATTCTTAATATTTTATTTGAATTATAATTAAACTTATTTGTTCAGATATACATCTAATTATAAATTTTTTTAATTCAATCATAATAATAAAGATGTATTTTAATGCATAATATAAAAAATGGCAATTTAATAGACTTTTTAAAATTGAAGGGATAACTGTATGAAAAAAATTGCATTGAAAGGTATCGCCGTACTTTTTATCCTGTTCCTCTTATGGCGTGTTGTAGCATTAATCAGAGGATCTGAGGAAGCATCGCGACAAAGAGTAAGTCCGCCGGTAGCAGTCGAGGTTGAAAAGGTAGCCTATGAACCTATTCGGGATATTCGGGAATTTACAGGTACTATAGATCCTCTCTACCGTTACATCATTGCACCAAAAATATCCGGACGGATTATTGAGATGAAGAAAAGAATCGGTGATAGTGTTACAAAAGGCGAAGTCATTGTAAGGATTGACGATGCGGAATACAAGCAAGCGGAGATCGAAGCCGAAGCAAACCTGAAGATTGCTGAAGCCTCACTGGCCGAAACAGAGAGCCAGTTAGAGTTGTCGCAGCAAGAACTCATACGCGTACAATCTCTTCAAGAAAAAGGAATAGCCTCTCCCTCTGAATTCGATGCGATACAGACAAATTTCGCCGCACAACAGTCGAGACTGAAACTTGCACAGGCTCAGGTAGAACAGAGAGAAGCGGCATTGAAATCAGCTCAAATTAGGTTGGGATATTCTGTGTTGACTGCACCAGAGCCAGGGTTTATCGGAGAACGATTCGTTGATGAAGGTACACTGCTTGCCCCTAATACACCTGTCGTCTCGGTGATAGGCATCGACAGGATTATTGTAAAAACCACCGTTATCGAACGTGATTATGGATTATTACAACTAGGTCAATCCGCAGAAGTTATCGTGGATGGATTTCCTGGTGAGCGTTTTTCAGGAAACGTATCGCAAATAGCACCTCTTCTTCAGGAATCGTCAAGGGTGGCACAAATGGAAATTGCAGTTAACAACGATTCTCATAAGTTAAAACCTGGGATGTTTGCTAATATCCGTGTAGTTATTGAGGAGAACAGCAATGCCCAGGTAATTCTCGGCACTGCGTTGGTGAGGCGAAACGGTAATAGCGGTGTTTTCATCGTGAGGGAGGGTGAATTGTTAGCTCACTTCTTAATAGTAAATACAGGCATCGAAACTCAGGAAAAAGTCGAAGTGCTCGACCCGAAGCTCGACGGGATGGTTGTCACTTTGGGCCATCATCTTCTTGAAGACGGTGGAGCAGTCCTGCTTCCCTAAAATAAGAATTTGACCGGCATCTCAGATAGTAATCAATTGGAGGGAAGGAAAAGTCGATGAATATTGCACGCGGTTCAGTTAGCAGGCCCGTACTTACTACTATAATCTTTCTTATCATTATATCTATGGGTATGGTTGCGTTTTTTAGATTATCAATTGATCTTATGCCGGAAGTAACTTACCCCACCATCACGGTTATGGCTTCATACGGGAATGTTGGTCCACGGGAAATGGAGGAATTGGTAACCAGGCCTATTGAAGAGGCACTGGCGGCAGTTCAGGGTGTGGAGGAAATTACATCAACATCTACCGAGGGAAGTAGCAGGGTCCGCGTCTTGTTTACCTGGGGAACTGATTTGGACGTTGCCTCAAACGACATACGCGACCGTATTGATAGGGTTATGGGACGTCTGCCGGATGATATGCAGGAGCGTCCCATGATCAGGAAATTTGATATTTCGTCGTTTCCCGTTTTGATTCTCGGTATTTCTAGCAACTTAAGTCCGTTGGAAATGCGACGAATAGTTGAAGACCAGGTTAAATACAGGCTGGAACGTGTTCCGGGAGTCGCCGCAGTCGATATAAGGGGAGGTTTGTACCGCGAGATACATATTGACCTTAATGCAGCCCAACTCAAGGCCAGAGGTCTCTCAACTGAAAGTATAATCACCGCACTTAGAAATGAAAACAGAAACATTCCGGCGGGACTTTATGAGAAAGGAAATTTGGAAGTACTGATACGAACACAAGGAGAATACCAGTCTCTTGAAGAAATTCGTAACACGGTCATTACTTTACAGGGTGGAACTCCGATACGAATCGGAGATGTAGCCGAAGTAGTTGATTCGTGGCAGGAAGTCCGACAGTACACCCGTATAAACGATAAACCCGGCCTGAATATTTCTATTAATAAACAATCCGGTTCCAATACTGTCGAAGTTGCCGAAGCAGCTCTCAAAGAGGTAGAAAGTATAAACAGAGATATTCCGCAAATACAGATTATTCCCTTGATTGACACTTCAGAATATATTAAGCAGTCAATCAATAATGTTGGAACGGCAACCATGCTCGGTGGAATTTTTGCACTGATTATACTATTTCTATTTCTCAGAAATATTTCAAGTACTGCTATTATAGCTACTGCAATTCCGATTTCTATCATTGCAACATTCGGATTGATATATTTCGGAGGATTCACACTCAATATCATTACATTTGGCGGCTTAGCCCTGGGTATTGGAATGCTTGTTGACAGTTCAATTGTAGTGATCGAAAACATTTATCGTTATCGGGAAAAAGGTGATTCGGCAATAAATAGTTCACTTGAGGGAACATCGGAAGTTTGGTCAGCGATAGTAGCAAGTACACTTACAACACTTGTTGTTTTCATACCGGTGGTGTTCTTACGCGGAATGTCGGGAATTATGTTTCAACAAATGGCTTTTGTGGTGAGTTTTTCACTTTTGTGTTCACTTATTGTCGCATTGACACTAATTCCTATGCTTGCTTCACGGTTCCTCAGATATATACCGATTGAACATTACAAGGGAGAAAGCAAATTACACATGATATATGCTACAAGCGAGCAATTATTTAAAAGGATCGAAAAAAAATATCTTGAAATATTGCAATGGGCACTCATACATCGTAAGATAGTCATCATAAGTACACTGTCCTTTTTCCTGGTTTCTCTTCTGCTTGTGAGATTCGTGGGAGTCGAACTGATGCCCCAAGCAGATGAAGGTGAGATTCGAGTAAACATTGAATCTGAAGTCGGGAGTCGTCTTGATGTGGTGGATCAACTTACACGGTCTATTGAGAAGATAATCAATGACAATGTACCGGAAGTGAAATCCATACTTACCTCAGTCGGAGGCGGCGGATACAGGTCAGGCGGCGGTCATACAGCAAGTATTCGTGTTACGCTGGTTCCTCAGAAAGAACGTAAACGTAGCAGCGATGAGGTCTCAAATGACCTGCGGAGGCTTTTGAGAAATCTGCCGGGTGCGGAAATCCGTATACAGCCCGGGCGAGGAATGTTTCTGATGCGTATGGGTTCGTCTTCTACTGATAGAATAGAAGTGGAAGTTCGAGGCTATGATCTCTCAACATCTCAGGTGCTCGCCCAGAGAGTTGACCAGGTTATTAAAGATGTACCGGGGATTACCGACACACAAATCAGCCGTGACGAGGGAAGTCCCGAACAGATCATACGTGTCGATCGACAGAAAGCCGCAGACCTTGGTCTGAACGTTAGCAGAATCGGGAATGCTTTAGAAACTGCTATCGGAGGATCTCCTGCTTCGTATTTCCGGGAAGGAGGAAAAGAATACCGAATTCTGGTTCGTCTTAGTGAGAAGGACAGACAAAACTTAACAGAGCTTCTCGACCTGACTGTTGTCAATAACCGTGGAGAACCTATCATTCTACGCAATGTTGTCAAGACAATACCTCAGGAAGGACCCGTACAAATCCAGCGGAAAGACCAGGAGAGAATCATATCTGTCAGAGCGAACTTTACCGGTCGTGACATGGGATCGGTCATCAGGGATATAAGGGAACAGCTGAGTTCTATACCAATACCGAGAGATTTTGCTATTCTTTTCGGTGGTGATTACGAGGAGCAACAAAAGGCCTTTCGTGAACTGATGTTTGGATTTATCCTCGCAATATTCTTAGTGTATATGGTCATGGCAGGACAATTCGAATCATTCCGGGATCCGTTCATCGTTCTTTTCTCGATCCCGATGGCACTGATCGGTATCGTCATCACTCTCATATTACTTGGGACGCCTTTCAGCATGCAGGCTTTTATTGGATGTATAATGCTTTCCGGTATTGTTGTGAACAATGCTATACTTCTTGTGGATTATACAAATCAATTACGAAAAAAACATAACTTACCACTGATTGAGGCCATAACAACCGCTGGATCACGTAGGCTACGTCCTATACTCATGACAGCTTTGACAACAGTACTTGGACTGCTGCCATTGTCATTCGGAATGGGAGAGGGTGGTGAAGCTCAAGCTCCACTGGCCCGAGTTGTGATCGGTGGATTATTAAGTTCCACACTGATTACATTAGTATTGATCCCGGTTATGTATTCAATCTTCGAACATAAAAGGGAGAATAATAAGGAAGCGGTGACAACATGATACAACAAGTGCTTATACAAAACCGGCTGGCTCATAGCCGATTTTGTTTTATCGTCGAATTGACACTATGTATTTATATGATGGGGATGATTCTCACAAATGGAGTCACAGGTCAGGAGATTTCAACCACGACGAGCGATACGCTCCGATATTCGGTTGAAGAGGCGGTGTTAATCGCACTCGAACGTAATCCGACAGTAACTATTCAGCGGATAAATCACGAGATTATCTATACCTTTAAACGTCAACAGCGGGCAGCATTCGACCCCGTTTTTTCAACCGGTCTAAATCAAACGAAAGGTAAAACTCGGCGTTTTCTCGGCGCCGCACGTGAACCTTATACTCTGGAAACAGATCGATTTGAATACAACGTTGGTCTTTCAGAAAACCTACCCACAGGCACAGAGGTTTCTTTTGACACTGCGATGAGTGGATACTCTTCTAATATTTATTCAAATCAGTATACCGGTAGTGTTAGTTTATCTGTCACACAATCACTTTTGAAAGGGTTCGGGTTTAAAGCAAACCTTGCCAGTCTGCGAAAAGCAAATCTGGATTTAGATATCTCACGTTCCGAAATGAAAGGAATTGCCGAAAGAGTGGTAGCCGATGTAAACAAAGCCTATTGGGTACTATATCTTGCCGCTGAGGAAATCACAATACAGGAACGGTCAATGGAACTTGCTGAACAGCAATTGAAAGAATCCGAGGAACGTGTAGCAGTGGGTATACTGCCTGAATTGGAATTGGCGGCGGTGCACGCGGAAGTGGCAACACGCAGGCAAGACCTTATACTGGCACGCAGCCGCTACGGGCAGGCACGCCTTAGGTTCCTGTTTCTTCTGAATCCGACATCCCAGAAGTCATGGGAAACTGAAGTTGTCACGTTGGAACACCCTGCTATACCCTCGGATACACTTTCTACGGTTGACGATCATGTTAAGTTGAGTATGATTTATCGACCGGATCTTATCCAGGCAAAGTATCAACTTGAGAAAGATGAAATTGACGTTGTTCGGACCAAGAATGGTCTTTTGCCACGCTTGGATGTATTCGTATCATTGGGGCGAACATCCTACGCCGAAACCTTTAATGAAGGTCGGCCTGACATCGGGAGTGATTTCTACGATATTATGACCGGCTTCACTTTCAGTATTCCGGTTCTCGATCGTTCGGAACGCGCGAGTTACGCTCGGGCACAACATAATGTCAGGCAACGCGAAGAAGCTCTCCGCAATATGGAACGGATGATACAACGGGATATTCGATCAGCCTATATCGATGTTAACGGTGCCCGGCAGCTTATCGATGCATCACGTGTCAACCGAGAATTGCAGGAGAAGAAGCTTGAAGCCGAGCAGGAAAAATTTCGCGTAGGAAAATCGACGAATTTTCTGGTACTCCAGGCTCTGCGGGATTACACGATGAGTCTGCTGACAGATGCCCGGGCTCTGGTAGACTACAACAATACTCTTACCGACCTCTTTCTTATGGAAGGAACTCTGCTCGAAAGAAGTCATATTGAAACGGGAACGGAAATCGAATATTAAATTTCTCGTCTTCATTTCGTCTGAATTTGGCTGTTACAAAATAGTCTCGCGCCATAATCTTACTAAGTGTATTTGGTATAGGGATCAATGTTTGGGGGCGAGATCAATAAAATATGTTCTTAATTTTATACTTCTACTCTGATGCCTGAGACGATTCAATGCCTTCTCTTTAATCTGACGCACACGCTCGCGCGTTATCTTGAATATCTTACCGATACCCTCAAGTGTTAAAGGATTGTCGCTGTTGATGCCGAAATACAGGCTGATCACTTCCGCTTCGCGGTCGGTCAGCGTTGAAAGCGCCTTCTCTATCTCCAGTTTGAGCGAATTTTCCAGGGTTTTCTCATCCGAAGAGGGCTGGTATTTATCATAGAGTACATCGAGTAACTTGTTATCCTCGC
>JBHPFF010000126.1:0-8780 GCA_042572165.1 Candidatus Latescibacterota bacterium | reverse complement strand
TCAGTTTCCTTACAATGTCTATATAATCTGATTATCGCTGTATGTAAAGAGAAAACTAATAAATATAGATTGGAGTGAAGATTATCAGACACAATATATTTGTTACATTCCAGATGGCTGAGGTTGTGATTAGCAAGGAAATATTTACTGAGATATTGTCTGGGATAGAACGATTGCGTTGCTATTCTGTTTAACTACGTCTGCTGTTTGAGTTGATTCAATGGATACGTGTCTCTCGTTGGTGGTTTTCATTGCGATTAATGTAATTTCTCAGAAAATATACTGCTCTTTTCATGGAAAAATACTTGCTTCTTGCGTTTGAATATAATAATTTTTAAATTGACAACAAAATTATTGGGAGTTGTTAGCCCGCAGGAAGTTAATATGGGGAATGTCGGTTAATATGAACTTGTTACCAGATTAATCCGGTGTATTTTAAGGGTGCCGATACACGTTTTAGGTGGTAACGAGAAAGGTGTGACGTTTCATGCGATTGCTTTTGTTTTTCGTAATTTTGTTCTCTTCCATTGGAAGGAATGCTGCGTTTGCCGCAAATGATTTTAAAGCTATCGAGAATGATATTAAAACTATCCGAGATACCATTTTTGCAGAATCTGCCCAAAAAGCGTCACGTCATTTTACCTTTATTTATCTGCAGCAGGATAGCCAGGCAGTTTCCGAAATGGCGGAAGCGCTCGAAACCGCGTATCCAAGAATATCCACAGGACTAAAAATAAATATTTCCCCTATTACGGTGTTTGTTTATCCATCCCTCAAGAGTTTTCACAGTATCATTCCCATGAAGGAAGTTCCCGACTGGGTTGCGGGAAAAGCGTGGGGGAATAACGAGATACATATTGTTTCGCTCAATAATCCAGGCCCCGTGCATAATCGGAAAAGCATTTCAACCATTGCTGTTCATGAGTTTGCCCACTGTGCTACTGCTCAAATATCGGAACTGACGCTGGACTTCCCCTGCTGGTTGACCGAGGGAATCGCCCTCTTCTTCGCTGGACAGTTTCAGAATCCGAAAGACTTTGCATATATACGAGAGGGAAATTACCCGTCGCTCGGTCTGTTGAGTGACTAGGTAAACGGCATAGAAAGAGTATATGAAGTCGGCTATACCATTGTCGAGTACATTGTTGATACATGGGGTGATGATTCGCTGCACGATTTAGTGAGAAATCGCGGGGATATCAGGAAGACAATTGGAATCAGTGAACAGGATTTTGAAGATGGATGGCATAAGTATATCGAAGCGAAATATATCAAATCATAGTTTTCACCTTATTATTTTACACCGACTACACTCCCTGAACCCGATATATGCGGACAGGACTGAGGCGTGTGATTGTGGAGGAGGCAACTGACAGGTGAACCGCAGACCGTCAGATTTGCACTTTATAGTGCCAGTTGCAGCTTAACTAAACGTTAACAAAGGCGCTGACGTTACTTTCTTAATAGGTGCCTACAGGAGGTGGTATATGGTATTGGATCTAGTCCCCGCAAAACCCGAGCACGTAAGTGAACTAGGCAGAATACTTTATGAGGCTTTCAAGGACATTGCCGATAGACACCACTTTCCCCCCCTTTTCCAAAGTACCGCTTTCGCACGGAAGGCGATCGGCTGGCTGGTCGAGCGGAGTGATATCTACGGTGTTACCGCCCTGGTTGATGGACAGCCCGTTGGGTCTAACTTCATGGAACTGACAGATGAGGTTGCAGGAGTACTAGTGATAAGTGTGGATGTACCGTTTCAGGGCCGGGGAATCGGGCGAGCACTGATGGAGGATGTTCTGAACCATGCGCGACGGAACAACTTCGAAAAGGTAAGGTTATTGCAGGAATCGCACAATGTAGCTTCCCTTTCCCTCTATGCCTCTTTGGGGTTCGATACCAAAGAAGCTGTAGCCTTCATGCGCCCTGTCGCGTTACCGGATGAGAGCGTCCGATCGATTACCGAAACCGATTTACCTGTCATCAAGCAGCTATCCAAACGTATCTATAAGGTGAGCCGCCATAACGAGGTAGCTGGCTTCATTCAGTGGGAACGTCCGTCACTGGTGAGGGAGCGGGAAGGTCGAGTCACTGGCTATTTCATACCTGGAAGAAGCGGTCACGGTGTAGCCGAAACGGAAGAAGACGCACTGACTCTTATCGGAGAGGCAGCTAACCGATATCCTAATGAAGACACATGCTTTTTATGCCCACTAAGCCAAGGCAGCTTCTACCGAAACGCCCTGAAAACAGGCTGCATGACCATAGAGGTGGTGAACCTCATGGCTGTGGGCCCGTATGAACCGCCGGACGAGGTGTGGATGCCATCGGTGGTTTATTGAAAAATGTGCTGCGCGCATAGCGGCGAGGTAAGCACATCACTCAGTTCCGGTAGAGGAAGCGGCGACTGGATGTACCAGTAACATATTCGGCTTGATTTTGCGGGATAGACACAGTAGTTTACGATACTCACGTGTTCAGTAGGAGTATTTACTGTATAGAGGTTCTTAGCATAGTTCTGTATAAGCCATAGTTGGATTTAATATTGTACTATGATAAATGAAGAACGACAAATTAATAATTTTAATGAAGTTGGCAACATGTCTTTGGCATGGCGAATTTATGCTGAAAATCTTTTGTCATCAAGTAAACATTTATACGATGAGCACTTAAAAGTTGATTTAAAGAGAATTGAAGAGAGAGAAACTCCATCTGTGAGGGCATGGGGTTATTGGGAGTAATTAATATGCTCCATGCTATGGCATTGGAATGTTTATTCAAAGCCCTGTGGCTCAAAGAGGGTGGTATTTTAGCAGATGGTGGAAAATATATAAAAATACCTGGTATTAATAATCACAATCTTGTTTTATTTTTCCAAAAAAGTTTCTAAGAAAATTGACTTTGAAATTACTGATGATGAAAAATATTTACTAAAAAGACTTTCGTTATATATACAAAGGGGAAGATATCCAATAACGATTCATTGGGAAAATATTAAAATTCAGAGGCATCCAGGTGGTAAAGGTCCACCTGCACACTGGGAAATCTCTAAAGATGTAAAGCTGTTCAATGCATTAGTAAAACGCTTAAAAAAATTGATTAAAGACAAGTGAAATCATACGATTGTGTCAACTAACCGCCTGTATCATGAGAATCTTCTGATTGTGACTACCCCACAATCCACTCCCGCAAAGATTTCCCTCGTGGATGATCTTGGCAAATATATATTTACACCGTTTCAAAGTAGCATCACATTTATATAACAATCGAAGATTAACATCCACAGGGGGTATACGTTACTTAGAAATATTCCTAATTGGTTATTTATAAAAATATTATATGCTGGGCCTACCTAAATGAATTTAGAACGTTTTCCCAGATTTCGTCTTCTCGTGGAGATGAAACAATTAATGCTGTGAAAGAGTATTGGATATTGTTGCTTGAATCGATAATACAACATTAACTGGACTAGTTTTCTGGGGCAAGGTCAACTCCCCATGCTATAATACAGTACTCCACGTATACCCCCTGTGGATGTTAATCTTCGATTGTTATATAAATGTAATTAGGAAAACGCTTGTATTTAGCCAGAGGGAATGATATTATATATTCACGAAAAATGATACAAACATTAGGTATATGTTATTGTATTCGTTATACTTGCAACTATCAACCCAAAATGATAACACATGTATGAGGAGAAAATGATGATAAAAGTTATAAAAATCTCATTAATGTATTTATTTGTCTTACTAATTCTACAAATGATGTCAAATCAAATGATTGTAAAAAGTGAAGAAAAAAGAAATGCAACTATTGTTCAAGCTCAGATTATCCTAACCGTTTCTGAATCAAAAAGACTGATTGCCCGGGCTGTTGCACAAATGCCTATTATCAAGAGAGTGCTTGATGAGGGAATGATTATTATTACTAAAGGAACAACAAACACTTATGTGGCGGAGGAAATCACAAGCCAAAAAATTGAAAAAGGCGCTTTTGTTAGAGGGGGAATTTACCCTGTAAAAGGAGAAAAAAGACTAAAACCTTCTACAAGACTTTCAGATATTGTGCTTATAAATGGTAAAATAATTAAGGGATTATCATTAACGGATGCTGTTAAGGAACTGAAACAAGGTGATGTGGTCATTAAAGGAGCTAATGCTCTGGATTATGCAAACAAAACCGCTGGGGTATTTATTTACAGCTCACCAACCGCAAGTAGTGGAACGACCGGAAAATTTATACCATATGCTGTTGCAAGAAAAGCACATATTGTTGTCCCCATCGGCTTAGAAAAAAATGTAGCAGGAAATGTAGTTAACTTAACAAAAAAAATGAACGAACCCTTAGAGAGCCTTAATCGTACTCTTTCCATGTTTTTGCTCACGGGTGAGATAGTTACCGAAATTGAAGCTTTAAAGATTCTCACAGGTATTTCAGCTTTTCAAGCCGGGGCAGGTGGTATTGGTGGAGCAGAAGGTTCAGTAATTTTAGTTTTGAGAGGACAAAAAGAACAAGTTGAAAAAGCTTTACAACTTGTTGAAGAAATACAGGGAGAACTACCTTTTGTTGAATGAGTTAGGGTGTTGAATATGGAATACACTAGCCATACTCAAATCAAAAATAAGTGATCAATACTTCATATTTTATTATATTACTTTATTTAATGACAATATATATTAACATCAATTACAGGTACAATGATGAAATTGAAATTCTCGTTAAAGAGCTTAAGGCTTTTTTTTATACCTATTCGCTAAGAACTTAATATTTATAGTAATCCGTAGCAATTTTAATTATTAATAATTACACTTCGCTATCGAAAATGACCAGAAAAAAGTCTATAAAGGAAAAAATACTTACTTATTATTATAAAGGTGGTCTTAAAGGTATTAAAAAAAAAGTTGATATTGCTCGAAAAGTGGGTTGCACACCTCAATATGTTTCCAAATGTATTGCGTAACTATTGGAATCCTCCAAAGAAAAAAGCCAGAAAAGCCCCTAAAAAATGTACGTCGTCAGAACAAGTTGGACACTCTAAGTAAAATTAAGGTGTATTTTTCAGGAATTGCAACTGTTTTTTCAAGCCTCCTTTCCAGAGGTTATATATTTGCCTCATCTTCATCGTTATGAACATCAACTTCACCTTGACTTTCCCCACTATTCTGATAAATTGATAGTAGGGTGTTTTGAGTAACCTTGCTCCGAAAATCCGATTATAAGTCATATTTGATTTTGATATGGGGAATATCGATTTAGAAAATGATGTGTAAAAAAAGGATAGGATTATGAAAAGAGCGTTTACATTGTTTTTTATCCTGATTGCATGTGTAACTACGACAACAAGATTCGTACATGCAGTTGAAATGAACAAAGTGCTTGAAGAAGTGAAGCGGGAAATTTCAGGCAACAGAGCAAGAGATTATACAATGCGCTTATGGCAGTACGATAAATGGTACACTGTGCCGATGATGAATAAAGCTGCGAAAGAAGCGCTGACGATCATGAAAGAACGAAGGTTTGACGAAGCGGAAATTGTCGATACTCCTTTAGACGGGATTACTCAGCACGGTACATGGACAAATCCAATCGGATGGGATGTGAAACAGGCAACGCTTGAAGTGATAGAGCCCTTGAATCTCCCCGATGAATATCGGTATCTCTGTAACTACCTTGATAATCCCACATCGCTCATCGGCTGGAGTTGTCCGACACCGCCGGATGGACTTGAGACAGAGCTTGTATTACTTGGAAGCGCTAACCGTGAAGCACTAAACAAGCTTGATGCACGTGGAAAAATCATTCTGATTTCATCCAATACCGGTGGAATGAAAAAATATCTCGATGAATTTGGTGTACCAGGTCTTGTCAGCGACCAGATCGAGGGAAGAAACAGGTATTTTATCAATGCAAACAACTGGATGAATACCTGGAGTGACCGGCCGGGCGGATGGTTGATGAATGCTGCCGACAGTAAAAACGGATTCTCGATATCTCAGAAAAAAGGGAATTACCTGAGGAACCTTCTCCGCCGGGGCAGAAAAGTGGTCGTCCGGGCAACAATCGACAGCAGGTATTATAACGACGGTTCATTTCCCTATGTAACGGGATGTGTCAGGGGCACCGGAAACGAAGAGGTGTTTATCGCAGGGCATCTATTTGAATGGGGGGCGAATGACAACAGTACGGGATGTGCATCGATCCTGGAAGCCATGGGTGTGCTGAATAATCTGATTACGTCCGGCAGGCTGCCGCGGCCAAGGCGTTCAATCCGATGCTGGTTGGGTCAGGAAATCTACGGTTCCCTCGCATTTACCGTTCATAACCTTGATAAATTGCGGAACAACACCATAGCCGCTGTCTGCTGCGATACCTCTGCGGAGAACTATGACTTTGCCACGACAGCAATGAGTGTCACGATGAGTTTTAACGCCTGCCCATCGTTTACCGATGGTGTTTTTACCGAGATCGCTGGCAGGTATTACTCTCGTTACGCTCCGAATAAGCTCTGGAAGACAAGGCCTTTTGCGACGGGTATCGACAATTTCTTCTGTGAACCGATGATCGGGGTTCCGACCAATGCAATATCCATGAACAACGGCGGTCATCTGCATCACAATTCCATGGACACGATCGAAAAAACCGATCCCCGAACTCTCGCCGAACTGTCTGTACTCAATGCGGTATACCTGTATTATATGGCTGACGCGGGATATCCTGAATTGAGCGTTATTACGCGGCTGACCTTTGACAGAGGTATATCGGTCATCATGGATAAAGCCGGAGAAATGCAGGGACGCATTACCGAGGCAAATGACGGTATCTCACTCGGTAAAGCCCTGCATGACGGGACAAAAGCGATTGAATACTATACCGGGCTTCAGAAACAGGCTCTGGCGGGTATCGAGCGGATTGTTGCAGATGGTGAAAAGGATAAGGCAGCAAAATACCTGTCGAACTATATCAAGGACACCGAAGTTATCGGAAAGATACAGGTAAAGCAGTTCACGGAAGAAGTGAAAGCAAAGGCGAAAGAAAATTCAATTAAAACTGTGAAGTATGAGAAAAAAGAAGGCCAGTGGGAACATGAAGCCGCATCGATTATCCCGAAGCGTAACTATGTCGGGTCTTTAACTTTCGACGGAATCCCGGTTGAGGAATTGATGGGTTCGGCACGATGGTGGTCGGCAAGAAACTGGTCGGCAGCTTCATACTGGTGGGCTGATGGCGAACGTAACTTGAATGATATCAAAGAATTAGTGGAACTTGAGGCAGGAAGACCCGTAAGGAATTTTGACCTGATCAAATACTTCAAATTCCTTGAAAAGTATGATATGGTTGAATTTGTCGAGCAGTAATGATTCTTTACGGATGGCATGAAGTTATGGATGGATAGGAACAGAAACCTTTATACATCGAGAGCTTCTATTTTTTTCAAATTTTGATGATGTGTATTATGGTGAACTTGCCCCGAAAAGTTGATCCGGTCAATATATTAGGATTGGAGGATAAAATGCGTAATCGCAGAAATTTTATTAAAACAGCTGCATTAGCGGCCAATATGGGAATATTAAATCCCAGTTATGTCTATGCGGCTCGCACCAGGAAAACAACCGGTTACTTCGGCGTGCATCCATTCGTTGAAGAACATCCTGAAGCAGTTTTCATTATGTTTACTGATGTTGATGTCAAAACTAACTCAGAAGCCAACAAAAAAGAAGGGGAAAGATTCGCCAATGAAGTCATAATTCCGAAAGACAAATCTGGAATTCCTGTGTCTTATATGATACCTATAAAGCCCAACATCACTGGCGGGGGCGGGAACACATACGAAACCATGGGAATAATTACCGACCCGCACTTCGTTGAAGGTGTAATCGAAGGAATGGAAAAGTTAGGCATCTCAAAAAAACAATTTCACATCAGAGAGGTAAATTGCAGTAATTGGAAGAAGCATGTTTATTATCCAATAGCCAGACGTACCGGTGCCGATTTGCATAATATGAATGGCAGGGTCAGCGGTATCGATAATGAAAGACTTTCAAAATGGTCCAGATCCAATGATGTCATTAGTGAAGACGAACTCCAGTGGGTCGATGTTCCGCACGGTGTGGTTTTCAGGAAAATTCCGTATCTCTGGCCTATTAATGCTCCTGATACATTTCTTCTCAATATCGCAAAGTTCAAAGCACACTCCATGGGTCTTACACTTTGTTGCAAGAATTTCCAGGGTGCGGTCGCTAACGGCTATCAGCATTTCTGCCAGAAAATGGGAAGTGTCATGACTCTTCCTCCCGAGCATAGAAATCCCAACGTTGAAAGAGACTACGAAGCCTATATGAAAAGGCACGTTGCCACACTCCCCCGCTGGGATAGACCGATTAATTCCTCGACAAACTGGGTTGACCATTATGACACTGTCTGTCAGGAAATATGGACACATCGAACCCTGGACAGTCTTTCCGTTACAAATTTCGGACTCCATGTCGTAGAAGGTATCTACGGTCGTGACGGCAATTTCAGCCCGGGCCCGAATCCGGAAGGGAATGAGAATAGCCCTAAAGGTAAAGCCTGGGATTACATGACCAACATTTTGATTTTCGGTAAGGATCCATTCAGGGTTGATATCGTCGGAAAATGGCTCGGCGGACATGAGCCTGGTAACTTTGGATTCTTCCACATTGCCATGGAACGTGGAATGTTGAACGTTCTGAATCCAATGAATATTCCCGTATATCATTGGCATAATAATCCTTGTGCAGATAATATGTTTTCAAAGG
>JBHPFF010000125.1:0-8861 GCA_042572165.1 Candidatus Latescibacterota bacterium | reverse complement strand
ACGGCAAGGGCGAGCACGTCAGCCACATGAATTACCGCAGTCTTTCTCGCATGATAACTGTCAGGTTCAAACGAATGATGAAGGGCTACCGATTCAACGATGTTTTCGGGCAGATGCCACTCTTCGAGTGTCCAGCCGCCAATATCTGCATGGTCGATACCCAGAAGCACCCGCTCGGCCACATAGCACGGCACACTTTTATCGAGGGCGTACTGCTTAGTTTTAAGAAATATATCGTTAAAGTATTCCTCGAGTATAATGATACCCAGATCGTGAAGAAGCCCGACAACCGCTATTTCATCGATCTTGTATAAATTCGCCTCAACGGCAAGCAAACGCGCGATATGAGCAGTATGTACCAAATGTTTGTACAACCGTGCATCTTTTTCGCTCATCTTTTTAAGAATAGTCGATCCCAGCGAAATCATCTTGATGGTATTCCATCCCAAAAGCACTACGGCATCATGAATTGAATTTATTTTACGCGTGAAACTATAAAATCCGGAATTACACATCTTCAGTATGCGGCTGGAAAGTTCCTTATCTTTCTCGATTTCGCTTACAAAATCATGAATGGAGGTTTTGGGAGAAGCGGTCATATTAATGATCGCAACCACGATATTGGGAACACTGGGATGAAGTTGTTGTTCGTCAAGTGCTTTTTTTACCATTTCCCTGTTGACTTCCGGTTTTATCACTGTTCCATATTCCCTATGTTTATAAGTATGTCTTTTATCCGGGATTTAAGGGACATCATGAAGGGATTATTCTCAACATAGCTGAACCTTGCATCAACGTTGATGAGCAATTCTTTGGTCGAGGTAGTTTTCTTCCTGGTCCGTCGTTCAAGGTAAAGGGAATTGACTCCCAAAGTTCCCAGTATTTCTATGCTTTTCTTAACGAGTACCGTACCAGCCTCAAACAGCTCCACATCGCCGATCACCACAGGTTTTGCAAGAATATCACCCTCAACAGCCGATTGTAACGACACTTTTGGCATGGTTCACCCGATATCCTTTCCCCGCTGCCCGGCTTTATTCAATGAATATATCATCAACATACCCGCGATTGCAAAAACAAGCAGGCTTAATATCTGGTTCTGGGATAGCCCCATAAATTTCATCTGTATTTCATAGTGCCTGAAGAAATCAATGGTAAACCTTCCTGCAGCATAAAATATAAAGTACAACAGAGCGATAAAACCGTCAAAACGCTTGTATCGTTCCAATATCAACAAAAGGATACATATCGCAAGTCCCGCAAAAGCACTATAAAGCTGCGCAGGATGAATGTGAGTATCGGGATAGAAATATCCTGCAGCCGATAATTCGGGAAAAACCACTCCGACGCGCGATTCAGTAAGTTTGCCGAAACAACATCCGTTTAAAAAACATCCTATACGGGTGAAAAATTCTCCGAGTCCGAGAGACGGCCCGATAATATCCAAATATTTCAGTATACTTAGCTGGTGTTTTTTCAAATATAAAATAGTCACCAGCGTGGCAAGTATCAGACCGCCGTAAAGTATCAGTCCGCTTATCCCCACCCGGCCGTCCGCACCAACAGGCCAGAATATGTTTTTGAATTCCGTAGCAAACCGTTTAATTATCGATAGTTCCTTATCTGCCCTGAATTCGACGTAGTGGGTAAATACATAATATAACCGTGCTCCCACAAGCGACGAAATAACGGTCCAAACCGAGAGATTGTAAATATATTCGGGATTTTCGCCTGCTTTTTTAGCCCTCCGGGCTGCCAGCATGATACCGGACAGAAAACCTATTGCCAGCATAAGGCCGTAACTTCGCAGGGTAAACGGTCCAAAGGAAAATAGTTCTGGATACATAAAACCCTTTCAGAATTCGTGACGATGTAATTTGAAATTCAACAGAAGACCCACCAAGATTGCGTTAGTTAAACATGATGATCCGCCATACGAAAGAAACGGCAGGGGCAGGCCGGTAACCGGCATGATTCCACTAACCATGCCCACATTGACAAATATGTGAAACGCAAACACAGTGGCAATACCGATCGCGGCAATGGACGTAAATTGGTTTTTAAGTTCCGATGCTATCAGGATTCCGCGGCAGATAATAAATAACAACACCCCGAGAATGACCATTGAACCAACAAATCCCAGCTCTTCACCAATAACACTGAATATAAAATCGGTATGTGCACGGGGGAGGAACCCAAGTTTGGTATAACTGCCTCCGCCAAATCCTTTTCCGAAAACACCGCCCGATCCTATGGCGATTTTTGACTGGATGATCTGGTATCCGGCGACCAGTGGATCGGCGGCACCAGGTTTGAAAAGGGTCGTTATCCTCTCTTGCCGATAGGGTGCTAGATGGTTGAAAATCGCCGGCATGGCTATACCGGCACTTATATTCGTGCCAAGTATTATCCCCATTCCCCATATACTGTAACGCGAGTAGTACAGAACAGCAAGGAGCACAAACATGAACATTACCCAGAACAGCGGATTGACAAAGGGGATGAACGGTGCGGTGAAAATCGCTGAAAGAATCGGCGCTACCAGAAAAAACATTTTTTCTGTACCGAGTCCCGCCCAGTAAAGCATGGGCAATATTATCGCACCGAAAACAAGCGCCGTCCCGAGATCAGGCTGCTTTTGAACCAGAATGAACGGAATACCGACAATAATAAACGGTACAATGCATCGTGTAAAGGTTACAGGCCTGTTTTTCTTTATCGACATATAACGCGCAAGAGCAAGGATAGTAGCAATTTTCATAAATTCAGAGGGCTGGAACCTGAGCGGCCCGATACTCAGCCAACGTGCTGATCCTCCACCTTTTGTACCGTAAAACATCGTCAGCACAAGCAGCACAATCCCTGCAATGTAAAAAACATACGAAAATGCATACATGATTTTCTGGGGCAACAGAACAATCCCTGTCATAACAAAAAGAGAAATAACAGCCCAGACTATCTGCTTCTTCCAGATACCTGAGGACTCGATACTTTCACCGGTGCTCGCACTGTGGATCATTACAATTCCAACCACTATCAGGAAAATGAACGCTGCGGCGAGGGTGAAATCAAAATTTCTGTAAATATCTTTAATCATTAGCTGTCACTCTGTTGTCAGTATAATATTCGAAATATGTCATCAGCAATTTCCGTACAATCGACACAGCAAGTGACACGGGGTAGTCTCCGGCGTTCTCCACCACGCATGCAACCGCTATCGACGGTTCATCATAGGGCGCAAAAGCGATGAAAAGCTTGTGTGCGGCGCCATGTGGATTCTGGGCAGTTCCCGTTTTCCCCGCAATACGATGCCCCGGAATCCACGCACTCTTGGCTGTACCGTGAGGATCATGCACCACTCCGAGCATCCCCCTTTTAACAACCCTGAAGGATTCAGGGGAAATCTCAATGATTCTTCGGGGAGTTTCGTAATCGGATAACACCAGACGGGGAGTTGCAGCAACGCCTTCGGTAGCTATGATCCCTGTATAGTAGGCAAGTTGTAATATCGTTGCAAGATTTTCACCCTGACCGATTGCCAAATTAAGCATCATTCCAAGCGAATAATTGATATCGCTTCTCTCAACATAATATTTACGCCCGGGAAGAAGACCCGCTTCTTCGCCTTGAATATCAATTCCGGATTTTTTTCCAAATCCTAAAATTGCCCCGTATTCATGCCATTTTTCCAGCCCCACTTTGCGGGCAAGCTGGTAAAAATATATATTACATGAGTTGATAATAGCTTCCACCAGATCAAGGACTCCGTGCCCGTTTTCATCCCAGCATTCATACCACTGCCCGAAATAATACGCCCCGTCGCATGGTTGAAACTCCGTATCAGCAGTGAATCCGTTTTCCAATCCCGCCAGAGCGGTAATTGGCTTGAAAGTTGATCCCGGTGGATAGGTAGCCTGAATGGCTCTGTTGAACATCGGTTTGTCAGGATCATTCACAAGCGAGGCATACATTTGTGTAACTTCATTGGGATCGAACGATGGAAACGAGGCCATAACAAGCACTTCTCCGTTCCTCGGATCGAGTGCCACCAGTGCACCAACGAGGCTGTCGCCGTAGGCTTCCTGGACTGCCAGCTGAAGGCGCATATCGAGAGTAAGCGTAATATTCTTTCCGGGTACGGGAGGTATCGGCTTGACATCGGTGGGTTTTTGCAGGATACGGCTCATGTAATTCATCTCTAAAAATTTGGCGCCGTTCTTTCCTTTCATAATTTTTTCGTACATTTTCTCGATACCGTTCTTACCGATAAAGCTGCCGTATTCATAACCTTCGTTACGCAGTTTATTATAATCGGCTTTTGTCAGTTTTCCCATATATCCAACAGCGTGAGCAGCAAGGGATCCGAAAGGATAATACCGCTGCTGGCCAAACTCTCCTCCCACTCCCGGAAGTTCGGGTTTATGCTCCTCAACAATGGAGAGGAGGCGGAAATCGGCATTCTGGATGATTTTTTCAGGATTAGGGGAATCTTTTGTTTCATTCATCACCTTTTCTACCATTCTTTCCCTTGAAACATTAAGCAGTTCAGGGAGTTCGGGAACAAGCGATGCAAGGTGTGTAATGCTTTCTGCGAATTTTTCTCTCTCGAGCGGATCGAATGTAATCGAATAACTCATCCTGTTCTCTGCAACCACACCACCGTTCCTGTCGAAAATCCTCCCGCGGGTGGCTTCTATCACCCTGCGCTTGATCCTTATATCATCTAACATGGAAAGATAGTGGGTGTATTGAAAAACCTGGATGTAAAACAGCCTCAAGGCAAGGATGAGTATCAGTATGAATGACAGGGAAACGAGAGACCATGTTTTCCGAGTTACAATCTCATCGTCTGATTCCCACGAGTTCCTTAACAACAATGAACAATCCCCCTTTTACCGCCCAATCCCAGGCTCTCATGAATATAACGGCCAGAATTGCCGTATAAATAGCACCGGGAAGGCTCGACCTGAGAAACAGCCGAGTCAATACGGTATAATCGAATTGAGTATACAGAGATAAATAGATGAGGTCATGGACAAGGCAGGCAAAAAACGCCACTAACATTTTAATCTTATAGTTTTCAACCGTGAGCATTTCTTTTGCAACATCCAGCAAGTATGCCATAAATGACATGGTAAGCATATTAAATCCAAGATATTCGGGTGTGTATACATCCTGGAAAAAACCGATAAAAAAACCATACAGGACAATTTCAACCGAATTTGATTCATGGGAGAGGAAAATCAGGACAATCATGGCCAGGTCAGGTCTCACCCCAAAAAAGGTAAACCGTCCGAAGAAAATTGACTGCATCAAGAACGCAAGTGCTATCACCAGGATGTTTCTAATTATCCTCATTTCACCTCTTACTGGGTGTCAGGCCTCTGGAAATACCCTGACCCGTCACCGTCATCCCATATATCAGATCGTTCGGAGCCCTTCAGGATAAAAGCTTCCCGGACTCTCGCGAAATCAACCATTGATTCAACATTAACACTGGCATACTGCTCCACCTCATCGAGTTTCTGTTCGGTAACGTTACCGATAAATATTCCCGGGGGATACACTCCGCCCATACCAGTGGTGTACACTTTTTGCCCGGTTGAGGGGATATCACTTATCGGGAGACCATACATCCTCAGGTACGGACCCCCTTCCCACCGTATTATGCCCTGGATACCTTCCGTTTCGGCTGAGATCCGTGCTTTTACATCCATAATAATCTGGACGCTGCACGATGAAGAATAGACCTCAAAAACGTTCCCGGCAAGACCCTCTGCGGTTACGACAGCCATGTGCTTTTTTACACCGTCTTTTGTCCCTACATCGAGGATAAGGGAATTAACAACCCGGTCAAAATCGTGACCAATAACCGTTGCGGTGACAACCGAATCGGCAAATAAATTTCTTTCCTTGAAATCCAGAATACGTCTTAGACGTTCGTTTTCTCTTATGACGAAATCGTGAAATTGGATTTTTTCGGATAGTTTGAGGTTCTGTAATCGAAGGCGTTTATTTTCACGCCATTGATCCAGGAGGTAGATACCCCATGAAAACGTAAAACGACCAGTATTAAAAACCGTCGTTGTCACCCCTCTGGCAAAACTGACTTTTGAACTTTTACCCATAAAAATCATGGAAAGGGAGAAGAGCAGAGTCACTAACAGAGTGAATGACCGTTTGTGTTCGAGGATGAACTGTAAAATCCTTCTCATTGATCAAAACAGAACATTTCTGTATTCGGAGATGTTTTCAAGTATTTTCCCGGTACCACGAACCACACAGGTCAACGGATCTTCCGCAACATGAACCGGAATGCATGTTTCTTCTCGGAGCCGCCTGTCAAATCCTCTCAAAAGCGCACCTCCGCCAGTAAGTATAATACCCCTGTCGAGAATATCTGCTGCCACCTCGGGCGGAGTTCGTTCAAGAGAAAGCATCACGGCATCGGTTACAGCATTAAGTGGCTCCGAAATAGCTTCCCGTATTTCGACAGAACTTATTGTAATCGTCTTCGGAATCGCGGCCACAAGGTCCCGGCCCTTGACCTGAGTTTCAATCTCCTCTTCCAAAGGACACGCGCTGCCTATATCTTTCTTGATTTGTTCGGCTGTGCGCTCGCCGACAAGAAGATTGTAATTTTTCTTGAGGTATTGCAAAATGGCATCATCAAACTTGTCGCCGCCTATACGTATCGAAGTGGCGCCATTCACAATACCCGAGAGGGCGATGACAGCAATTTCCGAGGTCCCGCCGCCGACATCAATAATCATCGATCCTATTGGCGCATGGACGTCTATACCCACTCCGATAGCTCCTGCCATGGGTTCGGATACGAGATGAATCTCCCGTGCATTCACGCGCTCGCCTGAAAGACGAACAGCCCGTTTCTCAACTTCAGTTATTCCCGATGGAACACCGATGACTATTCGCGGCCTAACAAGAAAACGGTTTTTGATAACCCGTTTCAGCAGGATACGAAGCATTTCCTCAGTAATTTCAAAATCCGCTATTACACCTTCCCGGAGCGGTCTGACCGTAATGATCTCTCCCGGTGTCCTCCCAACCATTTCCTTAGCCTGTGTGCCGACAGCGAGAACACGCTTTGTTTTCGTTTCAATGGATACAATAGAGGGCTCATCAACAACCACGCCTTCTCCGCGAACAGTGATCAGAATATTTGCCGTTCCGAGATCGATCCCTATATCGCTCGACATGAGACTGCTAAAAAATCCCATACCTGTCTCTCCATATAAATAATTATGTTAATGTAGGAAATGCCTCATTCCCGTGAATACCATTGCCACACCGAGTTCTTCTGCCGTTTTGATGACTTCGTCATCCCTGACCGACCCACCGGGCTGAACGATATACCGGATACCGAGCGCTGCTGTTTCACGTACAGTATCATCAAAAGGGAAAAATGCATCTGACGCCAGCACTGCCTCCTTCATGCGCGCAGCGATCCATTCTTCTCTGTCACCGCCGGGGTTTTTCTCAATATATACATTCTCAAGATTCTCACGGGCTTTTGTTGCAGCCAGTTTCCTCAGGCTGTCCACACGGTTCGGCTGACCCGCACCCATTCCGAGAACATGATAATAACCGGGTTCGTATTCACCGCATAAGACGATTGCGTTTGATTTAGTATTTTTACATGCTGTCATTGAAAATGACGCCAGTTTCTTTTTCGATTCGGTGAATTCCGTTTTCGTTACAGTCTCCCATTTCTCCCACAGGTCTTTATCGGGATCCTGCATCAGCATACCGCCGAGCACCTGCTTGAGAACCGGAGTATCCGGACTGCCCACACCGGCAACATCAAGTTTTATAAGCATAATATTCTTTTTCTTCTTGAGCTGTTCGAGGGCATCGGCAGCAAAATCGGGAGCAATAACACTCTCCACCATCTTGTCCTTCAAAAACGCAGCAGCTTCAGCATCAAACGGCACAGTGCAGGCGATAACCGATCCGAAAGCGCTGATCCGGTCACCATTCCACGCAGCAACGAGCGCTGAACCTATCGTTTTCCCCGTTGCCAACCCGCAGGGATTGCAGTGCTTGATGACCGATACCGCCGGCTGGGGAGCGAGATCCTTAACCGCCATTATCGCTGCTGTCATATCCATATAATTGTTATAGGATAGCTGTTTGCCCCATAACTGCTCAGCATCGGCAAGCGAGGGATAACCGAGACCATCCTCACGAAAAAACTGCGCTTTCTGGTGCCAGTTCTCGCCGTACCTGAGAGTTGTTCCCTTCGTATATTTAAGCCTGAGTATGTGCTCATCAAGAAACCGACCCGAAAGAAAAGTATCTATCGCAGCATCATAGTCCGCCGTATGACGAAATACTTTAGCAGCGAGGTACTGACGCGTTTTTTCGGAAAGTTCGCCGGATGTTTTCAGTTCATCCAGAACAAGACCGTAATCAGCTGGATCGGTAACCGCACCTATATACCGATTGTTCTTCGCAGCGCTCCTCAGCATGGTCGGGCCTCCGATGTCAATATTCTCTATGGCATCCTCGATCGCAACATTTTCATCAGCGATTGTCTTTTCAAAAGGATAAAGATTAACCACCACAAGATCGATGTTTTCGATACCGTTGTCCCTGAGCTCCCGCATGTGTTCCTCAGAATCCCTGACGGCGAGCAAAGCACCGTGAACCTTGGGATGAAGGGTTTTCACACGACCGTTGAGAATCTCGGGAAAACCTGTTACCTGATCGATGGCAGTTACCGGTATCCCGGCATCTTTCAAAGCTCTCGCTGTTCCTCCTGTCGAGATAATCTTTACATTCATATCGGCAAGAACCCGGTGTGGCAATGGTATTCACGGGAATGAGGCATTTCCTACATT
>JBHPFF010000124.1:0-9023 GCA_042572165.1 Candidatus Latescibacterota bacterium | reverse complement strand
TCATACAGCAAGAACCGCAGGTACTCCGGTGATAACGCAGAGGTTTACTTCCGGTTCGACAGGGATGACAGGGATCAAGACCCCGGAAACCGTATGAATTTCAATCTGAAAAATCTTTTCCAGGCGAAACTGACCGACAGTGAAAAAGAAAAAAAGCTCGACCTGTTTACACTTGATTTCTCCAGTTCAGTTAACTTTAAAGAAAAAGACCGTCCGATTGCACCTCTCAGGACAACTCTGTATATAAAACCGGTGAATTCATTTAAGGTGAGGTTGACCTCTACACATAGTTTTTACCATAAAGATGATTCATTCCATCTTTTCAGTCCGTATCTCGACAATCTCAGCATCACCACGGATGTAGGGGTTTCACAGGGGCAGGGATTCATGGGTATGTCATCAAGGGATAACTCGAATATGAATCTCGGGCGTGATGATTTTGATACAGATACTGGCGATAGAGACGTTAGCGTCGATAGAGATTCACAATCGATTCCCATCAAGTTGCGGTTTTCGCATTCTTACGGTATCAGGAGAAGCACTTCCAGCGGCAAAGACACCTACAGGAAAACTCATAATATTAAACCAAATCTGTCATTTTCACCATCACGGAATTTTTCCATTAGCTACTATTGTCAGTATGACTTTGAAAGAAAGAGCATAGTTTCGCAGCGAATGATCATTAACAGGGACATCCACTGCTGGGAAGCGAACATTTCATGGGTGCCTTCCGGAATTCAGGAAGGATTCTATTTCAAAGTTAATATCAAGGAACTTCCCGATGTAAAAATTGAAAAAAGGAGAGGCACATCTGGAATAAGTTACTAATTATTTTCTAAAAAACCTGTAAAATGGGTTTTTTATGCTATTTTTTGCTTGACTTCTTTTCGTTGCGTAATTATTGTTGAAACTAAGAAAGTTCTTAATCTAAAAAAATGAGGAGGTGAAGTAATGACCAAAGAAGAACTCGTTGCGAAAGCTGCCCAAGAAGCTGGTATCTCCAAAGTACAGGCCTCGAAAGCTTTGAAATCAATAATCGCCAGTATTGAAAAGGCTCTAGCAAAAGGTGATAAAGTCAGTCTCGTTGGTTTCGGGACTTTTTCAGTAGCCAGACGCGCTGCTCGTATGGGAAGAAACCCTGCAACAGGAAAACCCATTCAAATTGCTGCAGCGAACGTTCCAAAATTCAAAGCTGGCAAGAAACTCAAAGAAGCAGTCTAGCGATTTTCGACAAAATAAACAAATTTTTGCAAGGGCGGTCTCAACGAAAAGGCTGCCCTTTGCGTTATAAAGTATTTTTTAATACTTATCCGGGAAATAGATTTCAAAGAAAAAAGACTGAACCTCTCGGTGATATCAGGAATACATTATTGAGCTGAGCAGCAGGATATCCATCAACATTCCGTTGAACCAATAACTGTATAAAATTCTGGTTTTGTCACGCATTATTTGATAAATTCTTATCAGGAACTCCCGAAATCCTTATATATTTTACTCTCAAAATCTGGTGAATCAATGATAGGTCTCGTCCAGAGAGTCGAAAGATGCTCTGTAACGGTGGACAATCGTGAGGTTTCTTCAATAGAATGCGGATTACTTATTTTGCTCGGAGTCCACAATGAGGATACTGAAAAAGATATCCATCTTCTGGTAAAAAAGTGCCTCGGACTCAGGATTTTCTCTGACGCGGACGGCAAAATGAATCTTTCGGTGACCGATGTGAAAGGTAAAATTCTTGTTGTCAGCCAGTTTACTCTTCTGGGAAATGTGAAACGCGGACTCAGACCCTTTTTTGGCGATGCTGCTCCACCCGAAAAAGCTAACGCATACTATGAAAAATTCATAAATCTTCTTAATGATAATGGAATACGGGTGGAAAGCGGTGTTTTTGGCACTCACATGCATGTTAACCTTGTAAACGACGGTCCGGTTACCATACTGATAGATACGAGGGACATGTAATGAGCGAATTGATTCTTGCATCCAGATCACCGCGCCGCCGAGAAATATTAAAACTTCTTGGACACCCGTTTACCTGTATGGAACCAACTGTCGATGAGGACATTATCAACGGCGAAACACCCTCACAGCATGTCTTAAGACTATCAGAACTCAAAGCCCTTAATGTAGGATCACAGAGGAACAACGGAATAATCATAGGTTCAGATACAATAGTTGTGATTGACGATGAGATTTTCGGAAAACCGTGTTCTTCCGAAGAGGCGATTGAAATGCTCATGAGACTCCAGGGACAAACACATACGGTTTACACAGGATTTGCCCTGTATAATGCCGCAACCGGAAAAATATTTTCGAGTTATGAAGCTACCGATGTTACGATGCGTTCCATAACATATGATATGGCTCGGCGGTATGTGGGAACAGGCGAACCTCTCGATAAAGCCGGCGCATACGGTATTCAGGGGTACGGTTCTGCATTGATAACATCAATACACGGGTGTTTTTTTAATGTAATGGGTCTGCCGTTAGCCAGGTTGATGGAAACCCTTGATAAATTCGACAACAGGGAATTCGGGTTTTTTGGCGTTCGGCGAAACCATCCGGATATATCAACCGAGGAGCAGCAAACATGAAACCTATACATGAGGAACTCAAAGAAATAAGGCTTGAAAAAGGAGTAAGCCTTAAAAATATCTCATCTGTTACCAAGATACGAATTCATTTTCTTGAAAGTCTCGAAAAAGGAGATTTTTCTTTCTTGCCGAAACCGTACATACGCGCATTTCTTTACGAATATGCAGAAGCTATTGAGATAGATCCCGAACTTGTTCTTGCACGTTTGGATAAAAAAATTGATAGTATTGCTCATGTTCATAGTGCAAAGGAAAAAATCCCCCCTTCACAAAGGAGTACTCCTAAAAAACGCTCACAAAAATCAAAAAAAGTAACTATCGATATCGGCAAACAGGATAAACCTTCAGAAAAAATTATGAATAACCTGCAGGAACCTGAAATTATTTCACAGGAAGATAATCCTCTTAACAAGTATGCTCCTCAACCCTCTGATGAAAAACAGCCTGTTATCAAAACTCACTCTGAAGATGGCTTAAAAACATTATCATCAGATGATTATTCCATAGATAAACCCGAAATTGAAATTGATGACAAGCAGCTTTCCTTTTTCAGTGATAAAGATTTGATTACTCACCAACCCGCTGAGAAAGATGAAAAGGTCTTTAAGGAAGAAGATTCCGTGACAACAACGGAACCCAGGAAATCCCTTATAGTTGTGGCGCCTGAATCATCAAATAGATTATTCTTTGTAATCTTTTTTATTCTTATTCTCCTTTCTGGAATTATTATTTTTTTGATTAATCGAGGCGGTTTATTCTGATAATTTCCTGTATAACCATCATGAAACTAATGCCTAAATACAATCTACTAATAACTGGTAAGCAATATTATCAAGAATTATAATAGTAACTTTGAAAGCTCCACATAAATTAGAATGAAAAAAAAAGTCAATAAACGAACAAAAGATATTACACTTTACATCTCAATTGTTCTTCCCGTACCGGTTAATATTACTTTCATTTACATTGTCCCTTCCGAACTGGAATCTTATGTGGAAATAGGCCGCAGAGCGCTTGTTCCATTTGGCAAAAGAATCCTCACTGGCTTCATTACGGATATCAGATATGATCCCGGGGATGCGCCCCTCTCAAAACTCAAACCGATCCTTGATATCATTGATGACGAACCTGTATTCAACATACATATGCTCCGGTTGGCAGAGTGGGTTGCCGACTATTACGCTTCATCCGTTGGTGAGGTGCTAAAAACAGCCATGCCCTCCGGTACCATGATTAAATCCCGGATACGGATTCACATTGAACCGTCAGCGTGTCAGCGCACGACAAAATTAACCAAACGTCAACAAGAGGTTCTCAATTTAATTCATGAAAACGACCATGTGTTGCTGAAGACTCTCGAACAATCCACAAAAGAGCCTGTATCGAGTATCGTCCGTAGCCTCGAAAAAAAAGGTCTTGTACAACTCGAAAAAGAAATCAACCGTCCGGTAGTACGTCCAAAAACGGTACGATATCTCATACCATCGACACAATCACAGTGCCCCGTTCCCAGGAAAGCTAAAAAACAGGCGGAATGCTTAAAGGTTCTTCAAAAATATCCTGAGGGAATCTCTCTTTCTGAGTTTCTTGAGCGTTATGGTTTTTCACGGGGTGTGGTGAACGCTTTGGTACAAGCCGGATGGGCGCGTTATGAAGAGGTAGAAATCAAGAGGAAATCACACATCCTCGACCAGGAATATATCGATGTCGACCACCCGCTTACCGTTGAACAGGCACGCTGCTTTGCCATGATTATGGAAGAAAGTTCGTCATCGAAACCGCTGCCGATTCTTTTGAAAGGTGTCACAGGAAGCGGAAAAACAAGAATATACATTGAAATCACACGTGAAATGCTGAAACAGGGCAAAGGCGTCATTATTCTCGTTCCCGAAATATCGCTAACACCGCAGACAACCCGGTTTTTCTCATCGGTTTTCCCGGGCAGGATAGCAGTGATGCACTCCGCCATGAATCCCGGAGAGCGTTATGATATGTGGCGTCTGATACATGAGGGAGAATGTGATGTAGTAATAGGCCCGAGATCAGCTATATTTGCTCCTCTACATTCTCCCGGTGTTATTATCGTTGACGAAGAGCACGACACATCCTATAAACAGACTGATACAGCTCCGCGTTACAATGCCCGTGATGTGGCAGTGGTCAGGGGCAACATGCTCGGTATTCCTGTTGTCCTGGGTTCAGCCACACCTTCCCTCGAATCATGGTATAATTCAACAACCGAAAAATATCTGCTCTGCACTCTCTCCAAGCGGATACAATCCCGTCCCCTACCCCGTGTGGTGACTGTCGATATGAGAGCAGAAAGGGTTGAAGGAAATAAATCTTCACTTTCCATCTGTCTGCGAGATGAGTTAACGGAACGGATCGAACGAAAGGAAAAAAGCATTATCCTCATCAACCGCCGTGGTTTTGCAACAGGAATTCAGTGCCGGGACTGCGGCGAGGTTCTCACATGTCCCCACTGTGCAGTTACCCTCACCTACCACTCGTCAAAAAGGCTTGCAGTTTGTCATTTGTGCGGACATGACCAGATTGTTCTTCAACACTGCCCCAGTTGCGGTTCGGCTGAGATCAGGTACCGCGGAGTGGGAACTCAGCGTATCGAAAAGGAACTCTCACTGATAGCCGGAAATGATTCGATCGTGCGCATGGATTCCGACACCACCCGGGTTCATGATGCTCACTACCGTCTTCTGGAGGAATTCCGGCGTGGATCGGCTCTTATCCTGCTCGGCACACAGATGGTTTCCAAAGGACTTGATTTTCCCGATGTGACTCTTGTAGGTATAATTTCAGCAGATTCATCGCTTCATCTTCCCGATTTCAGAGCCGCCGAACGTACGTTCCAGCTTATCACCCAGGTTGCAGGCCGAGCCGGAAGGGGATCCAAACCCGGCACCGTTGTTCTTCAGACATTCAATCCATCTAATTACGCTGTCACCGCCGCTTCGAAGCATGATTTTGAAACGTTCGTCAAAAAGGAGCTTGAGGCCCGAAAAGAGGTCGGTTTTCCGCCCTATTCAAGGCTTATCCTTATTGAGCTATCTTCCAGATATAAACAACCTCTGGAAAAACTGTCACGTGATATAGCAGCCTCCCTGACAACCCATGCGCAGGAGGATACCGAAGTAATGGGACCTGTTGATGCAGCCATACCAAGAGTGAAAGGCTTTCACAGGATGCATATCCTGCTGAAAACACCCCGTATCGTACAAACCCTCTCATTTGTCCGCCATGTGATAGAAAACACAAAAAAAGGGAATGAAGTAATAGCAGTGGATGTAGATCCGATAGACCTTATGTAATAAAAAGTTGACAATATAAGCACTTTTTTATATATTAACTACCATAGTAGTCAATATATGGGGTTTTGTTATGGACAGTAAACGAATTGAATCCATTATGACCGGTCTTGGATTTTCTCTATACGAAGCCAGGGCATATTCGGCGCTGGTCGGGGAAAATCCTTTAACCGGCTATGAGCTTTCCGGGCGGTCCGGTATCCCACGGTCGAAAATATACGAGTGCATTGAGCGACTTAACCGCAAAAAACTGATCCTGCCTTTGGGCGGGAATCCGGTTCGTTATGTTCCCCTACCCCCTAACGATCTTATCAATAGGTTGTCTAACGAGTTCGAGTCCTCTGTTAAAAAACTCGGCTCACTCCTGAATGAGGGAATGGAAAGCGATCCTGTCGATTATATATTCAACATTGGCGGTTATGATGAAATCTTGATGAAAGCACAGGAGATAATTGACAGTGCCGAGCAGTCGATCGATCTTTCTCTCTGGGCGCCGGAAATTGAGCGTCTTGAAAAACACATCGGGTCTGCGGTTAAACGTGATATGAAAGTACGGCTTCTCTCTTTCAGCGGCGGGAAATATTCTCTTGGTGATGTGTATCACCACAGGCCGCTTCATGAGGATGAATTTTCAGGACGCTGGATTACCATAGTCAAAGACAGGAGCGAGGTACTGACAGGACAATGTTCGGGCGAAAGCGGTATTGTCGCAGCATGGACACGCAACAAATGCCTTGTTTTTGTAAGTCTGAAATATATTGACCATGAGATAATCAAAATAAGGGAGGATGTTTCGTAGTCCTTAAGGTATGAAGATATTAAGTAATTTCCCATATAGTTTTCAACGAAAGGATATGTGTATGCCGATAAACATTACTTTTGCAGAACGGCTTATGAAACTGCCGCCTTACCTTTTCGCTTCAATTGACGAATTGAAACAAGAGGCTATCGATGCGGGAAAAGATGTCATTAATCTCGGTGTCGGTGATCCTGATCGCCCCACGCCGGACCATATTATCGACCGGTTGAATGAAACCTCGCATGACCCGGCTAATCACCAGTATCCGTCATATACCGGAATGATTGATTTCCGTAAAAGTATGGCAGCATATTATCAGCGAACCTGGAATATTGAACTCAACCCCGCCACTGAAATACTTACCCTGATCGGTTCAAAAGAGGGGGTTGGTCATATTCCTCTTGCTTTTATTAATACAGGTGATATTGTTCTTGTTCCGGATCCCGGCTATCCTGTTTATGGTGCCGGTACAACACTCGCTGGTGGTGAGGCATATTTTATGCCGCTTTTAAAGGAAAACGGTTTTCTTCCGGAACTGAATGCGATCCCGGATGAAATTGCCTCCCGTGCTAAACTCATGTTTGTTAACTATCCAAATAATCCCACCTCTGCGATTTGTGATGAAAAATTTTTCCTGAAAGTGGTTGAGTTTGCACACAGGCATAATATCATAGTCGTACACGACGCTGCTTATGCGGATGTTACTTTTAACGGCTTCCGTGCGCCGTCTTTTCTTGAAATACCGGGGGCAAAGGAAGTGGGGATTGAACTCTACAGCCTTTCGAAGACATACAATATGACCGGATGGCGTATCGCAGCCGCCCTTGGAAACAGGAAAATCATCAAAGGTCTCGGGAAAGTCAAAACAAACCTTGATTCGGGTGTCTTCCAGCCTATCCAGCATGCAGCCATAACCGCCCTTGAATCGACACAGGAGTGTGTTCAGGAAAGCAACGGAATCTACCAGGAACGCCGGGACATACTGGTGGAAGGTCTTCAGCGAATAGGTTGGGATGTTGAAAAGCCAAAAGCTACTTTTTATGTATGGATTTCTATCCCCGAAGGGCAAAGTTCAACAGATGTTACAGCCCGGCTTATTAAGGAAGCAGCGGTCGTAACAACCCCGGGAGTCGGTTTCGGCACGTGCGGCGAAGGTTTTATCCGTATGACACTGACTACATCCAGGGAACGGCTTGCCGAGGCTGTCGACCGTATTGCGAAAGTACAATTCTGAAAGGAGACAGTATGCACTGGTTTATGTATAAGGATGGAAAGCTGTATGCCGAGGATGTACTGCTATCCGATATAGCCATGCGATACGGTACACCTGTCTATGTGTATTCCCGTAGGACACTCGAACGGCATATCCGCGCCATCGATAACGCCTTTAAGGATATTGATCACTTAACCTGCTATTCAGTAAAGGCGAATTCCAACGGAGCCATACTGAGGCTGTTTTCCGAATACGGGATGGGCGCTGATATTGTATCGGGCGGCGAACTCTACCGTGCACTCAGGGCTGGAATTCCAGCGAATCGTATCGTCTTCTCAGGTGTCGGCAAGACAGAAAAGGAAATAAAGTACGCACTTGAATCAGGCATTCTCATGTTCAATGCTGAATCGGAGTCGGAACTTGAAACAATAAACCGTATTGCAGGCGAAATGAACTGTAAGGCACCGCTGTCTTTTCGTGTCAATCCTGATATTGATCCAAAAACACATCCCTATATATCCACGGGACTCAAGGAAAACAAGTTCGGCATTCCTTATACCGATGTCCTGAGATTGTATGAAAAAGCAGCGGGTATGGAAAATATTGATGTCATCGGTATCGATGCGCATATCGGCAGTCAGCTCCTTGATGTTCTGCCGTTCAAGGAATCAGCAGAACGGCTGATGGAACTGATAAAGGAAATTCGAGAACGCGGTATTGATATAAAAATAATTGATATCGGGGGAGGACTTGGCATCAATTATGAACAGGATGAACCCCCTGATCCTGAAGACTGGGCAAATATGATTGTGCCGGTTATCAAAGATTCAGGCTGCCGACTTATCGTTGAACCTGGACGTTCCATCACGGGAAATGCGGGTATACTCCTCACACGCGTACTCTATATAAAATCCGGTGAAGATAAAACCTTTATTATTGTGGATGCCGGCATGAACGATCTTGCACGTCCATCACTCTATGGTTCCTACCATGCTGTAGTACCTGTTATCGAACGAAAAAAGGAACGCCGGGTCGTAGATATTGTCGGTCCCATATGCGAATCCGGTGATTTCATAGCCAAAGACCGTGAACTA
>JBHPFF010000123.1:0-9086 GCA_042572165.1 Candidatus Latescibacterota bacterium | reverse complement strand
ATATTGTGGCTACAAGTCAGAAATGCCCGGGCTTTTCACAAACAATCAACGAGAAAACCTCAAACTTCTCTTGCTCCTTTTTATCCTGAATGTTATCTTTTAACGATATTTTAATGCTAATGAAGGCTTAAAGACTAACAGTTTTTTTTCGTATTTCCGGCTCTTTGTGAAAAAACAGAGACTATATTAAATTAATTGTTATAAAAAGGGGCATAACGAAACGGCATGGATGACTCTCATACGAACGGGATCTCGTTCGAGGTAGTCCGCACCTGTCCGGTGACAGGAGCGCGGGCAGGTATCCTGAGGACACCCCACTCTGTCATCGAAACTCCCGTGTTCATGCCAGTGGGCACTCAGGCCTCGGTCAAATCCATGTCGCAGCAGGAACTTGAGGAGATTGGCACCCGTATTATTCTGGGAAACACTTACCATCTCTATTTACGTCCGGGACCCGCAATCATTCGTGATGCCGGCGGTTTGCACGGTTTCATGGGGTGGAATGGTTCAATTCTCACCGATTCGGGTGGATTTCAGGTTTTCAGCCTCTCTGACCTGTGTAAGGTTACCGATGAAGGTGTCGTATTCCGGTCTCATGTTGACGGCTCCAAGCATCTTTTTACACCTGAAAGCGTCATAGAGATAGAACATGACCTCGGCGCCGACATTATCATGCCCCTGGATGAATGCATACCGTACCCGGCGACACGCGAGTATGCAGTGCGTTCCTGCAGGACGACAGAACTCTGGGCTGACAGGTCGCGTGAAGTGCATGAAAAACTTAACGATGGTTCCCGGATTCTTTTTGGTATCTGCCAGGGGAGTATCTTTCACGACCTGAGAGAATCGGTGGCGCAGCGGCTGGTCAGCATGGATTTTGTGGGATATGCTATCGGTGGTCTGGCAGTAGGCGAGCCGAAAAAAAACATGTTTGAGATGGTCAGGATTACCAACGCAGTTTTGCCGGAGAATAAACCGCGATATCTTATGGGCGTGGGATTCCCCGATGACCTGGTGGAGGCGGTGAGTCTGGGGGTGGATATGTTCGACTGCGTCATGCCGACACGAAACGCACGTAACGGTACAGTGTTTTCCCGTGACGGGAAGATTGTCCTGAAGAACGCCTACCAATCACGCGATTTCGGGCCTATTGATCCGGAATGCGGCTGTCCGGCATGCAGAAATTATTCGAGAGCGTATGTCAGGCATCTTTTCCAGACAGGAGAAATCCTGGCGCCCCGCCTGGCAACAATGCACAGTATTTATTTTTACTTAGAGACCATGCGTGAAATGCGAAAAGCGATAATAGAAAACAGATTTCCACACTGGCGCGGTGAATTCCTGCGCCGCTACAGAAAAGAGGACCCACCAGATGAATTTTGAACTCATTTCTAATGCTTTTGCCCAGGGTGCAGAGGAGACCCGCAAGGTTGCACCCATATGGCCGATGCTTATAGCAATTTTTGCGGTGTTTTATTTTTTTATTATCCGGCCCCAGCGAACAAAACAGAAAGATAGCAAGAGTATGCTCAATACACTTGCCAAAGGCGATCATGTCATCACCATCGGCGGCATCTGCGGCACTGTATTTAATATCAAGGAAAAAAAGGGTGAAAAATCCGATGATGACATCCTGGTGCTCAGGGTTTCGGACAACACAAAAATCGAAATGATCCGTTCGAGTATAGCAAAAGTGGTGAATAAAAAAACCGACGCAGACAGGAATGAGTCAAAATGACCGGTGATTATACAAGAATCCATATTTACGGTGATTCTGTACTGAGGAAGATCTCCGAGGAGGTCACCGATTTTGATGGCGGTCTATGCAGGCTTGTGGAAAACATGACTGAATCCATGTACGTGAACAACGGCATCGGACTTGCAGGTCCGCAGGTAGGTGTATCGCAAAAGATAACAGTCATCGATCTTTCGTTCGGTGAGGAGGTGGGCAATACGCTCACCCTGATCAACCCTCAGATACTGGAGAAGGAAGGTGAAAGCACCGGTGAAGAAGGGTGCCTGTCAGTTCCGGGAATATACGAAGATATCACCCGTGCAGAAAAAATAGCATTCAGGTACCAGGATCTTGACGGCAACATACATGAAAAAGAAGCCGAGGATTTTCTGGCGCGGGTAATACTTCATGAGACTGATCACCTTGATGGGATACTCTTTGTGGACAGGCTCAGTACGGTTAAGCGAAAACTTCTTTCCAAACAGCTCCGTTCACTGGCACAGAAATGTGAGAGCAAGTAATGCGCTTGATTTTTATGGGTACAGCAGAATTTGGTTTGGCGACGCTGAGAGTTCTCCACGAGAACCACGAGATTGCTGCAGTCATTACTCGATGCGATGTCTGCATGGGACGCGGACGGAAACTATGTCCGACTCCTGTAAAAAGTACTGCCCTCGATCTGGGAATCCCGGTATATGAACAGGATAACCTCTCCGATCCTGATTTCATCACAAGCCTGAGAGAGCTTGACGCCGATCTCTTTTACGTCGTGGCGTTCAAGATTCTACCAAAGGAAGTATTCACTATACCGCCGAAAGGGACAGTAAATCTTCACGCTTCCCTCTTACCGGACTACCGCGGTGCCGCCCCTGTGAACTGGGCGATTATTAACGGTGACAATGAAACCGGACTTACCACTTTTTACATCGAGGAAAAGGTTGATACAGGAGATGTTATACTGAATGAATCTGTTACAATTGGTCCGGATGAAACGGCAGGAGAACTCTCCGACCGCATGAAAGTAACAGGCGCTGAGCTTTCGCTAAAAACAGCGGACATGATCGAACAGAGCATAGCTCCCCGTATAAAACAACCGTTTTCAGGGGGAAGGCCGGCACCGAAACTATTTAAAGAGGACGGGCGTATAAACTGGTCGAGGGATGCTCAGATAATCCATAACCAGGTACGGGGCATGAATCCCAGACCGGGCGCTTTTACCGAAAGCGCAATAGGTAACCTTAAAATACATCGGACAATCATAATGGATACAGACTCTCCCGGAACTCCCGGTCTTATCACAGAGGTGTCACAACAGAGCGGGCTTACCGTTTCGTGCGGCAAAGGTGAACTCAGAATACTAAAAATACAGCCTCCCGGGAAAAAACCGATGGACGGTGCCAGTTTCCACCGCGGCTACAGGATAGAAAAAGGAGTGTATATTAATAAAATATAAGGAATTATACAATATATATGAATCAGGAACCTGGAATTTTGAACTTTGAACTTAATTAATACGGAGGTGACTTTACTATGGGATTCTTTTTTTGGGATGGAACAATGCTCCTTATGATACCTGGTCTTATTTTGACCTTATGGGCACAGGCGAAGGTGAAATCGGCATTCAACAAGTACAGCAAGATCCGGTCACGTTCGGGGATGTCGGGTGCCCAGGTGGCGAGGGCGATTCTTGACTCGAACGGGCTCGGTAATGTCGGGATTGAACCGGTAAAAGGACAGCTTACCGACCATTATGATCCCCGTGCCGGTGTGCTGAGGCTTTCCGAGGGAGTTTATGGTTCACAGAGCATAGCGGCGCTCGGCATAGCCGCTCATGAGGCTGGTCATGCTGTCCAGCACGGGGTTAAATATCCTGCGCTTGCTCTCAGGACAGCAGTTGCACCCGCGGCGGCGACCGGTTCAAAACTCGGGATCTTTCTTTTCATGATCGGAATGATTATTCCTTACCTCACCGGCAGCCCGGGCATGGTCTGGCTCATGGATGCGGGTATACTGCTTTTCAGTTTCGCCGTGGCGTTTACGATTATCACGCTTCCGGTCGAATTCAATGCCTCAAAACGCGCGATACTTGTCCTGGCAAAAAGCGGGTACCTCACGAGCGATGAACTTCCAAAAGCAAAGGCTGTGCTCGATGCCGCAGCATGGACTTATGTCGCCGCAGCCGCTACGGCTGTGTTGATGCTTATCAGACTTTTAATCCTGCGCGGCGGCAGGGACTGATTATGAATTGTAATCTGTGAGTATTATTAGTATTATATAAAGATAGGATTGGTTGTATTTAATATGACAAATTATACAATTGGCTTAAAACATTAAGTATTATAATTTACCTTACTGATATTTATAATTCAGGGGATTGTTATGTGCGGAATATTCGGCTATGTCGGAAAGGGCTTTTCTCCGGAACTGCTCCTTGAAGGTATACGAAAACTGGAGTACAGGGGGTATGATTCCTGGGGCATTGCGCTTGACGGCAGTACAAAACTCGATTTGTACAAGGTTTCAGGAAGAATCGCCGATACGCTTCCGGATAGTATTCCGGTTGACGGTTTCACATGCGGCATAGCCCATACCCGCTGGGCCACGCACGGCGCTCCTACGAAAGAAAACGCCCACCCGCATACCGACTGCACAGGTACACTTGCGCTTGTCCATAACGGTATAATTGAAAATTACAAACCCCTCCGCCAGAAACTTGAAAAACTTGGCCACACATTCAGGAGCGAAACTGATTCCGAGACGGTGGTTCATCTGATTGAACAGTTTATGAAGGAAGGTCTTAATCTCCGTCTTGCTTTCCTCGAAGCCCTGAAGAGTGTTGAGGGAACATATGGCATGGCGATGATTTCGAGTGAAGCACCCGGAAAGATTTTCCTCTGCAGAATGAGCAGTCCGCTCGTGATTGGACAGGGGGAGGGTTTTTCTGTTGTTGCCAGCGACCCCTCTGCAATCGTTCCGTACACACGCTATGTGGTATATCTCGATGACGGAGAATGTGCGGAAATAAGCGACAGTAATATCGAAACTTTCCGGCTCGATGAAACGCCGATAGTAAAGGAAGTTGAAAAAATCGCATTTGACCTCAAGGCAGTCGAGCTTGGCGGATATCATCATTTTATGGAAAAAGAAATACACGAGCAGCCCCAGACAATCCTTGACGCCATGAGGGGCCGCCTTCGACCGACAGAGGGTACGGTCAACCTCGGTGGTATTGACGAGTCGCTGCTTTTGAAATCCAGGTGCATCAAGATAATAGCTTGCGGGACAAGTTGGCATGCCGGTCTTGTCGGGAAGTACCTGTTTGAACGCCTTGCAGGAATACCTACCGAGGTATGCTATGCGGCCGAGTTCCGCTATGCAGAACCGGCAATTGAACCGGATACCCTTGTTATCGCCATAAGCCAATCGGGAGAAACGGCGGACACACTTGCAGGTATCCGTGAGGCAAAAAAACGGGGTTCGTCGGTAATGGGAATTGTTAATGTGGTGGGGAGCACAATCGCCCGTGAATGCGGGCAGGGTGTTTTTCTCCACGCCGGCCCGGAAATCGGTGTCGCTTCCACAAAGGCATTTACGAGCCAGGTAGTTGTGCTGATACTCCTTGCCCTCCAGGCGAGCCGACTGCGTCGGATGATGTCTCTCAGGGATGGTCTTGTTTTCATTGATGCAATGCGGAAACTGAACGATCAGGCATCGGACATCCTGAAACTCGATGATCACATTCACTCGATCGCCTGCAAATATGCAAATTACACTAATGCGCTTTATATTGGGCGAATCTTCGAGTACCCTTTGGCGCTTGAGGGAGCTTTGAAACTGAAAGAAATTTCTTATATCCACGCTGAAGGTATCTCCGCAGCCGAGTTGAAACATGGTCCTATCGCGCTTATAGACACGAACATGCCGGTTGTGGTGCTTGCCGCCCAGACCAGGATACTCGATAAAATGATATCAAATGTAAATGAAATCCATGCCCGCGGGGGAAAGATCATCGCCGTGGTGCGGGAGGGTTCTCATAAACTTGACAAACTTGCCGAACATGTTATCTCTATACCCGCGACAATTGATCCCCTGGTTTCTGTGCTCGGAGTCGTTCCTCTCCAGATGTTTGCTTATCACATAGCTGTCGCACGGGGTTGCGATGTTGATAAGCCGCGAAACCTTGCCAAGAGTGTGACTGTGGAATAATGTTTTATTAAATTATTAAGTCAGAAGTCAGAACTGGACTGCCCTCATTCAAAATAAAAATCTAAACTCATTATTCAAACATTCTTGCTTACCCGCAGTTAAAGTGTTATTTTCAAAAAATACTATTTTACAGCAGCAGATTTTTTACCGGTAAACAATTGTAATTCGAGGTGCCGTTGATAACTATAGTACTGTTTGAAGACAACCAGTGCGAAGCACTCCGGCCTGTCGGTATGTTCCGGCCGTTTTATGAGGTGCGGATTGGATCGCTGAACTTACACGAAATAGTGCAATCCCTTAAAATACCTGTCGAGACCATTGTAAGAGACCTTTTTCTCTATGAAACCCGCACAAATCCTGACATTACAACCCTCCAGAAAAACCCTCTTCTTTTTCTGAATGCATCGATAGAACCCGATGTGGGCTACCTGAAAACCATAAATGAACTTATACAATCGGGTGATCCGTTTATCTCAACAAGCGGCAACCGTTTGGCAGCAGCACTTGTACCACCTGACAAAAAGTTACCGGAAACCCTTTCATCACAAACTATCCATGCCGCACTTCTCGATATGAGGCTTCCCTTAGAAAAAGAATTGTTCACGACTCTCGACTGGCCTCATGAGGTTGTCGAATCGCACCTGCGCCTGTTCGAAAGAAATCTTGAGCATATACTTTCCACAGATAGCTACGAAGAGACCATGCCCGGTGTTTACGTCAGGGATGGAAAAGTTCCTCCATCAACCTGCTTGTTTGAAACGCAGGAAGGTCCGGTCGTTATTGAGAAGGGAGTCATTATCAAGCCATTTTCCTATCTTGAGGGACCTATTTATATCGGAGGGGACTCCTGGATTAACGATCATTCGTCAATCAAAGACCATACCTCTATCGGTTACGGTTGTAGAATTGGCGGCGAGGTCAAGGCTTCATCAATAGAGTCGTATACGAACAAACAGCACCATGGATTCCTCGGGAATTCATGGGTTGGCAGATGGGTAAACCTCGGTGCCGGAACGACCACAAGCAATTTGAAAAACACCTATGGAACGATTCGAATGGATTACAGCGGAAACCGGATCGAAACCGGAATGCAGTTCCTGGGCTCAATAATCGGAGATTTTGTCAAAACCGCCATAAACACTTCGATTTTCACCGGCAAGATCCTTGGTGTATGCAGCATGATTTACGGCACCGTTACAAAGAATGTGCCCAGCTTTACAAACTATGCGAGGAGTTTCGGCCAGGTAACTGAATTCAGCCTTGAACAGGTACTGACTACCCAGAAGAGAATGTTCCACCGCCGTGGAATAGAGCAGACTCCCTATGATATTGAGATGATGAAGAGAATTTTTAAAATGACCGGAAACGAGCGGGTTATGAGTGACGAGCAAATCCATATCTGAAATAAAATCGAGTTTTAGAGGGGAAACTCAAAGATAACAGGAAAGCATAATGGCAAAGAAACTGTACGTTGGAGTTGATCTCGGAGGAACGAATGTACGTTCGGGCCTCGTTGACGAAAACGGTGTAGTGCTGGGCAGAGATAAGCGCAAGACATTAGCTCATGAATCCGCCGAGGCGCCGGTGAACCAGATCGTCGATTCTATCAGTGCCGTGATACAGCACGGTGGAGTAACATTTTCCGATATCAGCGGTGTCGGAATCGGTTCTCCAGGTCCCCTGAGCGCAAAGGAAGGTAAAATTCTCAGGGCGGGTAATCTGCCCCACTGGATTGATTTTCCCCTTGCCAATATCATTAATGAGCGGATCGGTGTCAGCGTGTATATCCAGAACGATGCTACTCTTTTCGCTTACGGAGAGTGGTGGATGGGTGCGGGAAGAGGTAAAAACGACTTTTTTGCGATAACTCTCGGGACAGGCATTGGCGGCGGCGCTGTCTGCGGCGGCAAACTTCTTACCGGTTTCAACGATAATGCGTCAGAATTCGGGCATACTACCATAGATTACAACGGCTACCAGTGCTGGTGCGGGCAGAGAGGGTGTATTGAACTGTATGCCTCGGCTACCGGGCTCGTGCGAATAACCTGTGAGGCTCTTATCAATGAGCATATTGAAACCTCGCTTGCCGGATACCGCTCACATCAGGAAGATCTCTCTTCAGAGAAAATTTACCATGCGGCATTAGCAGGAGATGAATTTGCGCGTACAATGTTCGATGAGGCGGGATATCTCCTCGGGATAGCACTGGTCAACGCGCTTAATATCCTTAATTATGAAACGGTGGCGGTCGGCGGCGGTCTTGCGAGGGCAGGCGATCTCATCCTCGAACCAGCACGACGCGGACTTTCTGACAGGGGATTTGAGTCATACAACAACCAGGTGAATATAGTTCCTGCTGAAAGACCGGATGAATCCGCCATTCTCGGTGCAGTCAGAATGGTTATTGACAAGGAGATGAGTTCCTGAGAACCGCAGTATTTTTAACCGTACTGGCAAATGCTCTGGTATTGTTTGTGCCTTGTTCCTTCGGTGAGGGGCTGACCTATTTGCCTTTTCCGGCTTACAGCAGCGGTGCTGTTAAAAATTCTGAAATACCCCGTGAAACGACCACCATAATGGCTGATACAACATGGATCGCCCCCGCCATGAAAATTCATCCCTCCACTGCAATGTACCATTCATTGATATTCCCAGGATGGGGTCAGATAAACAACGGGAAAAAGAAAAAAGCCCTCCTCTTTTTCACAGCCGAGCTCATCTTCATCGGCGGTTACCTCTATGAAAACCACAGGGTTAAACATGATACAGTTACAGACTGGGAAAGGGACAAGCTCCGGACAGACCGTAATACATTTGTCCTCTACTGGATTGGCTCAAAAATCCTGGGGATAGTTGACGCCTATGTTGATGCACAATTCGCAAACTTCAATGTCGTGGATATCACCCCCGAAGAACTCAGTAATCCCTGAACAGAACATTCAACATACAAACACACTTGCATAAATTTATTCTTTAAATTATATACAACCCCTCTATACAATGAATTCTCTGATATTTATTTATAAAACTTTGGTAATTTTGGAGTCTTACTTTTTTTTATCTATCCCATCAACTCCTCCCCAAACTCACCCCCTAACCCCCTCGCGCTTCGCGGCTCTCCGCTGCGCTCCGTGTCTTGCCCTGC
>JBHPFF010000122.1:0-9148 GCA_042572165.1 Candidatus Latescibacterota bacterium | reverse complement strand
CATTTGCCATTGTGTATCACCTGCCTTGTGAATAACTGGTTAGCAAATACCTTCCCTGACCTTGCAAGTTTCATCTTTACAAACAATAATAACCAGATTTATAAAAAGCAATATTTTTATATAGTTTATCAGTAGTATACCAAAGTCAGAAGAAAAAAGATTTCGCATAACTTTGAGTTTATACAATTGATTAGAAAAATAAAGCAACAGTGGTAGATTTATTTTTTACAAATATCTTTTCCCAAAATAGCAATGTTTTGAGAAAAATTACCCGTTTATTCTTTCTTTACATTACTACCAATGCCGATAACTCGCTCTTCAAGACCGGCGAGAGGCGGAAGCCCGTTCTCAGGTGAATCAAGGTAGAAAAAAGCTGTTGCACAGTAGTCGTCGATACGATAGTGTACCGTGGCGCTGTCCTCGGGAATGGAATCGTCAAAATACTCAGGAGAATCATCTTCAAGAAGGCGTATTCTCGTTTCCCACCCACTGCCGTAACTGACAGTGGCGGGCTTGACCGGCACACCCTTTTTCATAAGTTCCCTGATCTGTCCAGTGTTTGCCGCCCCGAGTTGCTGAATGGTGACACGGCAATCGGAATAAAAGTATACCGGGTCGGGGATGTGATACCGGTAAAAACTATGCATACTCCTTTTATAGTCGCTCATCATGACTCCCTGGTAACGGTGCTGAGCAACATCCAGCCCGAAAGCATTTCCGCAGTAATCCTCAGCACCGGTACCGTTCAGCGAGGGGCGGTCAGTATCCCCGTCAAGGTAAATCTTGGCTTCACCTTCACCCCACCATCCAATATTGTCCGGATGGGTTATCACACCAATATGAGCACCGATATACCGCCCCACTCCCCTGATACGTGGTAAAATCTCAAAGTCTTCCCCGAGTTTGGTCCAGCGCTCACGCCGCCAGTAGGCATGGAAGTAAAGGACATCATCATCGTGCTGCTCTGTCATGCAGAAGTTGATGTCGTAGAATATCTGACTGATCTTTTCATCAGAGCCATTTATCAACTGGATCTTTGCCGCTGTTCGGAACGGCATGGGAATATGGAAAACGAGAGATTTCCCACCCGGATTGGAGAAAAGTTCGTTTTCAAACAGCATGGTTTCTCCCATTATACAGCAGAAAAAATCCCCGAGTGGAGCCGAAACTGCGGGTGTAGGTGCATTGTCCCAGTACATTTCTATACGAATTGAACGCAGTATGACCGGATCGATTCTCACCGTCCCCGGACCCTCCGGTTTATACATGGTGAACCACATACGATTTACAACACCGCTGCCCTTGGCATCGAGCAATACCTTGGTTTCGCCCGGTTCAAAATTTTCGCAGGCATTTCCCTTGGCACCTCTGTTTGTCATGCCGCCCATTCCTTTTTCAGCGGTGGGATTCTCGAAACTGGCCCATCGGGTTTGTATATTGCTGCCCTTCCTGAAAATATCCGATGAAATCCCTTTCCGGTAACCACTTGATGATTGTTCAGAACAGCCTGCCAAACCAATGACGAGCCCTGCAATTAACATTAACCTGTTGAAACTCTGCATGGTAACCTCCCCGAATTAAATTGAGTCAGTATCAAATTACCTATACTTATTTTTCGACAATAAACTGCATAGAATTATATTACTGAACGATAACCTGTCACGCTATAGAAATCAAACGAATATTACTTTATTTATTGATGTTCAGTTACGATTTTTGATATCATGAAATAACGGAGAGATATTAAATGGTGTATTAATCAAAACAATAACAAATTGAAAACAGAATATCATTACAATTAGAAACCTTTGATTTATTTCCTGCTATGCCCCCTAAATCCTCCGGAGGGGGACTTACCGTGCCGTTTTGGTGTTTTTTGTCCCCCTTCGGGGGGTTTGGGGGGGGGTGTATTGAGAGAGCTTTAAGATCATATATGATTAATTCAAAGGTTTCAATTAATAATAAATTACCATTTATCCATGAAAATCAATATTGACAAGTTATGATATTTTCCTTAAATTCAAAGACCTATATAATAAAATGTGATATTATTTTCAAGGTTTTTACCAAATATAATTCAATGAATAATGACTAATCACTCAATCGGAAGTGACGTCTCAACTTGAAAGGCAATAAATGTTTAAGCAATTAATGAAAGCATGGTCAGAACATAAGTTCACATCAGAAATAGTTGAAGAGTTTTTGACCATGATTGATAAATCCGAGGAAATGCTCTGCTATACGTTTAAAATCCTCACGAAAAATGGCAAAGGCAAAAAATTCGAGGAAAAAATTTATTTAAAAGATCAGAGCATAAATATCACTGAACGTAAAATTCGCAAGCAGGTTCTAATTCATATAAAAACAAATCCTGACTGCAATCTCTCTGCTTGTCTTGCTCTTATCAGCATAACAAAAGATGCGGAACGCCTCGGAGATTATGTAAAAAATTTCTTTGAATTGAAAAGTTTGTTAAAAGACTCAAACTATGATCCAGAACTTTTTAAAAAACTTTTCGATCAAATCGGTAATAAGCTTTTGGAACTATTTAAAACAGTGGCTGTTTCATTTAAAAATTCTGATAAGGATCTCGCTTTTGAGGCTATGAATAAAAGCCATGAGATTTCGGTGAAATGTGAAGAAATAATTGAAGAAATTGTCGAATCAGATTACACGAAAAGAGAGGCTGTTGTATTGGCTCTCGGGGCACGATTTATAAAACGGATTGCGTGCCATCTTTCTAACATAGCATCTTCTATTGTGAACCCGATAAGCGACATCGATTTTTCCAGCGGGGTTTCAATCAACCCTGTAGAAGATCCGGGTGAAACCAAGATATAGTAATGACGGCGACTACCTGCTCAAAAAAATAAAACTTCCTCTCTCTATACCCGGGATCAAATAATAAAATCCGGCTGAATCACAAAATCTTTCTGACCTTTAGAACTTCTTTATTTTTCAACTATAGCATATCCCTCATCTTCCCATTCCAAAATACCGCCCAGCATATTGTATACTTCCATAAACTCCTTTTCTTCCATGATGAGCTGGGAATATCTGCTGCGTCCACCGCTAAGGCAGTATATTAAGTAGGTGACCTTCTGCAAACTCTTCAGGGGTTCTGTTAAACACAAATGTAAATCACAATAATATTGTTGGCAATGTGTTCCATGGGAATGGAACATACCAAATAATTACGAATAAGATAACTTCAGATATAATTGCAGATAATATAGGGAAAGTATCTCAACGGACTTAATATGTATTAGTCAAAACTAACGAATTATCGCAATTATTATGCAAATGAAGATTAATAAATATCCTTATCCCCTTAAAATGCCCTCACGAAATTAACCGTCCATTTCGAAACATGTTTTTCGTTTCCAACCGGTACCGCCCAGTTGATACGAAATCCCTCGGTGTGACGTTTTTTCTCCCTGCTTAACATGGAAACCGTATCTTCAAAAGAAAAGAAATCACCGTCAATAATAAGCCCTATACCCAAGTCACGCCTGATATCGGAGACATCAAAATCCTGGTTTTTCACCCAGACACCCCCGGCATCAGCGAACAGGACAAGACCGAGATCATTGCGATCATGCCCGATGAAATACTCGATGTTAGTGAGAACCATCCGGTTGCCGCCGTGCATAAATCCGAGGGGATAAATCGTCGGGATGGATTCGTAATCAAATCCTCTGAGTGTGTTGAGACCACCGAGCCTGAACGCTTTCTGTCCCGGAAGAGCATCCTTTGAGTACCCTCCGGCTACCCTTAATTTCAGTAAATCGCCGGGAGTAAGCCGCCAGTTGAATACCGTATTCCCCAAAAGCCGTGTATACTCGCCAAGAGTGCTCGGTCCCCAGTCAAAAGCCTGTTCGGCTTCGAGAGTAAGGCTGGAGTTGACAATGGATGTCCCCTTTGCAATCTCGAACCGGTAACGCATCCCGGCCGCCGTTCCTTCTTCAAGTGGAGCAAGCGGAGGGTTATCATCTTTATGGTGACGGTGGTTAAAGAACGACCAGTTGGTATGTTTTTTTATTGTACTGAACTCTTCCTCGAAGTATTCTGCCTGTATCCCCGCCAGATTACCGAATATGAATGACAGATACGCAGTTGCACCTTCGACCTGATAGTAATTCTTAGTTTCGAGGCCTAAGATAAAGGCATTCAAATACGAATCCACCGGTGGAATTGCCCAGTCCAGACCTGATTCATAGTCAAGACGGTAGGTTCCGCCGACAGCAAGCTTGTGAGGGGATTCGAGGATACGCTTTTCGGCAAGGATATTATAGGTCCATTTCTCGTTCCCCCAGTGATATTGGGCACTTCCGGAAAGCTCGGAAATCGGACCCACCAGGCTGGTTACTGTAAGTTTCGGACCAAGCCCTATGCCAGCCACACGGCTGAACGAGGCATCAATGTCAAAATCTTTCGTAAGCGTTTCCACCTCGTACACACGAACGGCAAGATTCCCATCCATATCTATGCTGTAATATGCGTGATCGATAAACCTGTGTTTTGTGCTAAGGGCATCAACCGCCTCTGAAATTTCACTGCGAGAATGGGTTTCGCCCTCGCTGATATCCAGGATATTTTTGACATCAGCCTCGGAGATAAGATGCGGCCGGCGGATATTTATTGTGATTGAATTCACAACACCCATTTCAAACCGCGGCTCCGGAGGTGGTTCAGGTGTGAGTTTCTCCTGAGTTTCCACTGAAGAAATACCTGTATCGTATGATGTAAGTTTAAAGTCATTAAATGCAACAAAACCCACGCCCTGGGCAATATGAATTATGTTTGTAGAATTGTCGGGTGCTTCTATTGTATACTTTTTAACATTGCTCATCTGTCCCGCTGGGGTTTCAAGAGAATACTCCAGAGTCTGAACCCTCACGGTACCGAGCAGAGAACCGCCCTCGACAACGGTGTTTTCATTATACGGCAGCCAGAGCCGTGGCGGCTCGAACTGCACACCGGAAAGATCACTGCCATAAAAGCTACCGTTACTGCCGCAGATATAAAGTCCCTCACCGGTTTCATACACATTAATACTTTCAAATGGGCTTTTGGGATTTTTATCAAATGCAAGGGTGGCAATTTCTTTACTGCCCTCAACAAGTATATTATCAACATTCAAAAAGAGAATTTCACCGTCAGATTCATATTTCCACCATGAATCGGTTGTTAACGGAAGTATGTGGTCGCCTTTATCCGTTTTATGAACGGTGCTTCGTTTTTCTTCCCGGTCATCTCTGACAGATATACTGCCAAAATCCGCATTAAGGTTTATCCCGGGGCCTCCGCCTTCCAGTACACGGCGTGAACCCTTATGCCCCTCGTAGGTCAATGATCCAAGGGTATCGAAATTTACACCTGCAAAAGATTTATTGATATTGAACACAGCGCCGGTGTATCTCGGCAGCCTGATGTTCACTTCGCCGAAAGATGTGCTCGCACTGGAATTCCCGGCAAGATGAATAAGCCCGATATCCACTACGCTGAAATCTGAACTCACATCAAAGGTACCGTCAAGCTCCTCGCATCGTAGACTTCCAAATGACACATTGCCGTCGAAAGGCCCCGTGTGGTTACGAATGATAGTATCGGAGAAATCAGCGTTAATCTTCATGTTTCCAGTGGTGGTAGTGGTTCGGATATTTGAAAAGTTTGTATCAATATCCATGTCTATGTTCGAGGGACCCGAAATATCCAGTTTGATCTTCCATTCCCTTTTATCGAAAATATGTTCGAACAGACGCCTGTTTACTATTTTCGGGTGAATAAGCCTGACAGTCACCGTGCCGTCAGTTGTGCTTATATCCAGTTCAAGTTCGGAAAGCATTTCCTCAAATTCATCCTCGTCATCGGTTTTTACAATTCGTTCGAACCGTATGGAAATCGTCTCGGCATTCTGTGATCCCTTATAGGTGAGATCGGTTTTGTCAATATCCATAAGGCGCAGCGTAGTTACTCCTGATGAGGATACCGAGAAATTATCCGTCCGTGACATTTCCCTCGCAGCATGTGCAGTGAAGGTGAATAATGTCAAATTGACCGTAATAAAAGCACTGAGAAACAAGCTATTGAAACGCATCGTACTCTCCTCCTCCTATGATAAAAAGTATGTGACTTTAATAACTATCATCTTTCAAAAATTGTTCTCTGCCATACAGTATAACAGTCAGGGGAAACAAAAACCATATTTATCAGTAATGTATCATACACGTCCGGGCGGCTGTTCCCCAAACCTACTGAGGATTACAACACCGAAAGCCGTCGCACACACAAAAAACCATGCCAGAAATCCGACGATGGGTGCGAGCTTGATGGCTCCGATTGCAAGGACGCCCAAAAGTACGTTTACCATCAGAGTGCGCCCTTCCGAGTTCGGAATAATTCGCCCTGCCCACAGAGCCACACCGACAGTTCCAAAGAGATAGGTCAGGAACAAAATTGCAATAACCAATGGAATGGCCGGTATTCCTATAAGTGTGACAAGCAGGAAAAGCAGAATAAGCGGAATTAAAACAATTACCATAAGTCCGAGCAGAAACGCCTTTGGAAAATCCTTCTGCAAACAGTCTGCCATCCTGGATACATTTTCCGGGAAGAAGTACGTCAGAAGGATGGCGATCGCAAACCAGATTACCAGCTTGAACAGGAATACCAGAAGAGCAAACATTACTCCGAACACACCGAAAATCCCTGTAATCGGCCCGACAACAATGCTCCTGGTTATAAAACCAAAAAAATCTCCCAGAGGTTTGGAAAATCCTGTTACCAGCCCAAACGGACTGATTTTTGAGATGCGCTCGCCTTTTATAACACCGCCCGGTTTAACCTGTATAGTACCACCAATACTAACCGCATCATCGTGAATCTCACCCCCTGTTTCGACAATTACATTTCCACCCAATGCCACAGCTTCACCCCTGACACGTCCCCCCGTCTCAACAACAACATCTCCACCAAAAGCAACAGCATCTTCTGAAACAACCCCGCGGACGTATACGTTACCGCCAAAACAAACCGCATCGTCGACAGTTTTTCCGGTTTCGACAACGAAATCGTCTCCCATTTTTACACTGCCATATAACGATACCGGTATCAGCATTCCGGTGCAGAGCAAAAGAATAAATAAACAGTGTATGCCTTTCATCTCTCCCCTTTCCCAAGCGGAATCTCAGATTGTCCGTGCAGTATCAAATATAACTGTTGAAATATATTGGTTTTGAGTTCAGTTGCCGCAAGGATAAAAACACTTAATACATGTAATTAATAGTAATTTAAAGGGTATGCTGTTAGTCAAAATTTAAACATAGCCCTTGCGGTCAGCTAAAGCGACTTATTATGCTCCTAAAGAAGCTTCCTATTTTTTAAGAAAGTTATGAATATATTTCTCATCTACTCTATACCGCTTTACTAACCAGTAAAGCCATTCTTTTTCCAGTTCATCAATTGATTTTCCAAAGGCTTTTTCCCAGGTATCCTCTTTCTCTTTTTCTTCTTTGCGTCGTCGCTCAAGAATAAAGGCTTCTTTCAGATTTTTCAAAGCATATGATTCGATGAGAAACTCTGTAAAAGATCCCGACGCCGGATAAGCGACATTGGTTTTTTCTGAACTGCCAATATTTATCGTAAGCATTTCTTTTATTGGGATTAACTCGCCTTCTTTTAAAAATTGTATCGTCAACAGGTGATTTTTATCTTTATCAACAGCCTGTGCTTCTGCATACTTGGCGATGCCCTCATCCATGAAAGAGGTTGTACCTCCCCAATTAATGTTAATTAATGTATGTGTATTTTCATGTACAGCTAAACCATAATTAGGAATACCTCCTTCATGAACTATAAATACTCCTGCATCGCAGGATAAGCCTCTACCCCAGTGATGAGTATAAAAAAGTTTTGAATCAAAATCACGAAAATATGCAGTAAAAGTCTTTTTCCAAGAAAGTTGCTCTGGCTTAAAAATATCATGCAAAAATATCACGGATTTTTCATTGATCTCCGCTATTTTTTTCATCTCTTTTTCCGGAATGAGCTCCTTGCGAAAACAAAAAGTGAAATTTGGAGTTACCACCTTATCAAACTTACCTTTTATTTTCAAATCCATTTTTGAAATAAACTTTTCTGATTTAGGTTTGCCTGTTTCCTTCCATTTATTAAATATTTCTTTTGCATCTCTACCTGCACATGCAAAAATATCAATTGCCGAATTTTTGGTTATGGTTATTATGGGAATTTCAGGGATGTTTTCCATATTTTTATCTTTATAAAAAAGAAATGGATATTCTTCTTTATAAGAAAAAAGAACAACAGCAGAGGCTTTACGTGATACAGCTTCGGTTATACGATATTCTAAAGACACCTCTTTTTCTAGCTGTGCATTAATGCTATCGGGAAAGTCATGACAAAACATTACTATTTTATTCGATACATCTATTTTATTATAACTGTCCCACACTTCTTTTTTATAAATACCGTTTCCAATAAAAACAATGGGACCTTTTACATTTATATCTTTACTGTATTTCTCTGTTCCACAGGGCGCCCCCTTTATGTTTACAAGGGGCATAAACTGAATCTTTTGTTGTGAACCGCCGTCCATATATACATAACAAGATGCCCATGATAATTCAGTAGCTGGATTGAAATAATATGACGTTTTTGGACCTTGAGCCCATACTCCATAGGAAATCAAAAAGATAAAAGAAACCACAAAAACAAAATATTCTTTTTTCTGAGACAAAATATTTTCCATATTATTGAAGGATTTTTTTATCAGAATCAGATCAAAAAGTATTTAGGGTATTACATATGGTTAACCGAATTGCTCTTCATTTAAAGTTAGACGTTATAAACGTACAAAATATTTCATTTTATAATAAAAACCGGCAAAATATTTAGGTTAAAAAAACGCCATAATGCTATACAGAAATACATTCTCCCATAAAGTAGTATCAGACTTTTAAATTAAATAAGTAAACTTTGGCAAAAATGAAGATTTGTTATTATTTATCTTATTTTTCTATAACTCACCCCTCGGTCCCCTCTCTAATATTAGAGAGGGGATGACCACCCAATCAGTTCCCCCTCTATTGCAGGGCAAGACACGGAGCGCAGCGGAGAGCCGCGAAGC
>JBHPFF010000121.1:0-9228 GCA_042572165.1 Candidatus Latescibacterota bacterium | reverse complement strand
GGCTACTATATATAAATTTAAATAAGACCTCAAAAATATTTAAAACTGAACCCGATCAGCCTGCTATTAATGTCCTGCAATTCTAAGCGAATTTACAATCCGCTAAATTGGAGATAAACTTGAAATTAAATTTATTTGGGGAGTCAGATATTTATAAGAAAGGAATGATATTTTATGAAAGCAGCGGTATTAACTGAGTATAAGAAGATCGAGTTGAAGGATGTTCCCTTTCCCCCGGTAAAGGATTCAGAAGTAATGGTCAGGGTTTCCAGCGCAAGCATCTGCGGGACAGACCAGCATATATTTTCAGGTGCATTTCACCCGCGCACACATCTGCCGTTGATTCCGGGTCATGAGTTTGTCGGAACGATCACTGAAATGGGAAAGGAAGTCACGGGATTCAAAGAAGGTGATTTTGTGGCGGTCGATCCTATCATCTGGTGCGGGAAATGCCCTGCCTGCGAGATAGGTCACTACCCGGCGTGTACATCTCTCAAACTTCTTGGCATTGACATGGACGGCGGTTTTGCAGAGTATGTTGCTGCGGACGCCTCAAAGCTGTATCCCATTGATCCGGGTATCTCTGCCACTGATGCGGCACTGGTGGAACCTTATGCCATCGGGTTCCACGCCTCGAAACGTGCCGGGGTACAATCCGGGGACAAGCTGGCGTTTTACGGCTCCGGGAAGATCGGGCAGTCCATTATGCAGGCGGCACGAACCATCACAGACAACACAGTCTTTATCGTGGATGTCATCCAGAAACGGCTGGATATGGCAAAAAGCGCCTATCCCGATGTTATCGCCATTAACGCACGTGATGCAAATCCTGTCGAGGTCATCATGGAACAGACCGGCGGGAAAGGAGTGGACATAGCGTTTGAGGCTGCCGGGGATGCCCTGATACTCGAAAGCCGTGTCCATCCCGTGCGCGAGGCTATCCACAGTATACGCGGCGCGGGCAAGGTCTGTGTGCTCAGCCTCGGCGATGACGAGGTTACGCTTGTGATGAAGGAGCTTATATGGAAAGAAGGACTTCTCATCACATCCCGTGTATCCTGCGGGGAGTACAAAGATGCGCTTGAACACCTCGCAAAGGGTCTTCTTCGTCCCAAGGCACTGATTTCGAGCATTATGCCGCTCAGCCAGGCGCAGGAGGCTTTTGAGATGATTGAACGGGATCCAGACAATCACCTGAAGGTTATACTTACCGTCTCATAACAGTTAAACATATGAGTGGCATAAGCACTGTGAACAACAAACCGGAATATGAAAATTACTCCAGACAATAAACCTTGAATTATCTTAACCCGTCATATACATGGAGAACTGTCAATGTTCAGCCGTATAGCAAAACTTTCGGATGAAATCCACGAAAAGGTGTCTCTTATCCGCCATGATATTCACAAGCATCCTGAAACAGCCTACAAGGAAGTCCGTACCACTGAAGTTGTCGAGAGATTCCTCGACGATATCGGCGTATCCCACGAGCGCTGTACCGAAACCGGTGTCACAGCCCTTATCGGAAAGAGGGAAGGGAAGGTAGTCGGACTCCGATCTGAACTGGATGCGCTTCCCATGCCGGATAAGTCAGGTCTTCCCTATGCATCGGTTCACGATGGTACGGCACACGCATGCGGTCACGACGGACATATTGCCATATTGCTCGGCACCGCGTGGGTTCTCAAACAGCTTGAGGACGAACTGCCGGGAAAGGTAAAACTTATCTGGCAGCCTGCCGAGGAGGGCGGTGCCGGCGCCGAAAAAATGATCAGGCATGGGGTACTAAAATCACCCTCACCTGAAGCTGTCTTTGCGCTTCACGGGTGGCCTACGCTCCCTGTGGGGAAAGCGGCGTATCGTTTCGGCTCTGCACTGGCAGCGGTGGACAATTTTAAGATTGTGGTCAAGGGCAGGGGATCACACGGCGCTCTGCCCCATGCCGGTATCGATCCCATCACTATAGCCGCACGAATTATCGAGGGACTTCAACTTATTTGCTCAAGGATGATTGATACGCTTAAACCATCTGTCATTACCGTGGGAACCATTCACGGAGGCACTGTGGAGAATGTCATTCCCGATGAGGTCACCATGACCGGAACCATCCGCACACTGGATCACGATACGAGGTTGAAAATCCCCGGTCTGATGAAACGAATGGCAGTAGAAACCGCCCACGCATCTGGCGGCGATGCCGAATTCATCAATACCGCAGGATATCCGCCGACAATAAACGAAGAAAGTGCCACAGCGTTCGCACGGGATACCCTGACCGATATTCTTGGTGCGGAGAATGTCGTTGAAATTTCCGAGCCGGTCATGGGAGGCGAGGATTTTGCCTACTATCTCGAAAAGATCCCCGGGACATTCCTCAGGCTCGGTGTTGGAGACAGACCGTCACTTCACAATTCGTCGTACGATTTCAACGACGAGGCAATCCCCTTCGGCATACGGATCATGGCAGGGATAGCGGTAAGATTCCCGAAAACAGGTATTCGTAACAAATAATTACAGGTCACCGGTGACCTGTAAAAAATGCTTAAGGACAAAAGCTTATTAATCCGCATTTAATAGTGGAATCGCTCAGAATACCTTGAACGATAGGCAGATGAATACAACGTTGGCTTGTCAGAAGGGGTATTGAAATTGAGGAAAGAGACCATTCACTACTGTAAATGAATACCGCAAAAGCCCACCATAAAAAGATTTATCATACTCTTTGCGTAACTATGTCGGAATTCATTTTTTTCATTTTCCTTCAATGTATGTTATCTATCAGTGTTTATTCATATGTACAAAATTTTAATATTACGTGCTCTAACAATAAAAATGTAGTTATTATAAGATAGAATAAGTATGAGGCGATAAATTCTAAAAAACCAATTGAAATGATTCTAATATCTCTTATGCCAGATGAAGCAAATGAATCAATAGCTTTAAATGACAATATAAAAGGATCAATTAATGCTGTAAATAATGATACGATGGCGAGTAACAATATAATATTATTTATTTTGTACAAAGTATCTTTATTGAAATTCGAGAATATATATTTTACCAATGAAAACAAAAACAATACAGAAGATAGAATAAATATAGTTATACATATAATATGCAACGTACTTGTAATATTTAAAATTCGCAACATAATATTATCTCCCTTCTTCTGAATTTACTATTTTAATTATAGTCATGACTTGAGTTAAAGCATATCATTTATACCTCAACGCTCCAACTGATCGAAATCCGATGTAGATGTGCAAAACATCTATATTCGATATTCCCCAGCTATGATAAAAGTCAATGGATAAAATGATGATTTAACTTCTGAAAGAGTTTTATTGGCAAACCTAAAAAGTAATCCCTTCGATTTTTCCCTCGAGCACGCCGGCTGCAACGATCACAGTGCCAAGGACAGCAGCATAGGGCGGTGAGTAGGAAATATCGAGATTGACGAGGTCGGGTACTGTGATTTTTCCTGTGAGTGCCGCTGCTATGGTGTCTATGACCTTATCCACTGAACTGTCCCCGACAGCCTGCGCTCCGAGAAGTTTCATACTTGCACGGTCGGCGGTAAGCTTGAGGGTGACCATCCCACCACCGGGATAGTAGCCGGCACGGACAGGAGTTGTCACGGTTACCGAGACGGGATTGAATCCTGCCTCCTTTGCTTCACGCTCGTTGAGACCGGTACGACCAACCGCCAGATCGAACACCTTGACTATTGCGGAACCGAGTATACCGGGGAACTTTTTCCTCCCACCGGCTATGTTTGCTCCGGCTACACGCCCCTGTTTGTTGGCTGTCGAACCCAGGGGAACCCAGGAGGAATTCCCGCTGACAAGGTGTGTGGATTCGGCACAGTCACCTGCGGCATATATGCCACGTGTGGAGGTCTGCATGTAGTTGTCAACCTGGATGGCTCCGGTGGGACCGATGGTGATATTAGCCTGTTTGGCAAGAGTTATATTCGGCATGACTCCTGCTGCAAGAATGACCATCCCGCACTCGTATTCAACTCCTCCGGTAACAGCAGCCCTGACCTTCTCGCCGTTATCACCGAGGAATTTTTCCACCGCGGTACCGGTTACAATGCGCACTCCCTTTGATTCCATGTGCTCCCTGATAAGTACGGAAATATCGGGATCGAACATTTTCGGTATTACATTATCTTCGATTTCAAATATCGTAACGGAAGCCCCTGTTTTAACAAGGTTTTCAGCCATTTCCACACCGATATATCCTCCGCCGACAATACAGACATTTCCGACCGGATTATCTGCCAGATATGCTTTGATAGAATCAGCGTCAGTAACATTATTGAGTGTAAAAATACCCCGTAAATAAACCCCTTCTATTGTGGGAATAACCGGTGATGCTCCAGTGGCAATAAGAAGCTTGTCATAAGGCAGTGCAAACGTGGAACCCGAAGCAATATTGGTAACATGTACCACCCTGTCATAGGTATCGATACGCTCCGCCCTGTGCTCAAGGAGTATCTTGATGTTCTGTTTTTCCCGGAAGATATCGGGTGAGCGGGCAAAAAGATCATCTCTTTTTTCCACAACTCCGCCGATATAGTATGCAAGACCGCAGCCGGCATACGAGATGTATTTTTCATCCGTTATGATGGTGATTTCCATCGAAGGATCTTCGCGGCGGGCTTTTGATGCCGCTTTTGTTCCTGCGGCAACACCGCCGATTACAAGAAGTCGCAGAGGTTTTTTCATTCCATTTCCATGTTTTTGGGATTAAGGAGCGGTTCATGTAAACTGGATATGGAATATAAGACTTTTTTCACAATGGCGGTACTATAAAATGTTTAAATTATTTTACTACCATGTTCACAATTATGAATCCCATAATTGCCCCGTAGATCATTGAAATCCATGGATTCGAGGTAATCGGGCACGCACCCGTTGAACATCCGATAATTCTGTAGTAAGCAAATCCAACTGCTGCTCCGATTAATGGCCCTGCGATCGTACTGATCATGGCAAACTCCTTAAAGTATACTGTCAATTTCCGCCTGCAAAGCCTGAGCTGGCTGTACACCGATTATCCTGTTAACTTCCTTTCCTTTCTTGAAGAATACCAGCGAGGGTATGCTTCTTATGCCATACTTTGCGGCTGTAGTCTGGTTATCGTCGGTATTGAGCTTGCCTACTTTGACTTTCCCGGTGTTTTTCCCGGCAATTTCTTCAAGTATCGGCGTCATCATACGGCATGGCATACACCACGGCGCCCAGAAATCAACTATAGCCGGTTTGTCGGAATCAATCACTTCAGATTCGAATGTACGGTCTGTTACTTCAATGATATTGTTCATTGTTGAACTCCGTTGTAAATAATGTAATATGTTTAATTTATTTGTGTATATAATAATAGTTCTATAGCTATAATAATATTAATTTTTACGATTGTCAAGTATTCTTTTTTAAACTGCCGCATTTTTTATTAAAATTTAAAATTGTTTTTCCCTGGGAATTTAAGATACAACGGTTAATTGTATTACTTTCTTGACTACCCTGGCGGTTTTGGGTACTATTATTTTACCTTAGGCAATAAGGAAAACAATTTTCTTGAACAGGTGGAATAATTTCTCATGATATTTCTGTAAGGTGATTGATGAAACGGGTTATACTGGTATCGTACCATTTTCCACCCTGTGGCGGGAAAGCAGTTCAGCGGGCATCAAAGCTTACGAAATATCTTCCCCGGTTCGGATGGGAACCAGTTGTTTTTACCATGCCCCTCAAAGAACGGGGTGTACCGATTGATCGGACTCTTCTTGATGAACTGCCGCCAGGAATTGAAATCTCCCGCCCCAGCTTCACAAACTGGTGGAAGCTTATCCCCCATGATATCAGAAAATACGTTTATCACCCGATCCCCGACCGTTACATAACCTGGGTAAAAGCCGTTGAAACCCGCCTGATTGCCCTGGTAGAAAAGACTGGAGCACAGGCTCTTATCAGCACATCTCCCACTCACTCGGCACATTTCCTCGGGCTTGCTGCGAAAGAAAAAACGGGGATTCCCTGGATTGCAGACTTCAGGGATCCCTGGACGGGACATCCCGACTTTCCCTCAAAAAAACACGCCGATATCATGTGTGAAATGGAAACGGGAATCATCGAGACAGCCGATGCTGTCATCGGGGTATATCCTAAAATCCTTCGCGACTTTGAAAATCGTGTCTCATCTGACAAGCTGTTCCTCCTTGAGAATGGATACGACGAGGATGATTTCACGATGATTGACCGGAGCAAAAGACCTGAACATGATGCTTTACGGATGGGATATAACGGCACCGTGAGCGATTTCCATAACCCGGAACCACTGCTCAGATCTCTGGAAAACCTGCTCAATAACGGCAGGCTCGATCCCGAAAAGCTACGAGTGGTCTTTACAACGAACGAGAGAGGGAAAAAACGGTTTGCACCCTTTAAGACATTACTCAGCACAGGTGTCCTCAGGATTCGTGATTATCTCCCTCATACTGAAAGTCTTGCGCTCCTGGCAGAAATGGACATCTCACTCCTTCTTGTGACAAGGGGGCGGAACATCTATCCGGGAAAAGTGTTCGAGTATTTTTACCTGGGTAATCCCATACTGTCACTGAGTTCACCAGGGGACGATCTTGGCACGCTGATACAGAATACAGGTTCCGGTATCGTTGTTGATTACCGTGATGAGGAGAAGATCGAAAACACTGTGCTGGAGTTGATAGAAAAGAAAAGACAGGGCGAACTGTCACGTTTTTCCCCGCACAGAGACAAAATAAGCCGTTTCTCACGAAAACGAATAGCAGAACGGTATGCCGGGATACTTGACTCTATCAGCGGGACTTAATATTTATCCGGTTTTATTGTTCCATGGACGAGATATATGGTTTTGCCCGGTTCGGGGCAGTCTGCGAACGTTTCGAGAAGAATGATATCTACAACCTGCTTATATCGTTTTTCCACTTTACCTTCGGATTTATAATGTCGCACATGACTGGCGCTACCGTAAGAAGGCACCGAAAAGAGGATACTGGTGCCGGGAGGTACCATCCGCAGCAGGTTGAGGTCTTTTTCCAGGTGTTCGAGCACCTCAAAAAGTACGACTATAGTTGCGTTCCCGCGATAGTTATCCGGCTCGAATACATCGTTTACAGTGAAATGCCCGGCCCACTGCGGCACGTTTTCACGTGCCATTTCAATTGCTACGGCGCTGTGGTCGATCCCTTTATATGAGGTAATTCCGGTGTCATGGAGAAGGCTGGCGAACTGTCCCGGCCCGCAGCCGATGTCAAGCACTTTCGGGTTATCCATGGAGGAGATAATCTCAGCGCCGCGCCGCCAGACCGGATAATACCGGCTTTCGGTATAGTGGACATGATACAGACCTTCATGCCCGCCGGTGCGGAAAAGCTCATCATAAAATAGTGAATCACGTTCAAATGATTTCTTTTTCCTGTGAAATATGCCGAACACTGACTTTTCCCTTTCATCTGACCTGCTTTTGAATGTATAATTAACGTTAAGCAGGTTGATCTGTGCAAGGAGAAATATTAAGTGTGAATGGTTAACTATGAATTTCTGAAACTCGAATTTTTTCGGAGAAAACATGCGCATACTCTGTGTGGTCGGCACACGGCCTAATTTCATAAAGATGGCGGCACTTTACCATGAGATGAAAAAGCGTAAAAGTTTTGAACCGGTTCTCGTTCATACAGGTCAACATTATGACGCAAACATGTCAAGGGTCTTTTTCACAGAACTCGAACTGCCCGAACCCGATATCGACCTGAACGTTTCCGGCGGATCTCACACTTATCAGACGTCCCTGATAATGGAGCGGTTCGAATCGGTTGTACAGGATGTTACACCTGATTTAATGATAGTTGTGGGAGATGTCAATTCCACTCTTGCGGCATCCATTGTAGCGTCGCAGTGCGGTATTCCGCTTGCCCATGTGGAAGCCGGGTTACGGAGCGGCGACCGCGGTATGCCCGAGGAAATTAACCGTATACTCGTCGATCATATCGCCGACTTTCTCTTTGTTACCGAACAGTCAGGCATAGATAACCTTCAAAAAGAGGGAATTTCAGAGGATAAAATATTTTTTGTCGGCAACGTAATGGTCGACACCCTTCTGGCCAACAGGGAGAAGGCGCAAGATTCGGATGTGCTGAACCGCCTCGGTCTTTCCAGAGGCAGGTACGCAGTGGTCACCCTTCACCGCCCCTCAAACTCCGATGACCGTGATGCGCTCAGCGAAATTTTATATGCCCTCTGTGAAATCAGCCGCGAGCTCACTGTGGTATTGCCGATTCATCCGCGGACGAGAAAACGTATGGATGAGTTCGGTCTTCTAACTGCTGTCGAGAGCGAGTCCGGAATCATTCTCACAGAACCTCTGGGATACCTGGATTTCCTTTACTGCATGTCGGAAGCCCGTATGGTGCTGACAGATTCGGGAGGCATCCAGGAGGAAACCACCATACTCGGTGTGCCCTGCATAACCGTGAGAAATAACACTGAACGACCTGTTACCATCGAATCCGGCACCAATACGCTCGCCGGCACTCGCGGTGATGATATTATCAGTGCTTACCGTTCACTGCCGGATGTTTCACGAAACCAGCTGCCTCACCCGCCTCTGTGGGACGGCAAAGCTTCCGAGCGAATTATCGATGTCCTGGAACGCAAAGCCGGAAGCAGTGCATCATGAGAAGCAGGTTTTCTCCACCGGTCATCTTCCTATCCGTTCTTACCCATTGTATCTTCTCTCTTGCCGATACAGTCATCGAGCACGGTACTGTTGTGATCAACGAGGTAATGTTCAATCCCGACGGCAATGAAAACGCGCGTGAGTATGTTGAAATCCTGAATCTCTCCGGTGAGCCGGTTTCATTAGAGGGATGGATTGTAGGCGACGGTACGGGATTCGACCTTATAGTTCCCTTTAAAGAAGGTGTTTGGAACATTCCTGCGGATTCATTCGGTCTCATTATGGATCCGGACTATTTTGAGGCAGGCGAGCCATATAGCGGGATTCCCGGCAATATACCCCTTTTTACTGTAATTGATAAAGCCATAGGTTCACGGGGACTTTCCAACTCGGCTGCAGAGCCGGTATATCTTATCTCTGACGGAGGTGATACGCTGTCCGTGGTGACCTATGATACGGACTGTTCTCCGGGACACTCGGAGTCACCGTCCGATGGTGCAGCCA
>JBHPFF010000120.1:0-9335 GCA_042572165.1 Candidatus Latescibacterota bacterium | reverse complement strand
AATTTTATCTGTCGTGAAGGAGAAAATTCGATTGATTTATATATTCTTTTGAAAGGTAAACTGAAGGTTACAATTCGAGGGACTACTTTATTGAACTATATTACTCCCGTAGGTTTAGTCGGTGAGATTGGTGTTTTCACAGACGTACAGCGTTCGGCGACTGTAGCTGCGACATCTGATAGTACTGTTATCAAGATCAACAAAGTCGAGCTCTTAAAACTTATTGAAAGTGACAGCAAGCTGGGTAGCCGTTTGTTTCTTAACGTAATCAGCGATCTTGCTAATAAGCTTCAGGAAGATAATGAGACCATAGAAAATTTGCGAAATAAGAAACGCACCCGGATACTCTGATTTACAAATTCAATTTTTGTACTCCATTTTAATATTTATATTACTACATAAATAAAAGAGTTATTGGAAAACTTTCAATCGAGCACCGTTTCAATAACTAAAAAACAAATTTATCCAATCTTTCTCCTTCTTGAAAAAAGAAGCGGATGTCCGCTCTGTCTTGTATACTTTATTCATCAAAAACCTGCCGAACTTTATGAACAAGCGCTGCCTGTGTAAAAGATTTTTGCAGGAATTCGACACCCCGTTTCAATATTCCATGATTAATTATCGATTCATCAGTATAGCCGGACATATAAATGACCTTGATATCGGGAAATATATGAATTAATTTTACACATTAAAAATAATTACCAATTCATATAAAGAGGGGAAAAATTCATGATATCTATGCAATTTACACACACTCAGAATCCTGCAAAAACGCTGCTATTACTTATTTTTGCAGTTTTTATTTCATATCAGTCCTGGGCCCAAACCAACAGTGAAACCGGAAGCATATTCGGAACCGTAACCGATCGTGTAACCAATTCTCCATTGTATGGAGCTTCAGTTTATATTATCGACACTCAAAAAGGCATTATGGCAGATGAAAATGGTGAGTATACCATTAAACAGGTGCCACCCGGAACGTATAATATTCGATTTTCAATGATTGGTTATCAAGCGCTGATAAAAACAAATGTTGTAGTTAGCCCGGGTCGTGGAACGGAAATTTCTGTGAGTCTCGATCAAACTCCGATAGAAATTGAAAGCGTGACTGTAATAGCAAAAGAATCATACTTTGAGAAAGATCCGGAAGCAGAGGTCTCGGGCAGAACAATCGACACCCAGGAAATTATGAATGCCTCCGGCGGTTTGATGGATATCCAGCGCGTCGTGCAGGTGCTTCCCTCGGTTGTTTCCGGCAGTGACCAGATGAATGAGATCATTGTTCGAGGCGGTAACTACGGTGAAAATCTTTTCGTCATGGACGGTATTGAGATTCCCAATCCCAATCATTTCGCAGCACAAGGTATCGGCGGAGGCCCCATCTCAATCCTCAGGGCTGAATTCATCAGTGATGTGAGCTTTATTGCCGGTGCGTTTCCCGCTAAATACGGCGACAAGGCTTCATCGGTCATGGATATATCGCTTCGGAGGGGAAACAGAGAGAGACTTTTAACAAACCTTGACATGGGTATGGCAGGCTTGGGCTTTATTGCTGAGGGTCCCATAGGCGAAAACGGATCTTTCCTCTTTTCCGCACGTAAAAGTTACCTCGATTTGATTATTTCATCATTTGGAATGACAGCGGTACCCAGATACTATAATTTACAGAGCAAGGTGACATACAGCCTTGGTAGTAAACATACCCTGTTATGGAACACAGTATACGGCAGTGATTCGATTAGAATCGAACCCGGGGAGGATGTTGACGGGGAAGATGAAAATGTTGACCAATCAACTGATCTTATTATTTCCGGATTAACTCTCAAAAGTGCATTATCCAGAAATCTCTATTCTGAAATGGTGCTCTCCCATGTGCGGAACAACTGGGAATTGGAAGTCTGGGATACGGGAGTTGAAAGGAGTGAAGCATTCTATAATAATAAGTCGGTAGAAACCGAAACAAACCTTAAATATGATATTAACTGGTTTATTGGAAAACACGAACTCTCGGGAGGATTTTCACTGAAAAACAGCGGGTTCGATCATGATATATGGGCTAATGAGGATACAGTGCATACGTATGATACATCGTTTGCCACTGCAAGGGAAGATACTGTTACCGGTATTTTCCTTACCTATCCCGAGTGGATTGACGAAAACAGCGTTTCCACAGTCAAAAGCGCTGCTTATGTTCAGGTTCGTTTGAATCCAACAAGCCGCCTGTCGCTCAGGCTCGGTGAACGGTACGATCACCACTCTTATATTAATAAAGGCAGATTTGCTCACCGGATAGGCAGCAGGTACAGGTTAACCGATAATATATCGCTCAATGCTTCTTATGGTGTGCATCACCAGAGCCCATCGTATATTATGCTTACCGCCCATGAGAATAATAAGAAAAACCTAGAGTACTACCGCACCAAGCAGTTCGTTCTGGGTACCGAGTGGTTCCCTCGTCCCGATACGAGAGTTACTGTCGAAGCGTATACAAAGCGCTATTTACGGGTTCCAGTAATGAAATCCGATACTACCCCCGATCCATGGGATTCATCGGAAGGAGAAATGGTGAATGCGGCTAAGGGTCATGCGGAAGGTATAGAATTTTATGTGCACCGTAAAATGAGCACATCGTATATGTACATTCTCTCTTATTCATTCTACCGTGCATTATATGAGGACCCGAGAAACGGTGATGAGCGGCCATGGGATTTTGACCATAAAAACGTATTCACCTTTTCCACTGCAAAACGCTGGCGCATGACTGATATTGAATGGTATAAAAACATGCGGAAGAAAGTCTGGTACAAGGCACTTGGGTGGATTTTACCTTTCGGCAACGAGGTGCTTCTCTCGGCAAAATGGCGTTTCACAGGCGGACGACCATTTACTGAGCCAACTTACCTCAGGAGCAATCATTTCTGGATTGTTCCACAAGATACAGAGGTAAATACCGAGCGTTTCCCCGATTATCACCGGTTCGATATCCGGCTTGACAGGCGTTACTATTACAGGAACTGGAGCCTTGTTGTCTATTTTGATATAATGAATGCGTATGGAAGGAAAAATATCTGGGATTATACGAGAGACGACTATGGTGATGTGGATAATATTTACCAGTTCAGTACGTTTCCGGTAGGCGGATTTAACATCGAGTTTTAAAAAAATGAATTTCGAAAAAAAACGATTCCGAATGTATATTTTAAACCTCTATGGTAGTTTTGTCTCAGAAAATTAAGTACCTCTTATATCACAACGGGGGAAACATGAAAACAAGACGTGATTTTTTAAAGAGAACGGCAACCGGAGGAATAGCCGGAATCATTGCATCCGTGATCGCACCTGCTTATTCGAAGAATACAGGTGTGAAAAAAACCGATGTCAGCCTGGAACAAGCCCAGGAAGTTCACAACAGAGTATTAATCATTGACGGTCACAATGACACGCCAGTCGAGCGTGTCCACCGTGGGGAAAATCCACTGAATTGGCAAGAGCGTGACCCGGCCTACAACGTGGACATCCCCCGGATGAAAGAAAGTGGATATGACGTCGGGTTCTTTATAGTAGGGAACGGTCCAACGGCAAATGTCTGGGTCACTACCGAACGCACCCTGGCGCAGATCGACGCATATCCGGAGGACCTCATGCTGGTGCTTTCCTCAAAGGATGCGATTCGTGCACGTGATACGGGCAAGATCGGTATTATATTGTCTATCGAGGGGATTGGTCGCTGGCTGGATGGTAATGTTGATACTCTCCGGCTTCTATATCGCCTCGGCGTGCGTTTGGCGGGCATCACCCACGGGGAAGGTGGAAGCGAACCGACCTATATGCAGAGCACACAAAGTATCTATCGCCCCTGCACGCTTGAAGAGCGGGAGGCGGATCGTAAAAACGCCGGTGGATTAACTCCCTTTGGCCTGGAGGTACTAAATGCGAGTAACGAACTGGGCATTGTCACCGATCTGTCACACATAAACGACAAGGCCTTTTATGATGTCCTGGAGCATATCTCGCGTCCGCCTATCATGTCCCACACGGCTGTCTTTTCTCTCTGCCAGCATTCGCGGTGTATGACGGATGATCAGATCAAGGCGCTTGCCAGTGCAGGCGGAGTCATGGGTATTGCCTTTGCACCACAGTTTATCCACCCTGATAGCGAGCAGGCTACCATTGACCGTCTGGTGGAGCATATCTGCTACGTGGCGGACCTGGTAGGGATCGACTATGTAAGCATCGGCACCGATTTTGACGGGTTGGGCGATACGACGCCGGTCGTGCCTGAAGTTTCGCAGCTCGTGTATCTCACCCATAGCATGCTGGCTTACGGCTTGTCGGAGGAGGAGATTCAGAAGGTATGGGGCGGCAATTTCCTGAGGATATTACGGCAGACTATTGACCATCCAACAGCAGGTAGCCAATGATGGGAATTGCTCTCATGATGTTGTTACCCGCTCTCGCCTGTGAGGAAAAGATTCCTATGGATGAACGTTTACATCTTGTGTCGAAAGTAATTTGCTCTCATCAAGAATTAAGCGGGAACTGGCGCTAAATGAAATAACAAAAAAGAAGCCTTTCCGGCTTCTTAAAAATTGGTGTCCCTACCTAAATGAATTTAGAACTTTTTTCCAGATTTCGTCTTCTCGGGGAGATGATACAATTAATGCTGTAAAAGAGTATTTGGAGATGGTTGCTTGAATTTAACTTGATTCTTTTTTTAAGTCTTCAGTCTATAACTTACACAAGTAGTGGTCCAACTTTCGGAAGCAAGGTCATTGGTAAATTTAATCAATTTTATGTTTTTTTAATTTTACAACCGTCTCAATGTGATATGTGTGCGGGAACATATCAACTGGCACAACACGCTCAATAGTGTATTCTTCACCGATAAATGATTTTAAATCACGGGCAAGAGTTGTGGGATTGCATGAGATGTAAACAATAGTACGAGCCCCGAAAGTACAAGCGGCTTTAACTGTTTCATCTCCGAGTCCCTTTCGTGGTGGGTCGAGAATGAGGATGTCGGCTTGACCGATAATTCTCGTTGCCGATAATGTTTCTGCCCTGTGCGCAGAAAACGCTGTGAATCCGTTGTTCTTTGCGTTATGGATGCTATCCTTAACTGCTGATGATGAGAGGTCATAAAGATGAATAACCGTATCGGTCGACGCAGCACACAGCGAAAATAATCCAACTCCACCATACCCGTCAACAAGCACGTCAGAAGTTTTTAAATCAAGCATTTCAGTAACCAGGGATACAAGCTGTTCAGTCTGTGGTATATTAACCTGAAAAAATGAGCTGTCGGTTATTTGGAAAAGTTTTTCCCCGATATACTCATAACGGGACTGTCTCCCATAGAAACGCTTATGATGCGAAGGACCTGGAATATAAGTGACCCCTTCAAGCTGGGGAATTTCTGCTATCATTCGGGAAGCCGTTGCATTAAGATCATGATTTTCGCCAGTGGTGATGCTGACAAGGGTTGAGGGGTGCTTAAGAGAAGCTTGGATAGTTATTTCGCGTATATCGATATCTGGAGAAATGTTACTAAATAATTTAGTCATGTACTTGGCTATGTTGTTGATTTTATCGCAGGCTACAGGGCATTCATCGACTGCGGTGATGTGATGTGACCGTCGCCCATAATAACCAAACACAATTCCTTTACCTGTAACCTTAGCCGGATACCTTGCAATAGACCTGTAGCCTCGGTCCAACGGTGAAGGAAGGCAGAATTCGATCGTAACGCTTTTAATGTCACTAATTCGGTTTAGAGATTCCTTAACTATGGTCTGTTTCCAACGGAGCTGTTCCAGATAGGCAACCCCTTGCCATTGGCATCCCCCGCACTTTAACGACAGGGGGCAGAAAGGCTCAACACGGTGAGGAGAGGGCGAGATAATCGTATCAATTTCCCCGCGTAGAAAAGAACTCTTATCCTCCTTTACTCGCACACGCACCACATCGCCCGGCACTGCATCAGGAACAAATATCACTTTTTTATCGATATGTCCTACTGCATCACCTCCATAGGCGAGAGAACTAATGGTAACTGTTTCGGAAGGGAATGACATATTATTCCATGATCTCAGTTGAGATTATATTCTTCGTTGTTTTTTGCGTTTTACTACAAACTACTGAAAAATAATATAAATTTCTACATTTTTGTATCGAAATAGTTTATTAAGGTTCATGTTATTTTTTTATTGTTGTCAGATATCACCTGACCTCCCCCCCACTCTTTGGACCACTTCTTGTACTAGTCACCCAGCCGTCCAGATACTAACATAACATCTGGATCAACTTGGGGGGGGTAAGGTTATGCTTTTACAATCTAAAACAAATCACAATTTCGAAAACGAACAGACAGCCTCCGTAAAATCATCGCACCCCGCCTCAAGATAGTTTTGCCGATTTCCACATCCATTTAACCGACTCATGGCTTAATAAGGCCGGGAAGCCCAGAGAACCGGGATAATTCATTGACTTCACCTTGCCCGGCATATTATTTTACAGCGCAGGTAACGCCTCAAACGGATTTGTACGCTTTCCATTGCTGCATACTGGAATTATGCGCCGGCAAGCACATAACATTACATCGGATATTCTCCATGCTGATAGTCAGTAATATTTCAAAATCCTTCGGTGAAAGAACGCTCTTTGCCGGTTTGTCCTTCACGCTGTATGCTAGGGACAGGCTCGGCATCGTGGGAGCCAACGGCTCCGGTAAGACAACGCTTCTCGAGATCATATCAGGAAGCTCAGACAGCGATACCGGCGAAATACACCTCCAGAAAGGTGCCACAATCGGTTATCTTGAACAAAGCCTCTCTTTCGATCAGGACAGCTGTCTTCTTACAGAAGTTAAAAACGCGCGAACCAACACCGAGATTCTCGAACACAAGCGAAAACTCATCCACGACCGCCTAGCAGAAACCGTCGATCCGGAAGAACAGAAATCACTCGTCACAGAACTGGGCGAACTTGAGGAGCATTACGAACACTCCGGCGGTTACAGCATCGAGCACGAAGCGAAGAAAATTCTCGCGGGCCTCGGGTTCAGGGAGAGTGATTTCCAGAGGTCGTTGAGCGAATTCAGCGGCGGCTGGATCATGCGGGCGGGACTAGCGAAACTGCTTCTCAGTGAACCCGATCTGCTCTTTCTCGACGAGCCGACAAACCATCTCGATCTCGACGCTGTCATCTGGTTCGAGAATTTCCTCAGGGAATATGCCGGGGCAGTCATTATCATCAGTCATGACCGTGCTTTCATGAACCGCACCGCCACGAAAATCATCGCGCTGGAACATGAAAAAGCCAAACTGTACCACGGCAATTATGACGCTTACCGCGAAACGAGAGAAAAGGAACGCGAGACCATAGAAGCGACTGTAAAGAACCAGGAGCGTCTTATCGAAAGCGAACTCCGTTTTATCAACCGTTTTCGTGCGAAAAACACAAAAGCGTCACAGGTTCAGAGCCGCCTCAAGCGCCTCGAAAAAATGGACATTGTCTCCACACCGCAAAACGTGCGGATAGTGCGCCTGAACATCTCCAAATCTCCGAGAAGTGGAAAAACCGTCCTGGCTTTCGATCGCGCCTCATTCGGGTATGATGGCTCCTATCTCTATCAGGATCTGTATCTGAACCTCGTGCGTGGGGAAAAAATAGCGCTTGTCGGCCCGAACGGCGCTGGTAAGTCGACGCTCCTGAAACTCATGGCTGGTGTGCTCGAACCCGATGAGGGCAGCCTAACACTGGGCCACAATGTCCGGCCGGCATACTACGCCCAGCACCAGGCCGAACAGCTTGTCAGCACGAACTCGGTGCTTGAGGAATTGCGGCGCGCGGCAGTCGATGAGACCGACGAACGGCTCAGGACAATGCTCGGCTCTTTTCTTTTTTCCGGCGGCGACGTAGATAAAAAAGTGTCTGTGCTATCGGGCGGCGAACAGGCGCGTCTCGCGCTCACCAAGCTCTTTCTCCGCCCCTCCAACCTAATTCTCATGGACGAGCCCACTAACCACCTGGACATACCGTCGCGCGATGTGCTCGCAGCCGCGCTCAGCGAGTATGACGGCACCCTGTGCATCGTTACGCACGACAGGGAACTCATCGACAGCGTTGCCGACAGGATTTTAGAGGTCGTGGACGGTGTCGTGACAGTCTATCATGGCAACTACAGCGATTACAGCGAAAAAAAAGAGCGTGAAAAGGCTGTGGTACGTTCGTACCGGGCACCGGCACAGAAAGCGCCGGGCTCTGCGGACAGGGAACGAAAACGCGTCGAGGGTGAACTCCGCAACCGTTTCTACCGGGAAAGCAAACAGCTCCGGGAGCGCATCGAAGATATCGAAAAGGAGGTGGGGACAGCCGAAATACGTATCGATGAGATCGAGTTGTTGCTGGAAGACCCGACGGTATTCGGCGGGCGTGACGTGTTCAATGAGCTTCTCAATGAATATCAGACGCTCAAGGACAGAAAGGCGGTGCTCGACGAGGAATGGCTGGAGTTGGAAATACAGGTCGAAGCGGTGAAAGAGAGTGTGTGGGGAGATCAGGTGTAAAATATATCAAACCGAGTACTGAAGGCTATTGGTTTTCATCCATAAGAAATACATTACGTAAGTTTAATACTGTATGTCAACAGAACAATGTGGACAATTTGAGTTGAAAATTAAGGTGTAGTTTTAGAGAATTGCAACTGTTTTTTCAAGCCTCCCTTCCCTTGGTTATACCCCTCTCGTTTTCAGTGTCTCACTTTTGATCAAAATCTTATGCAAATAAGAGTTAATGGGAGGAGCTACCTAAATGAATTTAGAACGTTTTCCCGTATCTCGTCTTCTCGGGGAGATGAGACAACTAATGCTGTGAAAGAGTATTTGAAGATGGTTGCTTGAATTGATCATACAACATTAACTGGTCCAACTTTCGAGGGCAAGGTCATCCCAGCACAGTCTCATTATTATCTCCTTCGAGCCCCTTGCAGACTCATGTTACATAATCCGGATTACTTTGAAATATTTGCCACCGCCTCTTTCCCGAGCCGTTCCTCAAGCTGTACGAGGTACAGGCTGCGGGGAGTAACATGTTCGCCTTGAGACGGTTTCGTCAGATCCACAAGCGGGATGTTGTGTATCATTTTGTATTCGCCGATCTGGCCGATCGCCCAGTTCTGTGCGTATGGTGGCTTCTGGACAATAAACAGCCCCTCACAGTTCCAGAGGCAGCAGAAAGCGCCGCACCATGTCGGGGTTGTCCGCTTTGTGTATCGAACTGTCAGGTCTGTCTTGACATTATCGTACAGCATCCCGAATCCCCAGTTCCCGTGG
>JBHPFF010000119.1:0-9462 GCA_042572165.1 Candidatus Latescibacterota bacterium | reverse complement strand
CATTCAACATTTAATGCTTTGAAAATCATTAAGGAAGAGATGAATAAAAATTTTGCTCCTGGATTATTCGAAAAGTTTACGAATCTGTTCTGCTAACAATAATTTAACTTGAATAATTCTGTATGTCGTCAGCGCTTTTGGTAATTTTAGTTTTAAAAATTAAGTCACACTTTCGGCTTGTTTTAAAAAAGTTTATTTTTCCTTATACGGTTCTCCAGTGTTTTCTTTTTAGGGTTTTTCTTCTATCCAATATTACTTCTCGTTTCCCAATACTTTTTGATACCTTTTCGCGATGTAATAATCAATGAAATTTGCTACTTCAGTTTCGCAATTAATCCGGAAATTCCCATACCATCAAGTTTACCTTCTTTTTTGCTGATTTGAAAATACACTTGTATGAATCATTGAAAAAAGCTATTATCCATTCATAAATGGAATTGAAAAAAACATAACCCAAAATGAATTTTATATGGAAATTATCTATTAAAAATACAACCGGAGGGATATATGTCAACATTCAAAAGGCATGGTGTTACAAGGCGTGATTTTATAAGAGATGTATCTATTACAACCGCAGGTGCAGCATTTGCAGCCGGTATACACCCTGTTTTTCCGATTGTTGCCGAAGCGCAGGAAAGTGTTCGAGGATGGTACAGGAACATTTACCGCCAGCTCCATCTTGATGCTCACTTGGGAAGCTTCGATAAAATTTACCGAAATTTCGATGCTGAAGCGGCAGCGCAAATCTTCAAGGAAGCTGGATTCCAGATGGTCAGTTACATGGCGATGGACGGACCATCTTATTATCCCACGAAGATAGGAGTGCCACATCAGGGGCTTGACAGGGATTTCGTCGGCGAAATGACCGGAGCGCTGAAAGAGAGGGGAATCAGGACAATCGTCTACATATCTGCGAGCAGTGAACCCCGGTTTCATAAAGAGCATCCCGATTGGATTTACAATCGTGACCCATCACGGGAAGTAGTTGACATAACAAAAGTTGGAAACATGGCCAGTATCTGTCTTAACTCACCCTGGGTAGAAGAAGTTGCTATTCCTCAGTACAAAGAAATTTTGGAATGGTATGATGTTGATGGATTTTTCATTGACGGGGTACACCAGCCCTATCTCGAAAGTAATTGCTATTGCAAGTATTGCCGTGAGCTTTATGACAAGGAAGTTGGCGGCAATATCCCCACAGATGACAGCGATCCGAAGGCGTTTGCATACCGCAAATGGGCGAACAGACATATGGAAGCTTATATGGAAAAAGTGTACCGTGTCCTGTCTGCAATAAAACCGGGTATAGCGATTCTTAACAATGGGCAATGGATGGTTTCCCGGTATCCTGTTACCCCGCCTGATTATGTCATGCATGTTTGTTGGGATACACCTACTCCCGGCTATGGTTTTTACTCGTATAATTTTTCCGAGGAGGGACGTTACCTTTCAACACTTGTCGATGTCAGGCCTGATATCACCTGGAGTTGTATGGATATAGATGGTTATTTATGGAGCGACTATACAATGCGTGAACAAGAGGCTTTCATGCATGAAAGCGCTATTCTGCTCGCCGCATGCGGAAGGACGTATCTCTCCGATAATCCATATCCTTCCGGTAATCCCGACAAGGCGCTTATGGATGCTTACACCTCAGTCAACAAAAGGACCGTAGAATTAGAAACGTATCTGAAAAAATGCAAGCCGGTCAAGGATGTGGCAGTGCTCCATTCTGCGGACTCTGTCTGGTCAAAAGCCCCGATATTACCCTGTACCGGCTGGAGGGCAAGCCCGGCATATCAATCGGTCTGCGGTGCCCACAAGGCGCTTATTGAGGGTCATGTGCAGATGGGGATTGTCAATAGCGAAGTTTTCCTCAAAACGATCGACAACTACAATGCCTTGATTCTACCTGACCAGCGTATCCTGAGCGAAGAGGAAAGCACTGCTGTACGACGTTTTGTCAAGAACGGCGGCGTTCTTATAGCAACCGGTGAAACAGGATTGCATGATCGCAATGACAATCGACTTGACAACTTTTCAATCGCTGATGTCCTCGGAATCGATTACCAGGGAACATCGGATTCTATTAACAGCTACCTGCGTATTCCGGAAACGATTGAAAAATTTCGTCTACCTGCGTACGACATTCAAGTAGTTGGTAATTATGTGGTTATCAAAACCACCACAGCAAGAACACTTGTTGAGATGGTTCCACCATATGAAGGTAAGAAAACCGGTTCTCCTCCGCCTGCCGAACACACAGAAGGACCTGGAATTACTATCAATTCCTACGGCAAGGGCAAGGCAGTATACTGCGCATCACGGGTATTTGAAGCATATTTCATAGAAAATACGCCGAATCTGCGGAAGCTCGGACTCTGGTTGCTCGATCTCATCTATCCGGACAAGTCACGCACTATTGTTTTTGAGAATACACCGGTCAATGTAGAAGTTTTTTACAATGAGCGCGGAAACGAACGATTTGCCCATCTCGTTAATTTCAATGCCGATAAACGTGAGTATGGGTCGCCGAGTGTTCAGGATTTCATCGCCGTTCATGGTATCCGGGTGAAAGTACGGCTTAAAAACAGACCAATAAGTATTACCACTGTTCCCGGTGGCGGAAAAGTTGCGTTTACGTACCGGAACGGCTGGGCTTCATTCGAATCGGAACCGCTTGAGATACATAGTATATACAGGATAGAACTGTAAAAAGACTGAATTAAACTGAAATACATTCCTGAACAGTTTCGATGATAAGATGGAGTATGTCCGATTAGCGGAAAGAAGTTGCATAAAGGTTCCAATTTCTCCATTTTATTCATTAATAATGCAATAATTACAATTCTAAGTACTCAAATACGATTTTCGCACGCTATTCTGTGCGATCCCTGTATTGCCTACATTAATTGTAAGGTATGTCTTCAATTATTCTTCTTGTATTACTTAGAAAAAATCTTATAAACTTAGAATTAGATTGCCTGTTTCAATAAATGTTATTTTTATATACTCAAGCAAGATGTTTGATGAACTCTATGAATTCAATATCAATGACAATTCCACCGGGAGGAAGAACCATGCCTATGCGGACACTTTTAACTATCGTTTCATCGATACTGATAGTTTTTGGAACACCGGATATATCAGATGCACTGGTAAAAACAACATGGGGCGGTGATGCCGAAATCGCTTATGAAACCGGTTTCATGCACATGCTCATGAAACACCCGAATGGCGGTGTCTGCCTGTTCAACATGGAACTCATCGAAAATGACTCCCCCGGTTCGGGACACAGTGAAAAAGGGGTGTATACCGACACCATCTGGGGAAAGATCAGGGCACGGAAAATTCTTCGCCTCGACGACCCGCTCGCCAATTCGGGATGGATTATTATTTTCCCCCATTATAAGTCGGGGAAGTATCCACTGAAGTTCACGGTTAACGGTCATGAGAGTGAAATACCGAACTGGGACACAACAAAAAACATCGAGTGGTACCGCTGGAGTGAATTCCCTGCCGAATGGCTTAAAAAAGGTGATAATGTGATTGAGCTTTACTGTCCTGAGGCGAAAACGGAAGACGAGGGCTGGAAGATTTTTATAGCCCGTGCCGACGAGTTCGAACATGGCGGCGGTAATCCCGCAGATGTTGGAAAAACATCATTCAAGTCAACCGACGGCGGAGAATCATGGAAAGAAAGTCCTTTCGGACCGCTGGGCAAGACCCGCGCCGAGTACTCTATAAGACTCAGCCTCGACAGGTATGTGAAAGAGGGGTGGCTTGCAAGCCCGGTAATAGACCTCTGGAAAGGTGGCTCGAACGATTTTACCGTGCCTCTCAGGGAAATCAGGAACATGACGCTGATAATTGAGTCTGAAATACCGGAAGAAACAAAAATAGAGTACTACTTCCGGAAAGGCACCGGTCCCCAGCCTTTTTCAAACGATTGGGAACCGTACGAATTTATCGGAAGCGGTCCAGCTCTTGAGTTTAGGATCGGAGGAGCCGACCTAAACAGGCGTTATGTGCAGTTCAAAGCTATTCTTTCAACCGAAAATCCACTCAAGAGCCCTGTAATAAAAAGAGCCCATGTAACGGCAGAAAGCTTCGAGCGTGTCCCGCCGCACAAAAACATCTATGTAGTTGAGTATGAAAACGAACCCATCGCCTATTCATCGGTTGAGTGGGAATGGGAAAAGTGGGACCGTCCCGAGTTCATGGAACTGCGCGAGCGGGAGAATCTCGACGAGGTCATTGCCGGAAGCCGGACACAGTTCGATGCGCAGGTGAAACTTCTCGATTATGTGGCGCGGCGGTGGCGCCATTCAAGCCCCTTTCCCGAATTCCCGGCGTGGGATGCTCTTTCAATCCTCGACCGTATCGAGTATGCCGGCGGCGGGGGATACTGCCTCACGTTTAATAACGTTCTTGCAGGTATGTGCATGGCCTATGGCTGGCAGGCTCGATTCATTAACGTCGTGGGACATGAGGTCGTCGAGGTGTGGAATGACGATTTCGGCAAGTGGATATTCTTCGATGCCGATTACGTCAACCATTACAATTACGACATCGAGACTGGTATACCGCTCGATCTGCTCGAACTGCACTATCTGTACCTTGACTATTATTTCCCCGGCCGTACACTGAACTGGATGGCGGATAAGTTCGAGTGGTTCTCACTTAAAGAAGACCAACCGCCGCCGGTAAAACGCGGTTCGCTCACCAACCACAACTGGAAAGACCTCACCGGTTTCATCAACACAGCTTTCATGCGCATGCTGCCGCGTAACAACTGGTATGAAAAACCATATCCCAGGCCCTTAACTCACGGCAGTGGAACTAACTGGCCCTGGAATGGTTATATTAACTGGTACGATGAGCGGACGCTGCCCAAAAAGAATTACTCGTGGCATACCGACCGCCCGAGGGATATGTGGCCTGATCTTAACAGGGTACATATCGATGCTACTCAGGGTTTCGGCAATGACAGGCTTTTTCTGCGCTTTGAAACGTATACCCCTAATTTCAGTCATTTTGAGATTGACGTGGACGATACCGGATGGAAAAAGATCGGTGAGCGCTGGACATGGCTTCTTCAGTCCGGCAGGAATACAATTCGCGTCCGTGCGGTCAATAAACTCGGTGCAAATGGGAAGCCATCATTGGCTGTTATCAACCACGCCGATGCACCGTTTGGAGAATAAATGAAACGTTTGAATATATATGTACAATTCTGTCTTGTTGTTTTTATTATCATTTCATGTGGTGGTGAAGGGACACTTACTGTCACTACAACGCCGGTTCCGGGAACGATCAGTGTGGACGGCAAACCTGTCGGTGAATCACCAGTCACTCTCACTTTAAAAAACCGGAAAGCATGAATTCTCCTTTTCACCCTATACCGACCAGTACATGACACCAGAGAAAAGTACTTAAAGAATAACCTCTGGAGAAACAGTGACAGTCACCGACAAGTCCTCATATCCGGTCGAGCGGGCACTTTTGACCACCGGCGCACTGGCAGCATTGATGAACTCGTCCTATTACAACGGCCGCAAGCTCGATGAGGGCAGAAGGATTGAAACTCCCTTGCTTGCAGGTTCAAAGCGCACCTGAAAGAACCTCGTAAAGTCTTCGTGCTACCGGTATTTCGTCGCCATCTTCCATCATGTCGGGTCGTATGGCCGAACCGGGACTCCTGAGGGGATCACCACGGGTTAACGCTATTGCAATACGGGGTTCTCCATCAAGCAGCTGCTGCCTGAGTTCGGCTCGCGAAATCTTTACAGTATTCTCATCCCAGTCAATCGAAAGGGTTGGCTCGACATTCGAACGCCTGCCCGGCGGAATTATCTTGGCTTTGACAGCAGGGATCGTATTTATCCTATCCCTGATATAGGTAAGTTTTCTCTCCCATTCTCTCCATTCTGCATCATGATCACGGCCGTTTATCCAGAGATCGAGCGCCGCCAGAACACCTATTATCTCCTCTTTCCCGACTTTCATGGGACGCCCCATACCGTTAAACGGGGAAATATTCCTGCTTGCTGCAAAAACCAGGTCCCTGCGTCCAAGAAGTATACCGGTACATTGCGGGCCCCTCAGGTGTTTGCCCCCGCTGTAGCATACCATGTCGGCTCCCGCTTCGAGATAAAAATTCGGCACATCTGGACGTTCCGCTGCGGCATCAACCAGCATGGGAACACCGTATTTTTTGCCGATCGCTATCATATCTTCAAGAGATATATTTCCCCCTGACGGGTGATTGGGAGCTGAATTCTCGCCCAGAATGAACATGATTGCGGTTTTGTCGTTGATTGCCGCTTCCATATCTTCCTTTGAATCCACCTCATGCAGGGTAATACCCACCATCTTGCAGGTAGAAATGTTATAAATATTATTATGAGCCCTTGAGACAACCGCCTCATTCTTCATGCCAGCAGTATCCGGCAGTTTAAGGATTTTTCGAGGATCGGCTCCGGCAACACACGCTGCAGCAGCTGCAAAGATAGCCGCCGCCGCGCCTGATGTGACACATCCCCATTCTGCGCCGGTCAGTTCTGCCATCCTTATGCCGACAGCCTCTATTAATTCTTCCATTGCCACATAATGTCTGCCTGCTTCCTCCATAGCCATTTTAACCTCGGGAAGCATCAGGGAGCCGCTCAATACGGTTACAGCACCCCAGCAGTTGATAATGGGCTTCACACCGATAGATTCGTATGTTGGAATTGTAATACCCGGTTTCTGACTGCCAAGGGTTGTCAATCCCGCACATCCCGCAGTACCTGCAAGAGCCGCCAGTCCCGAACCTATTAATATGTCACGACGTGAAATATACACCGAAGACATTATTTCTCTGGTTTCAGGAAAAAAAGAATCCATATCTGCTCCCTCCACTTTTAGGAGATATTTTGATAAAACCAGTTAACTATCAAAAAAATAATATATTCAGTATTCTTTATTGTGAGCATTTACCACAACAGCACAAAAGTCCGTTCATAAAGAATCGATATATATTTAAACCGCGTTAGAAAGAACCTCGTAGAGCCGTTTTGCCACAATAATTTCTTCGCCGGGTTCCATCATGAAAGGCATAACTGTCACTCCACTGCCGCGTGGGCTGGGTTTCCCCTCTTTCTCAGCACGCCATGCCTCATGTGGATTACCCTGAGCAATTGCAATGCGGGGCTCACCGTCACGCAGCTGCTGCCAGACCTCTCTCGGAGTAATCCTGACTGTGTCTTGATTCCATTTAATAGAGAGAGTCGGAGCATAGTTGGAACGCATAATCGGTTGAATAATGTCTGCAGTGACACTTGTGATAGAGACAATCTCATCTCTGATATGTTTAAGGTATCCCTCCCATTCTTTCCACTCTCTATCATGATCGCGGCCGTTTATCCAGAGATCGAGAGCCGCAAGCACAGCCATGTTCTCTTCCTTCCCGACTTTCATTGGACGTCCGAAACCTCCACGTATACTCCTGGCCGCTGCCTGGACAAGATCCTTGCGTCCCAGAAGAATCCCTGCACACTGCGGGCCTCTCAAACATTTTCCACCGCTATAACACACAAGGTCAGCGCCGCCCTCGAGATACACATTCGGTACATCGGAACGTTCCGCTGCAGCATCGACCATGGTGGGGATCCTATATTTTTCCCCTATCGCAATCATATCCTCGAAAGAAATTTCCCCGCGGTCGTAATGCTCGCCGAGTATGTAAATAACCGCTGTGTTGTCGTTCACAGCGGCTTCCATCTCTTCCTTTGTATCCACCACAATCAGTTTGACTCCTATCATTTTGCAGGTGGAACGGTTATACCCCGTATTGTGATGCCTGGCAACGATCGCCTCGTTTTTCATACCGGTGGTATCCGGAAGCTGAGCACTCTTTCGACTATCCATACCAACAACACACGCCATGGTGGAAGCAAATATAGCGCCAGCCGCACCGGAGGTTACACATCCCCATTCTGCACCGGTCAGTTCTGCCATCCGCCTGCCAACACCCTCCGCTAATTCTTCCATTGCAACGTAATGTTTGCTTGCCTCTTCAGCAGCCATTTTAATCTCGGGAAGCTGCAGTGAGCCGCTCAATGTGGTCATGGTTCCCCAACAGTTGATAAAAGGTTTCACACCGATTGATTCAAAGGTAGGTATTTTGATCCGAGAACTCTGGCAACCGGGGACTGATACAGCTATGCCGGAAAGAGCGGCAATCCCTGTACCTTTAAAGAGATTACGGCGTGAAAGTCGTCCCGGGAATACTGAAATTAAGTTTTCAAAAAATTGAGATTTCATGTTTGATACCTCCAATTAAAATTTTTTTAAGGGTCTTGACAAGTTAAGCTAAAAAGAATATGCTTTAACTTAAGTCATGACAATGAGTAACAAATATATCAAGCGTTCGCGCATTTCTGAGGCAAAATTTCGACAGCTTTTACAGCTCTTTTGCTTGGATATTGACGGACATACAATCGCCCAAATAACCAAGTTAAGCCGGAATACTATTAACCGGCATGCCCGATTGATCCGTGAACGTATTGCTGAACTATGTAGCCGGTCATCTCCTTTCTCTGGAGAGATTGAAGTTGACGAATCATACTTTGGTACCAGACGCGTCAAAGGAAAACGTGGACGGGGTGCATCTGGTAAAACACCGGTCTTTGGGATCCTCCAACGCAGCGGCAAAGTCTATACCGAGGTCGTTCCCGATTGTGCCCGAAAGACTTTACAGGCAATAATCCGCGGGAAAGTCAATCCTGACAGTGTCATCCATTCAGATCACTGGCGTGGATATAACGGCCTTGTTGATATGGGTTACAAAAAGCATTATCGTATACGTCATGGACACAATGAATTTGCCAATGGAAAAAATCATATTAACGGTATAGAATCTTTCTGGTCATATGCTAAACGAAGACTTGAAAAGTTTCACGGGATTCCAAAATCAACATTCAACTTACATCTCAAAGAGTGTGAATTCAGATTCAATAACAGAGATCAAAATATCTATCATATATTAATAGAAGATTTCAGAAATTTTCCTCTTAACTAGTCTAGACCCTTTTTTAATTAAGTATGTATTTTATTTGAAATTTTTAATTTCGTAACAATTGTCACTTGATTATTTTTCCACCTCTGAAAATAAAACTTCCATAATGAACCGTATTAGTGAGAATAGAATAAAATTCGCTTAAAGTCAATGCCAAATAAAGCATATTTTTGATTTTGTTTCATGAATTATTAAATAAAAACCACAATAACAAGCCTGAAATAAAAAAAGGCCCGATTAATAACCGGGCCTTTAATATCTGACTTTTTGAATCGGTTACTTAAGCAACGTCATCTTAACGGTCTTTGAGAAATCACCTGACCTGACAGTGCAGAAGTAGACACCCGCCGAGAAATCGGAGGCATCCCAGACAACCGAATGGCTGCCGGCTTCCTTAAACC
>JBHPFF010000118.1:0-9483 GCA_042572165.1 Candidatus Latescibacterota bacterium | reverse complement strand
GAAATATTTTCTTGCCGTATAAAATCGTAATCACGATTGGTATCAGAATCCCAAGATCAATATCTCCCATCCAATCCCAAGAAACATAGAAATCAACGAATAATTTATGCAATACTATTTTACCGAATAGTATCAGTCAATTCCCCTTATCACTCTTTCAGCGTAGGATCCAGAATGTCCCGCAGCCCGTCGCCAAGCATGTTGAATCCCATGACAGTCAGGAAAAGTGCCATTCCGGGAAACACGTAAATCCAGGGTTTTGAGGCAGTTGCGAGGTATGGTTGTCCTTCGGTGATCATCCTGCCCCATGACGGTATATGCGGTTCGGCACCCAGACCGAGAAAAGACAGCCACGCTTCAGTGAGGACATTCCCCGCTATGCCCAGTGTTGCCGCAATAATGATCGGTGCCATGGAATTGGGCAGAACGTGGCGTGCAAGCGTTCTTACCCATCCATACCCCAGAGTGATTGCAGCGAGTACATATTCCTCGTTTTTAATTTCCATGACCCGAGATCGGACTAACCTTGCGATGGTTGTCCACCCGATAAAACCCAGAACGATAAATATCTTGTTGATCGATGGATTTTCAAACACAGCCATGACAGCCAGTGCCAGCAGCGCTGCCGGCATAGCCATAAAAACATCGGTGATTCGCATAATTACAGTGTCTGTTATTCCGCCGAAATACCCCGCAAGTGCCCCAAACACAGTACCTATTACAAGCGATATAGTCATCGCCAGAATCCCCACCTTGAGCGATATCTGTGTGCCGTACACAACCCTGCTGAAGATATCCCTGCCGAGGCTGTCAGTGCCGAAAGGGTGGGCTGCGGATGGTGCCAGTTCCTTGATGTCCAGATCGATCTCATAAGGGTCGTTGCCGGCTATCAGGGGCGAAAACACAGCGCAGGTAAAAAAGATAAAGATAATTACAAGCCCTATAAGTGAATTACGGGTTCGGGTCAGATCCTTCAGTAATGTCAGGGATGTCATTGCACCGTTCATCTATTTTTCTCCTCCGGACCTTCAAGCCGTATACGCGGATCGAGGACTGCATATGATAGGTCGACAGCTAAGTTGGCTATGACAAAGATAAAAGCGAGAAAAATCACACAGCCTTCCACAATCGGTACATCTCTCATACGGATAGCATCGACCGTGGCTCTCCCCAGACCGGGCCAGGCGAATACTGTTTCTGTGGCTACAGCGCCGCCCAGCAAAGAAGCGAAGTTGATCCCGATGATTGTGATGACCGGTATAAATGCATTCCTCAAAGCATGACGTAGGATAACCGCTTTTTCGGAAAGTCCCTTTGCTCTGGCGGTTCTGATATAGTCCTTGCCTATAACCTCAAGCATGCTTGAACGCATCATGCGCGCTATATAGCCAATAGAGACGGAGGCGAGTGCAAGTGCTGGAAGAAAAAGGTGGTGGAGATCACCGGAATTACCGTATCCCCCCACAGGGAACCAGCCGAGACCGGAAGCAAAAACCAGTATCATCATCATGCCGAGCCAGAAAACCGGCATGGATATCCCGGTGAGGGAAAATACCATTACCATCCAGTCAAGGACTGTGTTACGAAAAACCGCTGCACAGATACCGGCGCTGATACCGATAATAACTGCAAGAATCATGCTTGCTACAGCCAGTTTTGCTGTTGCGGGAAAACGTTCACTAATTATTTCGGAGACCGGGCGTTTCTGACGATATGACATGCCGAGGTCACCCCTGAGGAGTTTTCCGATGAACCGGACATATTGAATATACACAGGTTTGTCAAGTCCCATTTCGCGGCGGATGGCAGCAAGTGTGTCTTCATCGCTGTGTTGCCCCATGAGAAGGCGGGCGGGATCTCCGGGAACGATATACATCAGAATAAAAACAATGGTGGCAACGCCCAAGAGAATCGGTACCACCATCAAAAGCCGTCTGACAATGTATCCCGTCATGATGAAGGCCCTTTATACCGCAGTTTTTCAAGAGGTATACGGAAATCCCCCTGAAGGGGAAGCACGAGACCATCGTAGAGTGGATTGAACAGGATACCTTGGCTTCGGTAAGCATAGAGAATCCAGCAGGCTTCCCCGGTTGCGAGCCTGTCTGCTTTCTTGTAAAGTTCTATGCGCCGCTCCTGATCGGTGGAAAGCCGTGCCTCATCGACCAGCCTGTCAAACTCGGGATTGGAAAAACCCGAATAATTCCCCGCCGGTCCGATCTGGGATGAATGGAGAAGAATATACAGGAAATTGTCGGCATCGGGAATATCCGCAACCCAGCCGAGACGGTAGAGATCGGGCTCATGAGACTCGCACGCTTTCAGGTAAGCCGGCCAGTCAAGACTCTTGAGGCGGACATTGATACCAATCTTTTTAAACGTCGACTGTATGAACTGTGTAACCTGCAGGTGCCTCTCGTTGGTATTGTACCACAGGGTAAGTTCAGGCAGTCCCCTACCCTCCGGGTATCCCGCTTCTTCGAGGAGCTGACGTGCTTTTTCAAGGTCGTATCCGTAACCTTCAATAGTGTCATCCCTTCCCCTGATTCCGGGAGGAAGAATACCTGTGGGAGGTGTGCCGGCACCCTCGAAAATGTCATCGACCATACGCTGTTTGTCAACTGCCCATGCAAGTGCCTGCCGGAGTTTCGGGTTATCCCTGAACGGAGGACGTGTATGGTTGAATCCGATGTATTCGATCCGGAGATAGGGCCACAATTTAACTGAATCCGGGTAACGTTTCTTTATTATGTTAAGCTGACCGGGCGGAATTTCATCGACTAAATCAAGCTCGCCGGTAATAAATTTCTGGTATGCCACGCTGACATCGGGAATTACCTCATAATGCAGCCGAGCAATGCCCGCCTTTTCTCCATGATACTCCTCGAATGCCTCAAGCCGCACACGGATATCATGATCCCACGATATGAACCTGAACGGACCGGTACCGATGGGAATAAAATTTTCATGGTCCTCACTTTCATGTGCAACCACCCGGGCGGATTCCATGGAAAGGTACGAAAGAAACGGTGCGAATGGTTTTTCAAGGTGAAGTATAACAGTGTAATCATCGGGAATTTCCATTCCGGAAAGTTTAGTTGCGTTTCCGGCAAGCATTTCTTTTGCTCCCATTATTGGCATCAGCACCCAGCTTCGTTCCGACCGGCTTTCTGATGTAAGGCACCGCTCGAAACTGTAACGGAAATCCGATGAGGTCACTTCTCTTCCATTGTGAAATCTCACGCCTCTTTTAAGGTTAAAGGTATAAGTCAACCCGTCACCGGAAATATCCCATTGCTCGGCGAGCGCAGGCACCACTTCCAGTGTCGCGGGATCCTGTTCAACCAGACCTTCGAACATTCTGAACACCACTGAGGCGGACGATGTATCGGTAGTGTGTATGGGATCGATAGTGGGAGGATCTGAAGCAAGTCTGTATCTGAATATACGAGCGCCCTCATCCTGCGGAGAACTGCAGCTTAAACAAAACAAGACTGCAATAAAAAATGTCAAAATGTATTTTTTGGAAGAAGAAAGATTTTGCATAATTTTTACTCCTGTACAAATCTACCAAATAACATCCACTCTGTCAACAGTATCTCCGGCTTTTGTTTTGCACAACAAAGTTTATGCGGATTTCCTGACAGACCGGTTTCAATCCCTGTACTATTGTTGTAATACCTTATACAAAAATCCAGAATAAACAAACAGATTATACTATCCCTGCCTGCCTTAATAAATTAGAGGAAGAAAATATGAAAAATTCCAAAATATTAGTGAAATATGAGGTGTGGTATGCCAAAAAATAAATTACCCCACAGCAAGCTGCAGGGTATTGAAACGTTAACTGCCGGTTATATCAGCTAACTACTAACCTTTATTATTGTCTGAAAAAAAATTTATGATATCATGAAAAAATAAGAATTCGGGCTTATAAGAAAAAAAGAGGAACGTAAGTTTAACAACTGGATTATAACAGAGGTACATAAGTAACGAATGCAGGTAATTGTTTTCACCTACATTTCTATAAGTTCAAGTCTTTCAACTTCGTGTTCGAGATCCTCTATGAATTCCTGGGTTTTTTCGTGAAGATGCGCGATGATAAACTCAAGAGCTTCCTGGTCATCTATCCCTGTTACCATCTCTTCAATACGTGCATTCAGTTCATCCAGTATTTCATAGATTTCATCGAAAGAATTTCTTTCCATCGAATTACCTCATAAACATTTAAAAGATATTAATATAGCTTATTTATATTGATTGACATATTATTACTACTTCCAAAAACTCCTACTAAGTTAGATGCAGAAGTTTTTACTTAGTTTCAATTTTTTTTGCATTATTTAAAAAATTATCCGAATTTCTTTTTAAACAAAGCATAAGTTGTATGTTCCGGATGATTCGGCAATTCACAGGGAGATTCCCAGTCCTCAGGAATATCAGTAAGCCGCACTGCTCTCCCGTTATTATCGAGAAATGATTTCCATCCGGCAAGGAAAACAGCCGTTTTGTGATAGATCTCATCAAAGGTCTGTGGCATCTCTTGATGATATGCCATATTTTGAAACGCCCAGATTGTGGGTGCCCATATCTCAGTCTTATTGAACGGGTATCCGGTTCCCGTGTATATATTGAAACTCTCCCCGCCATAGGCTTCCGGGGTATGAATCTGGACAGTTCCCCACGAGCCGCTGACCTGGTAAAGGCTGCCGTAGAACTGGTTGCCGTCCTTATCCCTGTGCTCATAGATCAAAACCCCCGGGGGTCTGTACCAACTCTTGGTTCTGTATGAGACAGCCACAACCGGATTCCCCGCCTCAACAATTGCTTTGCAGACCATGTAGACACCGTGAACACCATGTGTGGGGTAATCATCAAACGAGTTCGTAGCCGAATAACAGATAATTTTTTTTCCGGTGGCCCACACCTTGGCGCGAGAGATGGACTCGTTATGCTCATGGCTCGACGGCACAACTATAGTAGCATTGTTCTTCTTTGCCATATCAATTATCTTATTGGCTTTTTTTATGGAATTGGTAAACGGTCTGTTTATAAGATTGGGCAAACCGGCTTCAAGATAGGGTTCATGGATAATATGGTTCCACGGATGATTGTAATACCCGCCGCTTATGATCCCGTCAACCTTTCCGAGCATATCATCGAAATTTTTTACTGCCTCGCATCTGTATGTTTTCGCGAAATCTCTGGCATCATCATAATTAATGTCCCAGCAATGGGTTATGCGCATGTTGGTGAACGGGGTATCTTTCTGTCCCTCACGGGCATTAATCAGAGGCCCCCACAGGCCGATAAGGTGTGAATACGATACTACATTAAGACATCCAACGCGGAAAAAGTCTGAAGAACCTTTTGATTGTGCTTGGGCTTTGGATGAAGACGCTGCCATTACTGTTGCTGCTCCACCTGTCACAGCTTTCCCAAAAAAGGAACGGCGGTTGTTGTTGACTTTATCCATTACTCTTTCCTTTCGATAATATCTTCAAAAGTCACAAGATTTAAGTATCAAAGGTTAGATTTATTAACCAATCTTCTATTATAATATACGATTCATTGTTTTAGTCAAGCCAAATTTCATTTTTCCACTTTTTCTGTTTATAAATGGCTCTTTTCACTCTTCAGCCGCAGGAAGATTCCGATACCAGGTGACTGTTAGTATCGCAGTAGCAAGCAGAGCAGGCAGAAGACACATGACCGCATAACCGTGCCAGTGACCGGTCAGATACATGGGGAAGAGATAATATCCTGTTACCGCAATCATACCCAGCCCGGTGTTTAAAAGAGTAAGCGAGGCTTTCTCCGATTTATGAAAATGCTCCGACTGAGGTAATCCCGCACGCTCACGGATCGGCTGCCACAGCCCGAAAGGTTTTACGCTTGTGTAAAACGATACGAGTATCCGTTCATCCACAGGGCTGGTGAGGAGCGAACCGGCAACGCACGCAATTAAAGAACCGATACAAATCGGTGGAAATATGACATACATAGGGGCATCAGGATAAAAAAGCGCTCCCAGCGACAGGGCAATCCCCCCGAGAGTACCCGCTGCGTATCCCCATCCGGTCACACGCCACCAGTACCATCTCAGTACATTCGGGATGATAACCCCGGCACCGAGAGCCATCATGATCCAGTTCCATATCTGGGCAATTGACTGTGCCTGGTACCCCACTGCTATGCCAATAATCACAACAGCTACCGTGGAAATGCGGCTGTATACGATAAGGTGTTTTTGGCTCGCCTGCCGCTTGAGCAATGGCTGAACGAGGTCGCGTACGACGAATGACGCCGCGCTGTTAATCGTGGCACTGAATGTGGACATGAATGCTGCCAGTAACCCCGCGATAACTATCCCCCGTATACCGGCAGGAAGGAATTCCTTGAGTACCATGGGCATGACCTGTTCAGGATCACTGACATGAGCTGTACCGGAGAGGGCGAGAAGTGTTATGCCGGCAGCCATTCCCCACCGGACAATAAGGAAGAAACTCCAGGCAGCACCGACTTTTGAGGCGTCACGGGGGTTGCGTGTGGCAAGTAAAAGCTGAAAGTCATACATCTGCGCTGGCCCGCCCGCGTTCAACAGAAATCCTTTTATTACCCAGACTATCACAAGCGCACCGAACAATTCATACCCTGCATGCTCGGTTCCTGCCAGATCCGCCAGATGCCATTGAGGCACAAGTGATGTCCAGCCGGGAGGGATTTTCTCAGCGATGATAACCGGGTTCAGTTTGACATACGCTACTGCCGCGATAAGAATGCTTGCAAAGGTCAGAATAAATGTCTGGATAACCTGTGTGATCACCACGCTGTACAGCCCGCCCAGTATCACATAGATCGTGGTTACACCGATGATTATGGTTGCGCATGTGTGCGGCTCGAATGGGATATAGATAGCAGCAAATTTCCCTATCCCCTGGAATGCATAACCGATAAAACTTGTCAGGGTGATAATCGCCATCAGTGCATAGGCGGTGCGGGCGGTCCTGCCCCCGCGGTCGCTGCCGAAACGGGTGACCATCCATTCAGCCGCGGTTATGACACGCGACCGTCTAACCCATTTCCCCATATACGCCATGAAAAAAGCGCCCATCATCACACCCCACATCCAGTGAATCCACATGGATTTCATCCCCAGGACAAACAACAACGAAACAATCCACATGGTGCCAGTGATGTCAAATGTGGATACGGAACCCGACATTGCCAGGGCAAGCCAGTGCAAGCTCTTTCCGCCCAAAAAATAGGATTCGAGATTTTTTGACGCCCGCTTCTGGTACCAGAATCCCAGACTGATTACTACGACAAAGTACAGCACAATAATTACAATATCACCGTATCCCACGTATTTCCCCTTATCTATGTGTGGCACTTCTTAATAATCACAATCAGAAAAACTGAATGGGTAATTATACAACTTCATGAGAAATAAGGATAGTATAGTGAGTATATCCGGTCAAAGGGAATAGAAATTTCTTATCCGGCAGAATGGATTAACAAAAGGGAATAATTAACAAGAGCAACACTTAGTTCTTTGTCCTGCGAAGGTTATATGCGTCCAAAATCATCTTCGATGCGTTCGATATCGTCCTCGCCAAAGTAATCTCCGGTCTGTACCTCAATGTAATCCAGATTCTCTGGACCTGGATTCAAGACGCGGTGTGCACAGCCCTTAGGAATGTCAACCGACTGTCCAGGCCTGATGGATATCTGGTTATCATCACGGGTAACAAGCCCCTCGCCGCTGACAACATACCAGTGTTCTGCACGGTGTTTGTGTTTCTGTAGACTCAGACGCTTTCCCGGGTAAACGATAATTCGTTTTACTTTATGGTTCTGTTCATCGGAGAGAACCCTGTAATAACCCCAGGGACGATGGTCCTCCTCCAGATGAGATCCTGTATCACTCATAGTTCCCCTGTATTAAATCTATTTTATTCATGAATTGTCAGCTTGACGATAAACAGACCTGTTAACATCAATCCAAAGGAAGTCCTGAATTACTTTTCAGCCCAAATATGCGCTTTTTCCTTACGACTGTAATAAGGCATTTCAACCTTGTCAGCCTTCCATGTCCCCTTGATAAATTCTTCTGTCATCTGATAGGCTTCATCGTCACTAAACTGCTTGGGAGGATGTTTCATAAAATATGCCGCGGGTGGGTATAGAACACCACCTTCGCCGCGGTTTAGAGCAAGCTTGCAGCACCTGACGGCATCAATAACAATACCTGCAGAATTGGGTGAATCTTCGACGGATAAGCGCAATTCCAGATGCATAGGGACATCACCGAATAACTTTCCTTCCATGCGGAGAAAGCATACCTTGTTATCTTTTTGCCAGGCTATCCAATCACTCGGTCCGATATGGATGTTCTCATCGTCCAGACGTTCCGAAGCAACAGACTGAACAGCCTCAGTTTTAGAGGTTTTCTTAGAGGACAGTCGTTTTTTATCGAGCATGTTGAGAAAATCGGTGTTCCCGCCTGTATTGAGCTGGTAAGTTCGTTCCAATTTGACGCCGCGTTTTCTGAACAGATCGGTAAGGATACGGTGGGTAATGGTCGCACCAAGCTGAGCCTTGATATCGTCACCGATAATTGGGAGATTTTTTTCTTCGAACCGTTTTGCCCAGGTAGGATCACTTGCAATAAACACAGGCATGTTATTTACAAGGGCAATATCTGCCTCAAGGGCACAATCAGCGTAAAACCGGACAGCTTTTTCAGATCCAACCGGCAGATAATTTAAAAGGATTTCCGCGCCTGATTCCCTGAGATACCGGACAATATCTTCTTTCTCAGGTTCAGATTCATCAGCAGGAACGAAGGTAAATTTATCATCGTAATTACTCATATGATCGGAAAAACCGTCCAGAATTCTTCCCATCCTCACTATCGTTCCCATTTTCGGAACATCTTTACAAAATACCGTAGTGCAATTTGGCAAGGCAAAAATTGCTTCGGACACATCTTTCCCAACCTTACGTCTGTCAATGTCAATAGCGGCAACAACTTCGATGTCGAAGGGTTTATAACCGCCAATATCCCAGTGCATAAGACCGATAGCATCTTTTTCATTTTTATCCCTGTAATAATATATTCCCTGTACAAATGAATTTGCACAATTCCCCACTCCCAGAATAGCAACCTTAGCCCCGTTCATATTTCAACAACTCCCTTCTTATATTATTTCATACTTAAAAGCATAATAATAAAAATATTCTTTAAATTCAATAGAAACTCATAGCTTTTTTATTAAAATTTTATTGCTCCCGGTCTTTTGCCGAAAAGTTGTTCTATCTTCCTAAGACAAATTACTACTGGGAGTGTTAAATAGTTTCCATATTGTTAAATTCTCTTTTATCCCCCCGGACTTCGTCAATCCCCCATATTAAGGGGGGATGGGGGGGGGATCAGATAAACAACCGATGATACTGCTATAATAAAAAATGCAAACAATT
>JBHPFF010000117.1:0-9552 GCA_042572165.1 Candidatus Latescibacterota bacterium | reverse complement strand
GGTTTAAGGAAGCCGGCAGCCATTCGGTTGTCTGGGATGCCTCCGATTTCTCGGCAGGTGTCTACTTCTGCACTGTCAGGTCAGATGATTTCTCAAAGACCGTTAAGATGACGCTGCTTAAGTAACCGATTCAAAAAGTCAGATAAGAAAGGCCCGGTTATTAATCGGGCCTTTTTTTATTTCAGGTTTGTTATTGTGGTTTTTATTAAAATATTCATGAAACAAAATCAAAAATATGCTTTATTTGGTATTGACTTTAAGCGAGTTTTATTCTATTCAGTTGTATTAATTAGTTAAATTCCTCAACTGTTAATAAAACTTATTTATTCTTGATAAAGCCGAGCTTTTAAAATGAGTAAAAGAACTGTATTACTTTGTTATCAGAACCCAGGAAGTTTTGTCAGCCTTTTTCGCTTCATAAGATGTGTAGGCAATAAGGCTTAAAGATTTTTCAGCAGATGTAATTGTAATATTGCGGAAATAGAATGCCCTGTATTGATAATCGCTTCTTGCAACTACTCTATACTCCTCACCATTGGTCTCAATAGTCGAAGCAACCCATTCCCTGTTGTCAGTTGTAATCATTGTGGAGGTTATTTTAATATCATAGACACCATTATAATACCATTTGCCCGAAAGCATTTTTGGGAATGATGATTTTTTCCATCCTGAACTATCTTCGCTATTCTTATCAGCGTCATTAAATATATTGCAGCCGGCTATAAAAATCAAAACGGCGGAAAGGATTAAAACGATTGTTTTTTTTGCTGGCTCTTTTTTCATTGTTCTATCTGAATTTATTCCGTATTTATTTAAACTATAATATTTGCTTAAAAATACTTTATTTCCCTGAAAGCACAAACGTTTTTTTGATTTACAGCATTGAATTCCAAATATTCAGAAGCTGTTCATGCCATATTCTACCGTGCCGTCAAGCCCTGTGTTTCAATGTCCAATGTGCTATAAAAAAGGGCTGAAAAGCAAGACATAGGTACCTGCTTTCGCCCTTTTTTTAAGGGTATCCTTTTCACGGGATACCCTTTCTTTAAGTTAATGGAGTTAAACTAAATTAACTATTTTACCAGTGTCATCCTGTTTGAAATAACACTATCCCCTGTTTTCAAACGCGAAATAAAAACGCCGGACGACACTGGTGTTCCATTTTCATCTCGACCGTCCCATACCACGGAATGAATTCCCGCTGAAATGTCATAGGACACAAGCTCGCGGACTTTCTGTCCCATCATGTTGTAGATGACGAGATTCGCGAATCCGGCTTCGGGAAGCGTGAATTCGATCATGGTGGCAGGGTTGAACGGATTCGGATAGTTTTTTAGCAGCAAGAAATGTTCAGGTACTGCTGCTTCGACCAGAGTGGTTTTTTCAATCGTGTATTTATCAGGATCAAAATCAGAGATAAAGATTGGGTAATTGTAAACTGGAGTATCAGTTTTGATTCTCAGATTATAGCAGAATTCAGTACCGTTTGCAGACCAGCTCGGTTTAGTATGCCCAGATACTGTGAAAAATGGAGTAACATCACCTATATCTCTTATATCGGATTCGAATAGATTACCTGAAAAGACATTAAATGTTTTCCCTGTTTCGGTATTAAATACCAACAGTCTAAACCACGTATCAAAAAGAATCCACTGTCCGTCGGGAGAATAGCTCAAATTTCTCTGTCTTACCCATGTACGACCAGGAAAATTACTCTGATCAAAAAAGGTAAGCTGTTCGGGTTCGCCGCCCTCAAAAGGAATTTTGCAAATCTGACCGATATTGTCCATTATTATATTGACAACAATATGAGAACCGTCCGGGCTGAATGCAAGGGAATGATATTTTCCATATAGAGGATCATCCAGAGATAGATTTTCATCAGACAAATAACGGATTTCACCGGTCATTGTATCATAAATTGCCGGTACGCCGTTATGTTCTGCCTGAAGCGGATCGATGTAAACCCGCGGATCGAGCGTTACATAGGCAAGATACCTGCCGTCGAAACTCCAGCTTGGATATTTACCTCCTTCGAGGATCACCCGGTGTTCTCCCGTATAGATATTAATACGTTCAATACATGGTATTAAATTCATCGGGGCAGAGCTATCGGGACTTGGGTTTGCATCATAGCTTCCCCTCCGTTCATCATATATATCCTTCTGAAAGGTCACTTCCTGACTGTCGGGAGTGAAAGTTATCGAATTGGTGTTTATTTTATTAGTAACATAAAATTCCGCGTTCGGATCATGTGTATTAATATTATCCACACTGACATCTATAAGGCGAACAGGGACACCTCCCCCCGAAGGGACAATATAAATATCATTTAACTGCGGTCCGACAAACGCCACCCATTTTGTGTCAGGCGACAGTGCCGAGCCCCACGGCCTATGATCCATGAAGGGAATCATGATATCCGCAAGCACCACCTCGGTTCCGTATTTATCATCGACGATTGCCTGTCCGAATACTGGACTCCACTCCTCAGCTTTGAGGTTTTTCGGGGCAAACTCATAGATACAGAGCGTGGCGCTCTCATCAAGTGTATAAAATGACTTCGACAGGATGAAACTGAGCCTGGAGCTGTCCGGTGACCATGCAGGAAATATGAAACTGTCGGTAGCGTTAGGATAGAGACAGATCGAAACACCCGACACCGTGTCCATGATATAGATATTTCCCACTCCGCCTTGGGAACGGCGCTGATAGGCGAGCCATCTGCCGTCCGGCGAGTACCGGGCACTTTCCATATACTTGAATGTTTTCTTCGGATATTCCTCGATTTCGAGCTTCTGCGGTTCGCCCCCCGTTATCGGGACCGCATAGAACCAGTACCCGTCTTCATCTTCATCTTTAAAAGGAACTAGAATACTCGAGTTATCCGGCGTTATCGTCAATGATGGCATAATATTTATTGCATCTACATTTTTATAGCTGTATTCGATACCCTCCTGAAGATCTGCACATCGAAGGGAAGTTTCGAATTCTTTCGTATCTGCATAAACCAACGCAGAATACGCAAGATACTTCCCGTCATCCGAAACGTCGAACCACAGCGCATTCTCTTTCACTACCCGGTATGTCTTTGCTGTGGGATCGATTGCAATAATATCGTACGAGAGGACGCCGTCATCGTCTTTCCAACTACGATAGCAGAAGAGTTCACTCCCACCGGGACCATATTCCAGCCCTCGGAATCTAAACATCCGCTCCTTTCCTTCACCGTCGAGAAACTTCATAGAGGCGGTCAGGTTCGTGTATTCGCCCGTTTCGACGTCTACCAGTAAGATATCCATAGTAGAGGTTTCTTGTTTTACAATGTTCACAGCGATGGTAGTACCGTCGGGAGACCAAACGGCAGGGGTACGAAGATAATGGTCCGGATTCCCAAGGTTTTCAGAGGAAATCAGGGCAGACATATGTTCGTATTCTTCGGCGCCCGCAGCCACCGCTGCGAGACACACCGCCACACAAATAAGTGAAAATAAAACGATTCGATTCATGGTTTTGCTCCTTGTCCTTAAACATGCGTTCTTGTTAAAAATTGTAAAACTTCCTTTGCTTCCGGTAAAAAACCACCTCCTCCGGTTCAATATGTGCATGTTAAGGGGACAATGTCATCTATATATCTAAATTTATATTACTAAATCATTTTTGTCAAGCACTTTTTATAAATATTTTTAAAATTATTTTATTTGACCAGTAACATCTTGTCTGTCAAAACGTTACCATCATAACTCAGACGCGATAGATACGTGCCGGTTGAGGCTTTCATGCCGTCATCATCACAGCTGTCCCATACAACGCGGTGCCCGCCGGCATCCTTGTGTTCCGACACAAGCTCGCGTATCTTCTGGCCTGTTATGTTAAAGATGGCAAGGTTTGCAGCACCGGCTTCGGGGAGGAAAAACTCGATAGTAGTCGAGGTATTGAACGGATTAGGATAATTTTCCGATAAACTGAATTTTTCCGGCTCAGAGGATTCTACAGCGACAGGTTTCGGGTCAACAGGCGGGATAAAATCGCAAATATAGATGCAATTACCGGTATTCTTCGGGACGAGATAGCAAATCTTCCTCCCGTCAGGCGACCACTTCCCGTATGAACTCCTGTACAGGTGGTTTTCAAAGAACTCATATATGCTGCCTGTGACAGTATGATACAGGAAGAGCCTCATATCAGGATATCCGGTACTCCAGGTAAAATCAGTATAAAGTATCCACTGGCCATCCGGGGAATAGTCAGGGAAATTACGGTATTTGCCATAACCGTCGTTTTCATTGTAAAAGGTTAGCTGCTCGGGTTTGCCGCCGTCAAGAGGTATCCTGTAAAAATCTATAGGGCCGTAATTTTCTCTTACGGGGATAATGATGTGGGATTCATCCGGACTGAATGCGGGCTGACCGTACCGTTTGCCGTCATCATCTGCCAGGAACCGGGTTGTGCCTGTCACTGTATCATACACTGCGGGAATATTGTGATTCGTAAGGTTTTCCTTGTGGATATCCCAGTTTAAATAACAGAGATACCTGCCGCTGGGACTCCATGCGCACCTGGTTCCGCCGTCTGCAATGGTACGGTGCTCACCTGTATAAATGTTCACACTTTCTATGCAGGGAATGGGATTACTGAAAACAGGATTCCGAATACTGTTATTTTCCTGGATATATATAACACTTCCCCTGTTCTCATCATATACATCCTTCTTGAATGTGATTTCCCGGCTGTCCGGTGTGAAACACAGCGATTCGAAATTTCCTATCGAATAACCTTCTATAAAGCTTTCATAAACAAGTTCAGGTTCCCCGCCCCCGGGAGAAACAATCCATATCCTGTTACGGTCTGTGAACGCAATCCATTTCCCGTCAGGCGACCATACCGGTTCATTTTTATATTTATCGAGACCGAGATAGAGGTCATATATCCTTCTATCCTCAGCATTTCTCAAATCAAAATCGTGGTTTTCATAATCAAAATCCACAGTCACATTTACAATCTTTGCCACAGCCGGCACTTTTACATCAAAACCTGTAGCTACAAATTCAGTACCCCAATAATTTGCCAAAAACAGGGATGTGTCAGGAACATCGGAATAGAGTTCGTTGAGTGTTCCGACATCATCATGAAAGGTTTCAGGTTTTTTGCTTTCCATCCCGACAGGGGATTCAATCTCTGCAATTGGAATACCATCCGCCGGTAATTCCGCAAAATGCTCCTCAAAACCGGGTTTTTCCGATACGGTCAGCGGGATAATCTCTACCTGTTCTTTTTTATTGACTGTCTCAGATACTGTTTGAATTACAGTGGGGAGGGTCTTCTCGTTTTCCTGTTGTACGATCTCGGGAATCTCTGTTTTTCTGTTATTCTGAACCAACGAAATGGTATCAGCAAACCACGAAACCTGCTCATTTGAAAGAAATGTATGTTCGGATGTATCTTCAACTTTTTCATTTTGTACGTTGTCTGAAAGTTTTTTACTTTCAAAAGAATCTATTTTATTCTTTAAAATCTCAGAAGGTTTATCCCGGGTTAACAGCTTATCTCTGAGAAATTGGGTTTTGACAGTACGTACAGATTCTGTTTTTACGTGTTCATTGAGGTTATTATTAATATTATTATAGTTTCCCCGGATGCTTTCCCCTTTAAACCTTACAAATCCGGTAAGTATAAATGCACACACGAAAAACAGGCTAATTGACAGAACTTCACGTACACTTGTTTTAATGAAACGAGCATGAGAATTATCGAGAATTCTTTCCAGCCGCTTTCGTAATGAAGATTTCATCGAGATAATGCCAACACTGGCAATCCCCTCGGATATATATGGTTGGAAAGATTGTGCCATTGTATATAATTGAACAGCATATGACCGGGGATTATTCCCATATTCCACTACATAATCATCACAAACAAAATCGCTCGTTTCTTCTATCTGCCGGGTAAGTATCCATACAAGCGGATGGATAGGAATAACAATTTTCCCGACCTGGCATAAGAGGTTCCAGAGATAATCACGGCGCACCAGGTGAGCAAGCTCATGGAGAAAAACCTCTTTGCTTACCATATACAACTCATTTTCACCGAATGGAATAATAATTACCGGATGGAACAATCCGGTCAAAAAGGTGCTCTTTACATAGGGATTTTGAAGGATGATGGGAGGTACAATTCCCAGTTCGCGGGCAATAGATGAGCAGATACTCATGTAAAATGGTTTTACTTCAAAGGATGACCGGCATATATACTGAATATACAGGTTATGTGCCAGTGTTTTTAATAAAAAGAAAACCGAAAAACCAAGCCACGCCAAAGTAACAATGATATAAAATCCTGCCAGGTAATTGTTCGAAGATGACGTGGTTCTGCCCGCTCTTTTCGGGTTAACTTCAGATTTGTCATTTATTGAATGTGGTATGGCTGCTGAATTATTCCTGTCAGACGTTCGCAGCGGTGATACTCCGGAAGTTTTGTTTGTCTGAACAACAGGCACAACTTTTTTTATTTCCGGCATAGGTTGTAAAAATTCACTTTCATAATCCCTGATTGCTTCCGGCGAATGACTTTTAAAATTCATGTTAAAATAATGTTTCGGGAGAGGTGCAATGTACTCACGGTGAGCAAATAAAGGTGTGTTATCACGATTGTTAAATGATACTTGAGGTATATGAAAGCCTCTCATTCCAGAGTCATTAAAGAGAATCATCGAAAAAGGACTGAGCAGTATAGCAACAAGACTTGCTCTCAGGATCAACGACTGAATCGCTGCTCCTCTCTTTCTTAAAATATGCTTACACCACAAGCACAGTATAATAATGATTGTGGAGTGAACCAGGAGACTAACAGCGTAAGGAATGAGTATATTCGACCAATACAGCAGCCACTCAGTAAATGGAGTTTTCCACAAGATTACTTGTCCTCATCTCCGAAAAGATTCTGAATTTTTTTAAATTCTTTCGAGGATATATATTTGTTTTTTATTATGTAAGAAACTAAACCTTCAGCAGATCCGGCGAATACATGATCAATAAAATCCTGCACTGCATGCCGGGTTATTTTTTCATTCTTAACAAGCGGATAAAAAATAAATGTACGGTTATCAACATCATGAGCCACTACACTCTTCTGTTCAAGCATACGAATAACAGTCTGAACGGTACTATGTGCAACGGGCTCATTTTCGTTAAGCGCACCAGTAATTTCCAGAGCAGTTGCCCGTTTTTTCTCCCACAACACCCTCATGATTTTCATTTGTAACCGGCCTAATTGTAATTCAGTCATAATACTCCCTTTCATAAATAATTATGTTTATATTATTAAATTTAGCATGATAAATAATTTTGTCAAGTTCTTTTTTATTATATATAATTTTATTAATCATACTTAAATTGTTCTGTAGATGCAATAAGTGATTAGGAAAAGATTTTAAGTAAAAAAATGTTTAATCATAAGTCTTTTTACATCTTTTCAATCAGCTATTTTACCCTTATATTATTTAAGAATAGTATTTTTCTCTAAAAAAGCTACATTTTTTGCCATGAACGACAATATTGAACATATCCTTAAAAACTGGCCCTACGATCCCGACGATGATCTTACTGTACGTATTATCGATTTCGGTGACAGTCAAAAGCTTCAGATGAGAATCGACATGGGTGTCATTCAGATGGAACTGGACGGTAATCCCACCGGTGAAAAACCTGAAAACGAGGAATCCTGGTTTGAATATTATATGAAAAGGAAAAAGCAGATTGAAAAAAACCAAGTCAACGACTTTTTCTCACTTAACGAAGATGACTGTAAAAAACTGCGAAGGGAGGCAGTCCAATATTACTACCGGTATTTGTGCCTGATGAAACTGGGAGATTACCGGCGTGTTATCCGGGATACCTACCGCAATTTACGGCTTTTCGCTTTCATTAAAAAATATGCCTCAAGTGAAATGGACCGGTGGGCGCTCGACCAGTACAGACCATATGTCATTATGATGAATACACGCGCCAGAGCATCACTCGCCATTAAAAATAATCCAAAATCCGGCATGGTAAAATCACTCGACTATATTAACAGGGGTATAGGGAAAATTGTAAAATTTTACGAGGAATACGGTATCGCTTCGGAAATGGAAAATTCGCTTGAACTTTCTGTTCTCAAAGCCCTTAAAGAAGAATTTCTCCTGGACTTACCGCTGTCACTTGAAGAACAGTTACAGAAAGCGGTTAAAGAAGAACGTTTTGAGGATGCTGCCATACTGCGTGATAAAATTCAATTGCGATATAAAAACAATTAAAGCCTCCATTCACTATATTAAAGTCGATAATATTTTTATAAATTGCTCTAATATATTATTAAAGCAAATAACAATTGCTTCCAGAAGACAGTCGAGAAATTGTTTCAGATCGAACGATTGCGATATTATTCTGTTTTATATACTACTTTCTGATACGAATCGATTGGGAAATGTCTCTATATTACGAATTAAGGCTCGAAAATCATGCTAATTTAGAAGAAAAAGTCATTTAAGTTTAATAAATCCACTTGTATGAAACATTTTAAAATAGATATTAACCAATCATAAATAAGATTGAGTTAAAGTGTAATCCTAAATGGTTTTAATAGAGTTATGTCGATCTAAAATATTAAACAATCAAGCACAACGATATAATACCATATGAAACAAACAGTTAAAACCGCACTTCTTCTTTTAGCTATCCTTTTTGTAGCTTTCTATAGTTATGCCGAACAAGCTGGAATGATCCTTAATGGGAGCATCAGAGATGCCGAGACGGGGAAACCCCTGCCGATGGCGCATATCCGTGTCGTGGGTACACGTATCGGCACAATTTCCAATGAAAATGGTGAATATAATCTTGAGATTCCTGAAATCCCTGCCATTGTCATTGTGAGCTATATCGGATATCATTATGAGAAAAAAACGGTAACCATTAACTCCCCCGATACACTTGATATTCTCCTTCAACCGAGTCCGATCCTCCTCCCGCCGATTATTGTTACACCGGGTAATAGCGCCGAGCAAATCATGCTTAAAGTTATCAAAAGAAAGCAGGAATGGAGGGCGAAATTGGAAACCTATAAGACCGAAGCTTACACACGGGTTAATCTTGCAAACGAGAAAGAAATTGCACTTATATCGGAGAGCATATCAGAGCTGTACTGGCACAGAGAAAAGGGAACAAAGGAAGTAACAACATTTAAGCATCACACAAAAAACATACCGGAAAATGATACAATAGGGTCCGCACGCATGACACCAAATCTCTACGACGATGACATCGAGCTTTTCGGTTTCGATATAATCGGTCCTACCCATCCCAATGCTCTCAAATACTATACATATACAATTTTAGAACATCGGAGCATGGATGCTAAAGCTGTATATGTGATGTCTATCGAACCGAAAAGCAAACTCCAGCCGCTCTTCAGGGGAACAATCGCTGTCCTCGATGAGGATTACGCCATGATAGACCTCGACCTCGAGACGAACGAAGCGGTCATGTTCCCACCACCGCTTAACCACTTTTCTTTTTC
>JBHPFF010000116.1:0-9557 GCA_042572165.1 Candidatus Latescibacterota bacterium | reverse complement strand
GTTTTTTTTTCTGCACTATCCCGCACGCCTCTATCATCTCTTTTATAGACCGGTCGATTGTTATAGATCCAACGTATGTAACAGAATCAGATCTCGATTCCCATGATTTTTTCATATAACCTTCTGAAAACTCATTTAGAAAAGGGAAATTACAAATCTCATACGTAAACTTGTTTAGCTTTTCAAAACGGCTGGTAACCTTTGGAGCTACTGTAATAATTACATCGAAAAATTTTGTAAAAGTATTTTCTATTTTTCCTGTCGATAAAGCAATGGATTTTCGAAACAAATAAGGGATATATTGTTTATGTTGGATATAATCAGGATAATCCTCGTGTATATCGTATATTACTTTTTTACCATGCAATTTTAGAAGAAGCCCGAAAGGAATTAACTCGGGATCGTGAATGTGGTAAACGACAGCATCAATTTTTAAAGCCTTTTGATATACATTCCAGGTGGTAAACATCATTCGTTTTAATTTGCTTTTCCTTTCAGGTACTGAATGTATATGAATACCATCAATCACTTCATCCTTATCGTTTTTAGCAATCAGGTGCACATCATATCCAGCCATTTTTAGACTTTTACACTCTTTATAAAAAATCCTTGTGTCAAAAGGAATATGAACTGAAGTAATATGGCATATTTTCATATATTTAGATTCCCACAAAGAAAGCTTAAGATGAAAAGGTCAACAGTTGTAGAACCTTGCAATGGCGTTTACCACATAACGCTGCATTTCTTCTGTCAGTTCCGGATAAATCGGCAGGGCTAACGTTGTTTCCGCAGCTTCTTCGCTCACCGGCAGGTCACCCTTTTTGCAGCCGAGATACGAGAAACATTTCTGGAGATGCAGCGGAACAGGATAGTATATTTCAGTTCCGATATCGTGATTACCAAGAAATTCGCGGAGATTGTCACGGTTTTTTATGCGGATGACAAACTGATTGAAAATGTGGCTGAAACCATCCGGGATTACCGGAGTAATTATTTCTTCTGACAGACCATTTTCTGCAAAAAGCCGTTCATAGGCTGCGGCATTTGCCCGGCGCGCTACTGACCAGTCATCGAGATGGTTCAGTTTAACCCGAAGAACAGCAGCCTGCAGGGCATCAAGGCGCGAATTGATACCCACGAGCGAATTGTAATATTTCGGTTTTGAGCCGTGAACGCGGAGAATACGAATTTTTTCAGCAAGCTCTCCATCATTCGTAACCACCATGCCGCCATCGCCTGCACCGCCGAGATTTTTTGACGGAAAGAAGGAAAAGCATCCCATTCTTCCGAGCGATCCGGCTTTCCCCCACGGCGAAAGGGCACCTACCGCCTGGGCGGCATCCTCGATGACAGGAATATCGTGTTTGCCGGCAATTATGTTGATCCTGCCCATTTCCGCCACAAGGCCGTACAGGTGTATTGGAATTATTGCGCGGGTTTTTCCTGTTATCAGAGTTTCAAGACAGCCAGTATCCATATTGTAGGTGTCCGGCTTTATATCACAGAAAACAGGTTTCGCGCCGAGCCTCACAATGGAACTGACAGTTGCGAAAAAGGTGTACGGTGTCGTGATAACTTCATCCCCCGGTTTTATATCAAGCGCCATGAGAGTTAGAAGAAGCGCGTCTGTACCCGAGGCGCACCCCACAGCGTGAGCAGTGCCGGAATACGATGCTACCAAATCCTCAAATTCTTTTACTTTCGGCCCGAGAATAAAATACTGACTCTCAAACACTTCACGGACAGCAGGTTCTATTTCATCGCGGATTGCGGTATATTGTGCTTTCAGGTCAAGAAGGGGTACCTTCATGAAATCATTCCTCCTGGTTTTCCAGTAACTGGTTGTCCGGTACCGGACGGAGCGGTTTTGCCGGATTGCCGCATACTATGCTGCCCCGGGCGACATCCTTTGTAACGATCGATCCGGCAGCAACCATACCGTCACGTTCGATTACTTTTCCTGGAAGGACAGTGGCGTTTGTCGCTATTCTTCCGCCGTTTTTTATTGTAACACCTTTATAATATCTGGTGCGCTCTTTCCATCGTCCCGCGTAATTGTCGTTGGATGTCGCTGCACAGGGAGCAATAAAGCAGTCGTCGCCAATCTCGGAGAAAGCGCAGATGTAAACATCGGATTGAATTTTACAGCGGGTGCCGATAGTAACCTTGTTTTCAATTGTAGTGTTTCGTCCGATAATGGTGTAATCACCAATGGTAACATCTTCGCGGACGGAAGCAGTATCGGCAATGAGAACACCTCGACCAATCAGTGAACCTGCGTAAATGATCGCTCCGGTACCAATAAGTGAATCATTATCGATCTCGGCAGGATCAGGTGAACGACCTGCCCGCGTTATCTTGCTCCTTTGTGCGGACATGGGAAGTTTTCCGATAACCGCATGATCATCGATTCGAACGTTGGCACCAATTTTCGACCCTTTATGAATGACAACATGGTGCCCGATTTCAGAGTCATTACCTATTACCACACCTTCCTCGATAACAGAAAACCGGCCGATTTTTACATCACGACCAAGCGAAGTGTTCGGATGAATGAACTGTTCCATGCTAATTCCACCTTGAATGAGTGAGTATGCTGACGTGAAAAGACTGTCTGTCCGCAGCCGTAAATACAAAATATAAAGTTTTTTCGAGTTATTCGGTATTAAAAATGTGAAAAAAACACAAAAAAAAGGCTCCAAACACTATACGGAGCCTTTTTTTAGAAAAGTTTATACGTATTTTTTAGATTTCAGCTAGAATAGTAGCAATTATGTTTTTAACACCATTGCTCTTCAGAGAATAAAATACAACATTGCCGTTTCTTCTGGACTTGAGCACACCTCGGGATTTGAGAATACTCAACTGCTGGGAGGTAAGAGACTGCTTTGTTCCCAAAGCTCTTACCAGTTCACCCACCGAGCGTTCGCCGTTCATAAGTATATTAACAATCTGTAAACGAACGGGATGTGCGATAGCTTTTAAAGTTTCAGCCATTTTTTCAAGATTGTCTTCACGAATCAAGCTAATGGATAACCGTGCCAATGCTTCTCCTTCCTTTTTTGTTAGGATGTTTAGAGAATGAACTAACAGTTAACTATAATATAATGATATATAATAATTTCTAAAAAAGCAATATATTTTTTCGAAAATCGAAAAATGAAATATTATATATTGTGTTATTATACAAAATAAAAAAACAAAAAGCAAAGAATTTTTCTGCTAATAACCAATTTTTTTTAAAAAAGGAAAAAACCAGCACACAATATATTTCTAATAATAGTTAATGTTGATTCAGGATTTAATTTTGTAATGCTTATTTTATATTAGTATATTAACGCAATACAAGAAAACTGAACGTAAATAACGGAGACCATGTTATGAAACATGATGCCTATAAGGAAGCGGGTGTGGATATTAATGCTGCCATGCAGACGAAGGATCATATCAAGGATATGGTTCGGTCGACATTCGGACCGGAAGTACTAACTGATATCGGCTCGTTCGGCGGGCTTTTTAAACCTGACTTCTCCGGGATCAGAGAGCCGGTGCTCGTTGCCTCAGCTGACGGTGTGGGAACCAAGCTCAAGGTAGCACAAAAAACAGGTCGTCATGATACTGTTGGCGCTGATCTGGTAAACCACTGTTGTAATGATATTCTTGCCATGGGTGCCCGTCCACTGTTCTTTCTTGATTACCTTGCCTATTCCAGGCACGATGATCAGATGGTTCGTTCGATTATCTATGGAATTACCGAGGCATGCAGAACCAACAGGTGCGCGCTTATCGGCGGTGAGATGGCGGAATTGCCTGATGTGTATCACGGAGATGAATATGATCTTGCCGGAGTTATTATTGGAACTGTGGGGCAGTATGATATTCTTGACAGTTCGAGGGTATGTGAGGGTGATATCATTCTGGGTATGGCTTCCACAGGCCTTCATACAAACGGGTATTCCCTGGCACGTAAACTCGTTTTCCAGACAGCGGAGCTTAAACCGGATGACATACTTCCCGGTACCGGAGAAACCGTAGCGGATGCCCTCCTCGCCGTGCACCGCTCATATGTGACGTCGCTCCTTCCCCTGGTAAACCATGAGAACCTTCATGCAATGGCGCATATTACGGGTGGTGGATTCCCCGGTAATGTTGGGCGTGCACTTCCCGGTCATCTTGATGCTGTTATTGACCTTGATTCCTGGGAGGTTCCATCGCTCTTTCGTTTCCTTGCCGATACTGGCAAACTCAGTGAGGATGAGCTTTTTAGGACATTCAATATGGGTATTGGCATGGTGGTTATTGTTGCACAGGAAGATGCTGAGGGCCTTGCTGAATCCCTTCGCTCTTCCGGCGAGGTTGTCTACAAAATCGGTCAAACTTCTGCCGGCTCACAAGAGGTGCGACTTGTTCACGGATCTTGAAAAAAAGTCCCCGTTTGTTGTCTATAAAGCTCCGGCACTTGTTTACGCAGGGCTTATTTTTGTTATGTCATCAATATCGGGCTATGAACTGCCGGAATTACCCTTCTATTCATTTGATAAAATAGTTCATTCGCTTGAATTTGGATTGTTCGGGATGCTGCTATACAGGGCGTTCCGTTATCCCAGACCGTTTTCTCGGCCGTATCTTTTTACCCTCGGCACCGGTATCCCCTGGGCTGCTATGGATGAGATTCACCAGCTGTATGTCCCCGGCCGTAACTGTGATCCGGTGGATTTTATAATGGATGTCCTGGGGCTGGTTGTTTTTGCAGGCATTTCTGTTAAGTTGAATTCTGAGAAAAGGAACAGAAATTTTTATTAAGATTGCTGGTATCGTCAATAAATCTGATATATTGCAAATATAACTTTCCCTGTTGCTTTTATATGAGAACTAATTTATAGTATATTGTAGAATATAATTGTAATAAAAAAGGGAGTTTGATTTTTGCTATGGCAATAGACGATGTAAAAAGGTTGAAAGACCTCATCATGCTGAGCGCCGAAATCTCGGAAGTCAAGGATTTTGATGTTCTGATGGAACGGATTCTTCAATCGGCCCGGGATTTTTTTAATTGTGATGCAGGCTCAATCTATATAAAGGATGGCAATAACCTGGATTTCAGTTTTACGCAGAACGACACCCTTTCAGGCAGGCTCGAACCCGGTCAGAAGCTTATCTATACAACATTTACCATTCCCATAAACAACCAGTCATGTGCCGGTTATGTAGCTTCCAGCGGTGAGACGCTTACCATAGAAGATGCCTATAGCCTTCCGGAAACCTTGCCTTTCTGCTTCGACAAGCATTTCGATGAGAGCGCGAATTACAGAACCCACTCAATTCTCACAGTGCCTCTCAAAACAATACAGGACAATATTGTCGGCGTACTTCAGTTGATCAATACCATGGATGAAGAGGGGAATGTCACGGTTTTCGATCCCGAAGTTGAACCGTATATTGCCTATTTTGCAAGCAGCGCTGCTAGTGCTCTTGAGCGTGCACAGCTTATGAGGACAATTATCCTCCGCATGATAAACATGGCGGAACTCCGTGATCCGAAAGAAACTGGGAACCATGTCAACAGGGTAGCCAGCTATTCGGTAGAAATATTCGAGGCGTGGGCAAAAAAACGAGGGGTGTCCACTGATGAGATCAACAAGCATAGAGATACCTTACGCATGGCAGCTATGCTTCATGATGTAGGCAAAGTCGCAATTGCGGATGCAATTCTGAAAAAACCAGGACGGTTGGATGATGAAGAATATAATATCATGAAACAACACACATTGTTCGGTGCCCGGCTTTTTAAAGAAACAACATCGGATTTTGAGATAGCATCGCAGGATGTGGCTCTGAACCACCATGAGCGATTTGACGGGAGAGGGTATCCCGGTTATATTGATCCCTTTACAGAGGAGCCTGTCGAAGGACATGCCGACAGTGACGGCAGCCCGCTCAAGAAAAAGGGGGATGATATACCTCTTTACGGTCGTGTTGTGGCGCTCGCTGATGTGTTTGATGCACTTTCAAGCAATCGGGCTTACAAGGAAGCCTGGAGCGAGGAAAAGGTGCTTTCGCTTATACGTGAGGAGCGCGGGAAACAATTCGATCCTGAATTTGTGGATGCGTTTTTCGTGTGCCTGCCCGCAATACGATCAATAAAACAGCGGTATAAGGAGTAGTGGGGCGGAGAGAACTGTACGTCGGCAGTGAATCCTGAAATGTCTACTCATGTATGCAATCCTGAAATGTCTTGACTGCCTCATAATTTTTCCTTGACAAACCTACTCTTCCCGCGCAAGCGTTTCGTTCTTCTCCACTGAAATCCGCTCTTCTCTGACAACTTTTGTTGAACCGAGGGCAAGTTTCATGCCACCGATGATCATGAGAATAATCCCTATGAGCACAAGGGCAGGAAACATCCAGAAACCAAACGGCATAAATGGGATAAACAGCACGAGAAACACTGATCCAAGGGCAATAAGTCCGCAGCCGAGAATGATCCGTAAGAACCTGATCGCTCCGAGAAAAATCAGGAATAATCCCAGAAGTATCAAAAACGGCAGTAATCCCGATATCCAGGGGATGTTGAACACAGTCGGTCCAAAAATATATCCCGGGAACTCAATATTCCTGAAAAAAGAAAATATTGGAAAATGTCCTCTGGTTGATCCGGCAAACACGAGAATAATTCCCGTGACAATCAATAAAATACCGAGAACCGCATCCAGAGGGCTGATCTGTTTCCGGTAGCCGGATTCATGCGTTTCACTATCCTCATGTTTCAACACTACCGGTTTGTCAGTTGTTCCGGACATCAATATCCACAGAGCAATGTAAAGAATCAGCCCGAAACCGTAGAAAACGGTGGTCAGTATAAAAAAGAGCCTCAGGGGAAGTATCAGTTTCGGGGCATTGAACTCATGTGCCAGGCCGGTACAAACGCCGGCGACACGTTTCCCCTCGCTGATCCGCCGCCAGTAGACTCTCTGTGAGTGTGCATCGGGTGTTAAGCGATTCACGGTCAGACTGCTGCCGCAGTACCGGCATTTAATCGCCTCAGGTTTGATCATCTCGGCACAGAACGGACATTTTTTCATATCTTCGTTTTTCATATGGTATCATCTCCTTTGGCTTAATGAGCCTTGCCCAGCGGAAACCGAAGTTTTTTTACATGTAGCAAGAACACCGTACCTGTTAAAAGACTTCCGGCAAGGATAAACGTGTAAAATAACAATACCGTTGATACTGGTATCCTCATCACATTGTTCAGCACAAACATATAAATAAACAGCAGAAGAACAATCACAAATCCAAGGGAAGCAAAATTAGAGGGAAGTCGGCTCATGGAAGTACTGTTCTTCTCAGCCGGTTCCGGGGATTCAGTATCCCCGGTTTCAGGAGAGCCTTCCGGTTCATCGCATTCTACGGCGTCCTGCGTGTTTACAGAGCCTGCCGATTTTCCTTTTCTGCCCGGAAGATCTGTGGGCGCAGGCATCAAAAGCCACAGGATAATGTAGAGAATTATACCAAAACCGTAAAAAACAGTTGTCAGAATAAAAAACACTCTGAGGGGCAGGATCAGAACGGGCGAATCAAGCTGTCGAGCAATACCTGTACAGACACCGGCAACTTTTTTCCCCTCGTTTACCCTGTGCCAGCAGCCAGGTGTGGAAAGAAAATCAAAATTCAGTTCTTTTTTTGTCAGCATGCTTCCACAGTACCGGCACTTGATTGCCTCGGGTTTGATCATCTCCGCACAGTACGGGCATTTTTTCATTTCTTCGTTTTTCATATGTTTTAACTCCTTTAATTAAAGGTCCCAGCTTTCAGAACTCTCAGCGTTAAGCTTTTAAAAACCTCTTTTTCGTAATGTTGCTGACGGCTGATCTATTTGTGTCTTGAGTATTTTTATCAATACATTACCTTTTGCACTTTAACCTGACGGGACTGCATATATTTGAAATAGAATAGCATGAATGCGCCGACAACAAGGCTTCCCCCTGCTCCTGTGAAAGCATACAGTGTATGACCGAGCACCCTGAGAAGGTTCGGCGGAAGCACAAACCTCAGTACAGTTCCCACGGTGAGCATGTAAAACAGGCACAGGGTCATCGCAACAGCGAGTCCGACCACAAGAATTACCCATTTATCCGGGCGCGCCGGTTCTGCTGAAAGCTGAAGCAGTTCCTCACGCATGAGGCGTTTGACCCTGTTCACCAGTATAGGGCTAGGATCGTCAACCTCAAAATAAATCATAAGTTTGCGAAGTTCTTTGTCATCAGGCGGTTTCATAATTATTCATCTCCCGTGATTCTATCTTGTTTGCAAGTTCCCACTTTTTACGCAGTATTTTTGATGCCCGGTGAAATCGGCTTTTAACAGTGCCCTCCGGACAACCGATTATTTCAGCAATTTCCTCATCACTCATATCATGAAAGTAGCGCAGAACAACCACCTCGCGCATTTTTTCCGGCAGTGTCGCAACAATCTCACGCACCTGCTGGGCTTTGATGATGCGCGTCGTATCGACACCCTGTTTACTGACAAGTGAATCTTCATAATCCTCAATCGGCACATGTAGCCAGCGTTTTTTCTTCCGTTCGACATCCCTGCACAGGTTCAAAGCGATCTGGAACAGCCAGGTTGAAAATTTCGAATCCCCGCGGAATTTACTAATATAGCGTATTACCCGCAGCCAGGTTTCCTGGAAAATGTCCTCCGCAGCGGTATGGTCGTTTGTAATTCGCACGATAAAGGAGAAGAGAGGTCTCTTGTACCGCTCCACGATTTCGTCTATGGCGTCGGGAGCACTCTCCTTAAGCCTTTTGACCAGTGTTTGATCGTGCATTAAATCCTCTGATCCTGCGTTTTCCTGACCGGCAAAAACGGGAGCCAAACCGCTCGCTTCCCCATAATTATGTGCCTTTCTATCAAGTATGACAGAAAAGGATAAGTTCAGGTTCACTTTTTTTTGTAATAGAAATAATCAGTAGATAAAGTAGATAATGAATTATTTTCAGAATAACTTAAAAGCATTAATTGGTTTTAAAAAGCATTTAAATTAACTGAAAAATTATTTTGTTACGCTTTTGAGTGCCATTCAAAAGTGTAAGTTCAAACTTCTATTGATATATAACCGAACAGTATCTTTTTTCTTCGCTTGAAACAATTATTTTTTACCACACTACCTTAATGCTTTTAGTTTTTAAATATAGTTCAATAAATTATATAAAAATATCTTGATTTTACATATCTATTTATTATTGTTTTAACGGGAGAAACTTTTTAACTAAAATAATTATTGAAATTTAGGCAATTTGTTCAAAAACTGACCAAAATGAATTTTAAGTAATAAATGATACAAATTTTCTTTTCTATAATTATATCTAAATTCCATTTCTTTGAGGTATAAAAAGAAGTGATTTGATAACAATAATATCCACAGGGCAGGTGATACACAATGGCGAATGAATTGAAATCATCGAGGTTTAGAGGGCCATCTGATGCCATAGATTTAGAGAAGCTTGAGCGTGAAACGCAAAAGCTGCTTTTCCTGGGTCTTCTCGTGGCTG
>JBHPFF010000115.1:0-9624 GCA_042572165.1 Candidatus Latescibacterota bacterium | reverse complement strand
CGGTTAAAGAGATGTTAATAAAAGCATTTGCGGGATTCGGGAAAGGATTGTTGAGCATGAAAGTTCTAACATCATGGTTGAGTCTCCCCTGCCCCGGGAGTTTATCCTTTCCGGAATTGTCCCAATCAACATTTACCTTGGTATACTCAAGCGCCAGAACACCATCCGGAATCCCCCAACCGTAATCGTTGTCGGGCCCCTCATCGCCAAGGTCTCTGGCGGAAGTTTTTAAAGCCGCTATAATATCAGAGGGCGTCCAGTCCGGATATGCCTCTAGGAGAAGCGCACACAGACCTGTGATAAGCGGAGCGGAAAAGGATGTTCCATTGTAGGTTAAATAACTCCCGGAAGCCCCCAACACCGGAATTATAACACCAACGCCGGGTGCCATTACATCAGGCTTGATCCTTCCATCTGCTGTAGGTCCCCTGGATGAAAACCATGCAACGGTCGGGTTTCCCTCAACTGGATTCGTCACCGCGCCTACTGCTATCACATGCTCGGCATCAGCAGGAGTGGCGATAATCCTCCATGAGTTTCCACCCTCGTTCCCTGCTGAATTGACCACAACAATACCCCGTGAAACCGCAATCTCCGCAGCCCGGGCAACAAGCGATGTGCATCCATTCATATCTTCCTTTGCATAGTCATCCTCCGGATTATCAAAACCGAAATTATAGAGTACCGAGGAGGAGATGATATCTGCTCCCAGGCTGTCACACCATTCCACTGCAGCTACCCAGCGATCCTCATCAGCCTTGGTTTCCGTGTAGATGTCATCTGTCAATGCAAGTAGAAATTCAGCACCGAAAGCGGCACCGTAATACTCTCCATCAGATACTCCCCCAAGACAGGCAAGCACCTGACCTCCATGACTGTCACCTCTGACATTGTCGCTTCCGGTGATAAAGTTTCGTTTATGAGTTATTTTAATATTCCGGAGACACCCTGTTTTTTCAATGTTAAATCCTGTGTCCAAAACGCCTATCACCACACCGGCTCCAATAAGTCCACTGTCATGTAGTGATGGGATTTTAAGAGCCTGGAGTTGGTTGTATGAAATGCCGTAATTAAGTAGATGTTCCCCGGAATTACCATCACTGACACCCTGCCGGACAGATTTTGCAACCTCGAAGAACGGTACTATCGTAAACCTGCGAACCGGCGTGACATACATGACACCAATACAGCGTTCCAAAAGATGGGGATCGCCATCGAAATTAACGGAAACAGCATTGAAATACCGTGATACCGTCCTGACACGCATACCAGTTCCGGAGAGTCCCTTTATCATTTCAGTAGGAACGTAATCTCCGGGTTCCCAGCCCTGTCCGCGTTCAAAAAAGACCCAGAAGGGATCGGCTTTTAACGGTGAAGAGATAATAAGGAGCGAAATAAAGATTAAAATAACTATTTGCATATTGAATGAGATGTAAACAAATGAATATTAATATCATGCAAGAAAATACATAATATGATATGGCGCAAAATTCATGAATATTCCGGACCAAGAAAATATATCTATTTTATATATCCCCTAATCCGTCAGACCACTTGATATTATATCAAACATGCTGTCACTGATTTCAACAAGCCGGGGAGTCTTGTTAAACTCATCATTATAGTAACCGACAGCTTCTTCGAGATAGCTCTTTGAAAATCCTAATTTCGTGCCGAGTTTGGGGACGATGAACATTGCGGCCACACGTTTACGGTGAGTTAGATCATAGGATTCGATCAACTGGTTTTCGATATTCTTGAAAAAGCAATATCCATCCGGACGCAGATTGGAATATCCTATAAGTATACCATCGGTATAGAAAACCGGTATTCTGTTTGCGAGGAGGACATTTATCGCCCGTACAGAGCAATCCTTTATGAGAAAAGCCTGGAGATTGTGACGCATGGCAAAATCACCATATATTTGAAAATTGTTGAGGACATCAGTCAACTCCTCATCAAGATCCTCGCGGAATTTAAATCTCGTCAAGATTTTCTGTTGTTGAAGCTTTTGATACTCTGTCTCGCCGGGGAAAACTCGAAAATAGGAAAATACCTGCTCAATATACAAAAAATTGTCGATAGGCGGAAGGTCTTCTATCTCTGCAGAAACCGGCAGACGTTCAGGATTTACTGATTCTTCACGAAACATCACTCCAGGGTCCGCGAGTTCAGAAAGCTTGGGAATATACCTAAAAAGCTTTTCAGTTTCGGTTTTCATTCTGCGCCCTATTTCGTTTGCTGAAGATGAGGCAAGGAAATATCCACGCAGGGTTCTCTGGAGGATATCACGATCGATCTCAAGGAAATAAATTGTGTAAAAAATGTTGTCATATTTCCTTGAAAGCGACGAGAAAACTACGATATCGGCACCTAGTTCCTCCCCTACCTCAAGGGCGAGTTCCCTCGTTCCAATCCATTCATCAAGACCTTTGCTTTTCAAATATTCTTCTGCTCTCTCTCGTTCTATTATCTCGACTCCTCCCATGCGGGTGAATTCACGGGTGATCGATCCGGCAATAACATCGCCAACCGCCATATATTCCCTGAACTGTATATTTGGAGTGCTCACCAGTATCTTTACCATTTTCTGCTGAGCCTCAGTCCCAAAGGGAACAAGCATCAGTACCAAGAGCAGCCATATTAACACGTTTCTGTTCTCTCTAACAGTTATACTTGAAACCATCACACCTCTGCTGGCTATAAATTCATAAGTAAATGTAAAACGAGTTGAGCATTTATCATACAATACACAGCCCATAACAACAGGACCAAAGTACAGTCACGCTTTCACTTTTTTCAAAGTCACCTGCCATCCTTCTGTATAACCTCATTTTTCACAGGAATATTCTACCTTCTAATTATTACGATTAAACAGCATCTTTGTTCAATTTAAATTCTCGCATATTTTTGAAATGGAAAAGACCGCAGGCGAAATCATACTGTTCAAAAAGTGACATATCACAATTTTTCACGTATCGTCTGTTGTCACCAATTCCCGAAAATTCTACAAGAGTGAGATCATGAAAATATTCGAGTATCTGAAACGGCGAATGAATGCGATGACTGTTGAAACATACCCTCGGCTTCCCCACCGGCACGGTAAAATAGAGATTTCCATCCAGAGTAAGAACCCTCGATAATTCAGAGCATGCTTTCCTTGTGCCGAGAGGGTCTATAGTATCTCCATATCGCCCCAGCCCAACATGTTCGGCAACATGCAAACACGACAACGACCGCAGGGAACCGTCCTCAAACGGAAGCGAAAGTATACTGCCTTTTGTTGAAACAAGATTTTCCAAAGTTACCTCGAGGGGACGAATATCAATGAATGTTACCGGGATCACCGCGGCAAGAAATCCCACAAAATCAACCCGGGAACCGACATCTACATGAGCGTCCGCATCGGATTTCATAATCTTTTTGAACGCCCATATATCCTGATAGAAATAATGTGCATCAAACCGTGTGGCCTCGGTTTTTTCATGTATTATGGGATATGTATCGCCCAGCGGCGTCCTTTCGGCTCCCTCACTTTTCAAATAGGTAATCCAGTCCCTGAAAAAACCCACATACCGCGGTCCGGCGGCCATGAATTCAAGAGGATCGCAAAAAGGTTTTGCCCATCGATAGAGCAGGTAAGCGAAATTTTTTAACCTGCTGTCAAACTTACGCATATATACTCCATTAGAATATACTACTGTAGTTCTTGTTGGCTAAGAACTCTCCCACGACGCTTCATGCCGGTTTCTTATGTTAAAGATGCCCCGTCTTACAGGGAAAAGTGTTATTATATCCAGTAAACAAATCTATTATTAATATTGAAAACGAAAGGCGACAATCATACCTGCCGCCTTAACGAATATTTACCATATATTAAAACATTCCCTACTCTTATTTTAAAAAATACTTAAAGACCTGTCGGGCTTGGCTGTGTATCCCCGAAATACGGTATATGCACTTTTTTTATAACACAGTACAGCGCAAACACACATACTGCCATGATAGGCACATGCAAAAGATACGATGTCCAGTACTGCAAACCGTAACGCATCAAATCAAGCACAAGGAACACAGACCATACAACCGAAGGAATGAAAAATAGTACTTTGTATTTATACATTCTCTGCGGTTTTGTGACAAGTACGGATAATCCCCCGATCACTCCGAGGAGACTTGCAAAACCATACAAATACCCCAGCATAAAGGATGTGGAATCATATTCCGAGGCACCTGCCTTATACCAGCCACTGGCTACCGACTCAAGAAAGAGAGACCCGGAAAACACGAGCACATAACCGCACAACAGGAGATAAACAAGAATTGCCATCATATACATATACCCGAACCACTTGCTGATCAGGATCCTTTCCATTCGACTTTTGCGGAGTATCGGTTCATACTGCTGTTGGGTGTTAGATTCACTGTCCATAGCATTCACCTTCCATTATTTTTTTTCACGTTTTCTTCTGAATGTGCGTTTTTTAACTCTCCCACGTCGTCCCTCGCAAAGCGATATTCGTTCGCACGCAGTCTCCTGGCATTATCCCGAGAGTCGAAAAACAGATAGACCAAAACAATAATCTGGGCCTGAAATCCGATCCGGACGACAAACCGCACCAGTGCCCCTTTAAGCATGAGATAATCAACAAAATAATTCGAAGCAATAAACCCAATAATTACCAGCAGTGTTATCGATATTATTTCTATTGATTTCATCCCAATCCCGAATCATGTCAAAAAATGATTGTTTTCCTTTTTATTGCTCTCTTCAGTCAAAAGGATTTTCTGTTGCTGTTCATCTGCAGAATTTTCACCTCACATCGTAATGTAATAGAACAGAACTACTGAGGCAAGCCCCTGTTTCGGTATACCCTTCCTATAAATGAATTCATTTGCTTTAGATGTTTATCCGAGAATAAACTGCTCTACCCCCACCATTTTTCGTCCGGGGCAAGGTTTGCGCGGACATGATCTTCATTGACATCTATACCCAATCCTGGTTTATCTGAAAGCTGGTATTTCCCGTCTTTGATAAAAGGCCTGTCATATACAGCGAAAGCTTCCCAGGCAAGGTGATCTTTCATATTGCCGTAATTGAACTCGTGACCGAGGAAGTTTCTTATGGACGCAGCGCTGTGTGCTGAGGCTATGGTTCCTATTGGGCTTGCTACGTTGTGGGCACAGGTGGGTATATAGAAGATGTCAGCGAGATCAGCAATCTTTTTCGCTTCCAGGAGACCCCCGGCTTTCACAATGTCAATCTGTATTATGTGGCAGCCCTGATTCACGATGAAAGGCTTGAACCCGTACCGTGTGTAGACGTTCTCCCCCATGAGAATGGGAACTGGGGATTCCTCGGTGAGTTTCACCCATGTATCGGAAAAAGCTGGTGGCATAGGATCCTCGAGCCACCATGGTCTCATTGGCGCTATTGCCCGGGCAAGCGCAAGAGCATCCATCCAGTCGAATTCCCAGTGGCAGTGGAAGACGATCTCGTAATCATCGCCGAGTGCCTCGCGCATGTTCATATAACCTTTAGCGTTGCGATCAATATCCTTTCTTGTGAAACGACGACTCAGACGGCTTTCTATATCCCTTCTCCGGATATAGTCGCTCTTGACCGCTTTGAAGCCGTATGGATGGCTTTTGAGCATATCGGTGAATTCGCGGCATGATGCCGGATCGAGCATGTTCCGGGGCGTTTTGGTCCAGTATGCGGGCACACTGTCACGGAAACTACCCAGGAGTTTATGGACGGGAACTCCGAGTATCTTTCCTGCAATGTCCCACAGAGCGATTTCCAGACCGCTGATGGCTGCTACTGTGACTCCGGCGGTAGCGCCCGCACCGACTTTTCTGGCAATCATAGTCGTATATAGCCGGTCGACATCGAGCGGGTCTTCGCCGATAAGGATTTCCCTCAGTGAAGGCGAGAGGCGCTGTGAATGGAGAATGGCTCCCTTTGGGTCGGGACCAAAGTAGCACTCACCAATACCATAAATGCCCGCATCTGTCTCAACCCTGACCAACGGCCAGTCAAAAAGCCCGCGGACAACCATAACTTTTACATCGGTGATCTTCACCTTCTTACGATCAGTTGCTGCCATAGCGTGATAATGCGGAAGGACTGATGCCGCCGGAAGCGACGCTGCAAGTGCTTTGAATAAGTTTCGTCTTTTCATGGTCTCTGATCCTTTGTCAAAATTACCGGTTGAGTGATTCAACTGCACGTTTCCCATATCAATCTATAGAACTCTAAAAAACTATACGGCATTAAATCAGACAAATGCTGCCGCACCAATGGAAATATACACCTCAAAATCAAAAAGCCAAAACATAATCTCCCATGTGCTTCAATGATAAATGAATCAAGGTGTATATCTTAATTCTATGACATTCCTTTTGAGCTTTTCACTACAATGAAAAAGGTACAGGATTGTAAATTCAATCCCATACCCAATGTTTATAATTCATCATACTATTTTATACTTCTTACGGGAACGGGCAAACACTATATACCGAAAACTCATGCTTGTCAGAAAAAAAGCGACTAAAATTCCGGCATGATCCTGTCCCCTGGCCGTATCTCGTCTTTCCCATCTAAAATCTCACAGCTTGAGGCGTGAGCAGAAAATACATTAATAACATTAATCTTTCCGACCCTAACATCTGAATCGGGAGTATACACGATAAATCTATCGCCTGCCGAAATACCATCCTCAGAACCTGCGTCGATGTAAGCAATACCGTCATCAATCGAAACAACCTTGAAATTTTTCATGCTAAACCAGCTTGTATCCGGTCTGGATATAACGGTACGAAGTTCCTTTTGAACTTTGTTAAGTGCCTCTATCGTTGTCTGACCCATAAGGGTGTTAATGAAACGTTTTGATCCGAAATCAAGGCTGTCGAGGCTCAGGAATTCATAATCCATGCGGCGAGGTTTACCAAAAAGCTCAAGGCCCAGTCCGCCGGTTACATTGGATTCCTCACCGGAAACAATCCCGAGAGAACGGCCATCTGAAACTCTCAAAACACGAACACGTTCAATAGTAACTTTCGAACTATACCTTTTATATCCCCCGATCATCGGTTCTACACCACCCGTGCGATTGAAACTAAAATTTTTAATTTCACCATTAATCACAATATCGCTTCCGAGTGTACGCGCCGCTGAAAGGATTTCGGCATCTGTAAGTATCTTCTGATTTTTCTTGCGGTTAACAAATAATCCTAAAAACTGTTTGAATATATTTGGCTTTTCCGGGTTCTCCATTATCTGACGGACCGAATCCATCGGGATGACATAAAAGTAATCATCAGTACCTCCGAGCATGTCGCCTATCATCTGGGGCACCTCGTAATCAAGTTCCCAGGGGCCTCTATACCCGGAATCATCATAAAACGGCAGGAATATGATACGTTTCCCATAACCCGCTGCTTGCGGATCGACAGTGGACAGCACTAAAAGTATCAACGTTACGAAAACTATAAACTTACGCATATCATTTACCCTCAATCACAGAAAATCAAGAAAGGCTTATTCCTCGCAGGGGAACTTGCCGTTTGCGCTTTGACCTTTACAATGCTTCGGTTGATCGAAATACGGGCAACGTTCCTCTTCAACCTCTGTTTGTGGCATTTCGGCTTTCAGGTCGCCGGCTGCAATCATACTGCATGCTGTCACCGATGCACCAACCGCTGCTGCATCTTTTATAAATTCACGTCTCGTGGTACGCATAGTTACCTTCTATTATATAACTACTATTCGATTCATGATTAGAATGGTTTAAAATATACTTATTTCTTATATAATAAATCAAGACTGTTTTTTGGTCATGCCAGGCAACAAGGAAAAGTTTGCGGCCAAAACAAATTATTTTCTGGTTTTATAACGAGTTATTTTACATATTTTGCATAAAACATCTTTAAAGTGTTTAAAAGATTATCTGATATTTCTTTTTAGTTAAGGCTGGACACTGTGCCATCGAAAATATTTTGGTGTATAAACAGAGGATACTTACCATGAAACGACGCGATTACCTGCAAAAGATAGCGTCCGCATCGGCAGGAATTATTGCTGGTTCTACTCAAAACTCAATTCGTATTTCTCATGCACTTACCACCGATGGAGACAAAAAAACAGCCGGCAATCCGGGAGAAAGCCGTGTCTCACTGGTGACAGGAACTAACCGCCGAGATATGACCTATGAGGCACTGAAGCCGTTTGAAATGGAACTGAAGAACGCTCTTAAAAACAAAAATGTTTTGATTAAAGTCAACTGTGTTACTCACGGCAGGCCGTTGTGCGCGACACATCCCGATGCTGTCCGGGGTGCACTCGATTTTCTGAAACCAATCTGTGAGGGAAATATTATCATCGGTGAATCCACGGTTTCGCCGCGCGGCTCGCTCTTTGCACTCGAGGAATACGGCTATGGTCTGCTCACCACGGAATACGGGGTGCGTCTTGCTGACCTCAATGAGGAACCGACCACAGTACAGTGGATACTGGACAGTAACCTTCGCCCCGTACCGATACGTGTCATCAATACTTTCCTCAACCCGGATTATTTCATCATCTCCGTGGCACGTATGAAAACACACGACTGCCTGTTTGCCACGCTGTCATTGAAAAATGTGGTTATGGGATCGCCTCTTCTGAAAAGAGAAAAGAACATCAACGACAAGGTAAGGATGCATGCGACGACGGAATACACTTTCAACAATCGCGCCTGCATGAAGCTCCTCAATGTCAACATGTTCCTTCTGGCGCAGAAGGTGCATCCGCATTTTTCCGTCATTGACGGTGTTACAGGGATGGAAGGAAACGGGCCGGTCGGCGGAGATCCGGTTGATCACAGGGTTGTTCTTGCGGGGCAGGATTATGTGTCGGTCGACCGTATCGGTACCGAACTCATGGGAATCCCGTGGGAAAACATCGGCTACCTGCAGTACTGCGCCAACGGTGGGCTCGGACAGGGAGACAGGAACAAAATAAAGATCATCGGCGCATATCCGAAGGATCATGTCATCAGGTACAAACTTCACCAGAACATTGAATGGCAGCATACATGGAAGGATGATATTATGATTAAGAAAGGAGATTGAACTGCCCCACAACCACTCGCCTACATTTCCTCTTTCCCGAAAAGGGAAAGGAAATATTTGTTTCAATCAATAGGATTCATCCAATTCCCATTACTTCTGTAGGATTACCATAAACCGGCAATGATTAAAATAAACTATTTATTCTTCAGATTATCATGCAGCCTAATCCCGGTGAACACCCCCTCGTTGACCGAACAACCGATAGCAAGCATATGAATGTCTTCGTTCGAATTGTTGTATATCCCATGAGCGCCATTCAGTGTCACTGACCCGCAATCCCCTGCTCTGACATCTATGGTTACATCGTCAATGGTCATCCGCCCTATACCGGAAAGGATATAATATATCTCCTCCATGTCGGGATGCCTGTGGTAGGGCACCGAGACTCCCGGCGGTATTACATAATGGTTGACAAAGCCGAAATTAGTTTTAAAACTCGTATAATCCCATATCACGCGCTTAAGCATGGTACCTTCACCTTCGTAGATAGTCGGAACTTCCCCGAGGAGG
>JBHPFF010000114.1:0-9684 GCA_042572165.1 Candidatus Latescibacterota bacterium | reverse complement strand
CAAGAATGTTCGTTCTATCAACCTTCTTTCCAGCGGCGAACGTGCCCTGACAGCCATCAGCCTTCTTTTTGCCATTTACCTTGTCAAACCGAGCCCATTCTGTATTCTCGACGAGGTTGACGCGCCGCTCGATGATGCAAACATCGAACGTTATCTGAAAGTAATCAGGGATTTTTCAAAAGAAACGCAGTTTATCATGGTTACTCACAACAAGAAATCAATGGCTTCGGCGGATAACCTTTATGGCATTACAATGGGTGAACCGGGTCTCTCATCCCTGGTCAGCGTGCGGTTGTCTGAGATAGATACCGCAGACGGAGGTAACGGCGGGAGTAAGCATGACGAAGAGGAAGTCGGCGTCGGGGCATGATATTCTTCAGGTATATCTCAACATAACATAATACTCTTGAAGAAACCAGAGTTACAGGGGTATTATAGAAAATAGCGGGTTATGTCCCCATCCATTAAAATCTAAACCAGTTGCTCAGCGCAAAACCCCTTATAAGAATAGGGACAATAACTTTTGCTATTACCAGTGCTGCTGCTACCACAGTAACAATAATACAAAAAACGCAGACACAATAGTCCACCACATGATGCCCAATATGAAGTTTCATACGTCTATCACCATCCTTTGGTTGAGGAGCGGTCCATTAAACGCATGATACGCTATGAAGCTGAGTAGCATCTCTATTTTAATATAATATAGAATTTATATAATGCAAATACTTTTTTATTAAAATAAACATGATATGAAACTCATTGGAGCCATAAATAGAAGCATCAGAAATCTGTCGAAAGTCTCACATGAAGCTTGCCATCGCCGGGGCTGTCACCTTTGCCAAGTCCGTAATCGAAACCGAGGGTACCGGCACGTGATTGTATCCTGATCCCGAACCCGTAACCAACAAGAGTCTCGGTCTTTTTTTTGAACCCCTCGCCGGACCTGATCCTGTTAATGAGATAGCCGGAATCAACGAAGACAAAGGCTCTCGAAGCCTCTCCGGTAAGAACACGGTATTCAACGGAAGACCACAGCGCCTTGACAGCGGGGAAAATATTCTCACGGTATCCCCTGATAGTCGATGATCCGCCGAGCCAGTAACGGTCTGAGGGACCGAGCTTTTCGAGCGGTGTGTCAACCCTGCGGTAGCGTAAGAGGAGCGCGATATTCTGTCGTGATAATGTGGGAATATAGTGGTCAAGGTCGAATTCTGAGCGGTCGAGGCGGTTTTTCCTTCCCGCGCCGAAACGATAACGCTTTGAAACCATCGACCATGATACTGAATACCTTATACCGCTTGAGGGATTTCCGGGACTGTCGAGAGATGTCCATACCACTCCCAGATCGAACCCTTCGGCGTGTGAGCTGTGAGCCGAGTCGGCACTGACTTTTTCATACCGGAAACCGCCGTCGAGGTGCAACCTGCCGATATGACGCCCGATTCCAGCGTTGAGGATGGTGCGTGTGTACCCCTGTCGTTCACGTTGTTCCTGCTGGAACGAGGCTGTTGCGGAGCAGGGCAGACCGAACATCCAGGGTTCACGATACCGTATTTCGAGATCCTCGGTATCCTTACCGAGATTTTCCCATCTTATAAGTGACGACCTTCCTGTGCCGAACATGTTTTCCAGAGAAAGGTCGATCTTCCCTACAATTTCTCCCGAATCACCGGCGGGTGACGGCTGGTATCCGATGACGCCATCGAACGTTCCCTGATTTCCCTCGGTGAGTTCAATCATAAGAATGCTTCTGCTTTCGGAATCATATAAAACAGTGGGTGTATCAACCATGCGTACATAGGTCAGCCGCTCGATAATAGAGCGGACACGGATTACTGCATCCTGATCTGCCGGATGCCCGGCAAGTCCGGACAATTCACGCCTTATAACTGAGTCCCGCGTTCTCGAAAGTCCCAGTACGGCTATCGAATCAATATGTGCCTGCGCACCCGCAGTTATGTGTAACACAATATCCACCGTATCACCGCGGGCTTTGAGTGCAGGAAAAACAGTCACATCGGGGAAACCCCGCACGGTATAATATGAAATGAGTGTTTGAATGGATGTATCCAGTTTTTGTCTGGTAAACGGAGCGCCGTAAAGTTTCCCGACTGGCGGTGGAACAAACGAGCGGGTATCTCCGGTAATAGAATACGTTACCATGCCGAACAATACGGGGTTTCCCCGGTTGACATCGAAAGTGAGCACCACAGGTTCTCCGGGAAGTGTGTCCACAGAGGCGGTCACACTTGCTTTCCACCAGCCGTGTTCACGGAGATAGTCGGATACAGCCTCCACATCATGCTCGACCAGCCCCTCATTAATTATGCCTCCCTTTTTTGAGAGGATAATACTGTCAAGCTCTTTACGAGTAATTGAATCGACTCCGACAACAGCCACGGAATCGAGCAGTGTATCAGCCGTTACGGGGACTGCGTCGGTTTGTTCTGCAGATCCCGCCCCGGTAATGCATAACAGCAGCACAAATAGTATACAGGCAACAAACGTTCTCATATAACCTCTCAAAACACCGCCCTGAGCTGAGCCCTGGCGAAATGTTCAAAATCCAGGTCGGCGAAACGACGCCCCGTATAGGTGAAAATAAGGTTCATTCGATGAGAGAGCCGGTAATCACAGGTAATCGAGATGTCATGGTTGTTGCCCTCTTTTCTCCCCTGTGCCATTGTATAGGGAATCCTCATGCCTTTCCGGAAGTTACCGATTTTCACCAATGTAAGCGAGTAGAAACCCTCCACACGTCCCCGCCCAGAAAAGAAATAGGAAAACGACGGTTTAAGAAGATAATAACGTGCCTTTATCGTTGAAATCCGGTCACTATCCTGTCCAACACCAAAATTTACACCGAGTTTTACAGCATCCCACGGGTAAAATGAAAATCCCGTATTGCCCGATAACGACCTCACCCGGTAGTTGCCAGACTGCCTGTTTTCCATGAGGCGGCGGTAGAGTGCACGGGTAAGGGCAATTTCGGTGTCGGCATTCTCGCCGGCGGGCAGTCTCAGGCGAATCGACTGTTCTTCTTCACCCCTGCGCTCGGCACCTGACACAAATTCCCCTTCGTAAGTGTCAAGCCGGAACAGGCGAAATCTCACAGAACCCTCCTTCGCCACCGGAACCGTTATGTCTTCCTGAAGCCTCAAACTGCCGGAGGATGTCAATCCGCTCTTTCTGAAACGTGATAGTTTAAGGAGAAAAACATCCGAAGCGGATGCTGCAGATTTTTCCTTTACCTCGAACGATGTCTCGGTTTTCACGCTCACGGGAAAGCCGGAAATCCTGGAAATCCATCCCGGGGGAACAACGAGGACAATCTTGCCATATGTTTCGACAGCATTGACCGGGTTATAATCTTCGAGAGTTTCTTCGTACAGGTAATACGAGCCGTGCTCGTCAGGAATGAATTCGTCCGGATCGCGGATACCGTCATTGTTATGATCCTCCCAGCGGTATGAGCCGCGGTCGCCGCCTGTGTAAATGTAATTTTTTCGTTTCAATGCCTCACGCAACCTGCCCGCCCTGTACGAGAGATCGAAATTTACCATGCTGTTGACCGGACGGTATGAGCCTTCGATAAGAGCCTGGTCGGTTGTGCTTTGATGCAAGCCGCCTATCCGTTCGCGCCTAGCATACCGTGTCCGGAGAGACCCCCTTGCACCTTTACCGGCAAAGATTTCTATGCTTCCGCCTCTCGCAAGAGAGCTGTCAGCCCACGATATCCGCTTCTTGTATTCATTGCGGTAAAACCATTCGATACTCCCGTGCAGACCCTGAAATTCGGGGGTTTTCAAACTTGTGCGAATTTCACTGTACGCCGTGCCGTGAGAATAGTCGCCGCGTCCCTCGATCCGTTCACCCTCATATTCCAGTGACGGTAAAAAGCTTCTTATTTCTGCGGACGCATCGCCGTTAAGCCGCTCAATAATTTCGTCAGGAAGCCCCGAAACACCCTCCCTGATGATACGGTTAACATCGAGATTACCCTCTCCGCCCCCACTCAAAAGGAAATGGGCTTCAGCACCTCTGCGGGTTGAAAGTGCGGAGCCACCAAGCCCTATGCGCCCGCCATACACTCTCACACCGGAACCATTGAGTTTTCCCTCTCCGATGTATATCCCACCCGAGTATTCAGACACATCTTCTTTTTCCGGGACAGCGACAAGCGGCAGTCCCCACTGCCTGTTTTCTTCTGCTGCCCTGTCACGGTCAAGGGGTGCGAACCTTTTTCCCTGACGGCGGTTTTTCCCCTGTATGTTCACCTTTAACGGTACACGTGTCTGTAGAACCGGTGTAAAAGCGATTCCGAAGCGGTAGGCGCCGCCGCTATTATCGCTGTCATTCTTACCGGAGAGAGTGTTTTTGTCCAGTGAGGTGCCTGCCAGTTCACTTTCGATGTGAACGAACGACACCGGATCGAATGTCAGGTGCACGCCCGAAAGTGTCTGAGACACCGGGCTCCGGATAAGAGCAACCGGTTTATATGAGGCTCCTGAACCGGTGGTTCGCTTATCCTGAGGAACGAATTCATAAATTCCCCCACCCAGGTAACGGTATGAGCCTTTGTCCCTGCCGACCCACGAGAATGTGGCGTTATAATCACCCTTTTTCAGGGGATTGTAAACCAGGAGACTGTCGACAAGATCGTAAGTTCCGGTTGTATCCCCTGCTGCCGAACGTAATCCGGGAACCGTTGCCGGCGAATCACCGGCAAGAGCAAGCGCACTTCTCATATCGTCGTCAAGATCGCCGAGGATAGGGCGATCGGCATCGTCGGATTCGCGGGCAACCACCATTCCCAGTGTGAGGCGGTTATCCAGTAACGCCCAGTTTGCTCCTGCGGAATAAAAATCCCTTCTGAAACTTTCGCTGGTATACTCATAATCGCAGATTATGCGCATGTCCGAACCGATGAGGCGGTTTTCCGTAAAAGTAATCTCACCGGTTTCGTATTCTATTGTGTAGTCGTAGCTGCTTCCACGGGTAAGTCTTTCCCCGTTGATCCATACCTTTTCTGTTCCGGGAACAATCGAGATATCCGCACGGCCGTCGTCGGCAATAAATCTGTACGGTCCCTGATTGCCCTCGACCGGAATTATGGGCTTACTTATGAAACGTCCCTCAGAGACGGCACCGGAACCGAATACTTCTATTCCTCCCAGTGTAACGTTTGCCTGGGCGCCGGAAAGCCTTCTCGCATACGACAGCCACCTGCCTTTATTGTACCTCAGATCAGCATCGCCCATATCCACACTGAAATTCCGGCCTTTAAGTTCAATCAGGACCCGGTTAAGTTCCTCAAGCTCGCGGGTGTCACCCTCCGGTGTGATTGGTATGTTCTGGTCGGAGACGACGGCGTTGAGTGTGATATCATCGGTGAGGTTACCGGAGATGGAGAGTCTGAAGGTCTGGTTCAGTGCTGCCTGGTAATCTGTTCCGGCATTGATGTCGAAGGTTTTTGAGCCGCCGAAACGGAGTCCGGGAAACGACCGGGGAATCTTTTCACGATAGGACTGATAGGATACGGCAAGTCCGCGCCCATGTGAAATCTCTGCCTGAGGACGCCGGTAAATTTCTCTGAGCCAGGGAGGAGGAATGGCAAACCTTACAACAACCGAATCATCACCCGCAAGAGAACGGTTGAAAGTAACTGAACTCTCAATGTTGTCCCGTTCAGTGATAGAAAGGCTGTCACTGACGGTATGCGAAACGAGAGAGACCGTTCCGTCGATGAATTGCTCTCCGAGAGCATAGGGCCCTGATGACCCGTTACCGTAAACAACCATCGTTTTGAAAGGAAACGGTTCGCTTTCATTTGCACAGGCAGGCAGCGCAGCGGCAGTGAAAAGGAAAACAAGTACTAAAAAGTTTTTTTTATCAGGGATTTCCATGGGATCGCTGAAACGGTTTTCTCACAAAGATGTAAAAGATAAAAAGTTTTTCTAAAAATATATGTTATATGCTGATTTTGAAATAACAATCCTGTCTTACATTTACGAAAAGGATCATCATTTTGAATTTTTCCCTGCGAGAGCCTGTTTATTTCCCGAAAATCCTCCTTTATCAAGTCTGGTTCCATTTCCACAGGTATTCTTCAGGAGCATCAACCATAGGGCATGTCGATGCGGGCGGAGAATTAAACGCAAAGAACCTGAGCGGATCCGAACCGAGAACTTTTATGGCATGGGGAGTGCCGATAGGTGCCAGTGCTACATCTCCCGTGCTGACCTCGAGGATTTCATCGCCTGTCATTACAATAGCCTTACCTGTGAGGAACACATACACCTCAGCACGGCTGTGAGTATGCGGGCGTACTTCTTCACCCGGCTGAAGTTCAATGTAATTCACACTCATCTGGGGAATACCGTCTGTGGTTCCCGAGTTTTCCGGAGCTGCCGAAAGGAGAATATTCCCTCCTTCCATCTGTTCAATGAATTCTCCATATTTTTTGATAGGCATACAACAGACCTCGCTTTAGAAATGGGTTTTCCGAAACAGCATGATGGCACTTTTCGGTTTCCTGATATGATAATTAGTTTTTAACAGATCATCAAAGGCTCGATACTGCTGTGCTCCGCAGGTTTAACTGTGAAATGTCGAGTTGTGTCACCTCTGGCTGCGGTAACGGCAACGGATGTTTCGTGTATTCCTTTGCTGTAACGGGCAGTAATGGCTGAAATAGTCAGAAAATCTTCTTCACCAGGTTCATCGAGCGCAAAAACCATCGCTCCCTTGAAATCACATGCATCAAAGTACCAGCAGGTATTATCGAGCAAATCAAAAAGATATTGATTCTCAAGCATATTTCTTCCGACAATGACCTTTACTCCGCTTTCCAGCCTGAAATGGCGTCCGGTCTTAAGTGTGTTGAGTTCCCACAGTGTGATTTCTCTGCCATTGGAATGGCTGACAAGGTCATGGAATTTTTTCCTGAAACTCCTGTCGGTAAGCAAACAACCGCCTGTGGAAGAGGGATACCAGTCTATGCCGAATTTTTTAGCCAGTTCCATCTGTGGTTTTCTCGAACGCCCGCTGATGTCGTAAAGATGACCGCGGTTAACAATACCCTCTAATTCCGGGATAGTAGGATCGAGGAGCTTTGCGGAAAGCGGGCGTAAAAGTTTCCCTTTCATGCTGCTTTGTTTCTCGACAAGCCTCAGGGTTCCTTTCATCTGTGACATGGGCCGCTGGCCGAGAACCTCCCCGGTAAACACCATTACGGCTCCTTTAGTTTCCATAACCTCTTTTGCTTTTTTGAGAAGGAATATCCGGCAGTCAATACAGGGATTTACCCCTGATCCGTGACCGTACCGCGGATTTATAATGAGATCGAGGTACTCATCGGATACATCCATTGGCACGAGCTGTATACCGAGTTTCTCCGCTGAATCGATTATCCTCTGTCCCGGAGTCCATTTCCAACTGGCGCCCCTGGTTATCTCGCCGCTGACCGCCCCGTTAAATCCTGTATAGAAATGAAGGGCGACGACCTCGAATCCCTCATCACGTATGATCCTTGCGGCAAGTATCGAGTCCAGTCCCCCGGAAAACATGAGAATTGCTTTGAATTTTTCAGTCAAAAGAAATCCCCGTCAGGGTTTCAATGGCATTTTTGAGTTCTTTCATGTCCACAAGTGTGTTTTTGCATGGCCCATCAGGTCGTTTATTTGTCACGCCGATAGTGGGCATTTTTGGTGCGACATCCCTGATGCCGCTCAGAAGATCACGTTCACAGGCGACACCAATTACAGCTGATGGGCGCTGTTCGCGAATAATCCTGCGTGCCTGTTCGCCACCTCCGGAGGTAAAAACTTTAACGCCTGCGCGTGCGGCGAGTTCCTTAATCCGGCTCTTTAATTCCGGTGTCAGGCAGCGGGGAAGAAGAATAATTGGAGTGCCTTTCCCCGGTTTGTAGCTTGCCTTGACAATAGCGTTGGAAAAATAGACAAACGAATTACCCAGCCTGTCGCGTGATATGCCCATGCGGCGGCCAAGCGCAAGGACAAAGGGGAGAATGGTAGTAGCAGTAACCTGCCCTAGCCTGCCGCGAACCACAAGGTTTTTCCCCGTGAATACACTCCCCGCAACAAGACCACACCACACAGTGGTTGATAAGATCACTGCAATAATAAATATCCAAGCCATATAAGCCAGTGCCGGATGAATATTGTGAAGACGCGGCTCAACCATGTAGACGATAAACGCAAGACCGGCAAGAAGAAACAGCAGTGTCAGACCAGCGTAGAGAGTGAAAAGGCCGGCGGTTTCCTCGTATGTCAGACTTTCATCGAGGTCGCCTGTCCAGTTTTCCCATTCATCACCGAGGACACGGTCGGGTTTCTTTTTCACATCTTTTGTATCCATTGCCTTTTCCACATTTCCAAATATATGCAAACATGAGAAGAACAGCCAACAAGTTTGTTCATATTTATTCGTTGATGAAAATGATTTCATTGAGTACCCGATGCTTCTTAAAGTGATAAACAACTCTTTTTTAAATTATATGCTTGCCGTTTCGTATGTAAAATTGTTATTTTATTTGAAATTTTAAAACGGGTTTAAGATTTTCGTATAAAGTCATTTAAGAAAAGGTCGTGAGTATGAAACCAAAGGTTGTTGGATTATTATTAATGGCATTAGTCTTTTGTGTAAGTGCCATGCTATCTTCTCCTGTCGTATTAAGCCAGGCGCAGGATGAATATGTCGGATCAAAAGGTTGCGGCATGTGCCACAAAGCGATAAAAGAACTTTTTGATAAACATGCGCATGCCAAGCTTGCTCACGGCTGTGAGGATTGCCATGGTCCCGGACATGAGCATGCGGCTACCGGACCGAAAAATTTACGGGAACTCAAAAAGAACAAAGGCGATCTGAAGATCATTTCTCACAATAAATCAGAGATGTGCGGCATGTGCCATAAGCGCAATAAGGACAACACGCTTTCACTCTTTTCCGATGATTTGGTCTTGAGCAAACAGCAGTATACGGAGATGCTTATCAATAAAAAGGCCAAATTCAAATTTAACTGTGTGATGTGCCACGATCCCCATGCTACTGTCAAGAGCAAAGAAGGGATTAAGCGTGCATGTTTGGACTGTCACAAGGCTAAATTCAAGAAAGATGTCAAGATAAAGGCGATGGCAGGCCTTTCCTGCGAGGATTGTCATATGCCCTATGCAGGGAGGAAAGCCAGCGATACGATGGTAAAAGGATACCATAAGGGCGATGAACGCTCACACATTTTTGGCATCAGCGCTGATCCCGATTATAAACTTAACGACGGCTCGAAGAAAGCGGCTTTGAATAAGGATGGTTTTGCTCGTTTGACAGTGGAAATGACCTGTTACGCCTGTCATAAAACCGGCACTGGCGGTGCACCAGATATGTCCAGGGAAGTACTCCTTGACAGAGCAGATAAAATACATTAAGCCAATTTACAGGTAACAACTAAAAAATCCCCTGTCATTAAAGATGACAGGGGATTTTTTAGTTGTGTTATGATTTTTCCTTTAATCTCTCACAAATCCCTGTCCGATCGGGGCATTTGTCAAACAGCGGGCAATAGAAACAGCAGAGTTTCGCCTTCCCCGGAGGAAAAGGGCAGTAATCTCCTCCGACGCAGAGACAATCGTTTTTCAGGTAAGGGCACGAATGGGCGAGATACAT